>CAWIQV010000074.1:0-20744 GCA_963838275.1 uncultured Gammaproteobacteria bacterium | reverse complement strand
GAGTCCAGCAGAGGAGGCAGGGCTCGATGTATTGCTGCATGGACAGGGTACCCGCCGTGTGCCCCGGGGTACTCACCAGGGTCACGGTGTTCGCGCCGACGGTGATCTGCTGTCCGTCGGTCGCGACGATGTCCCGGCGCGGCTTGCCGCCGGGCATCTCGGGCCCCTGTTCGATCAGGTCCCAGTCCGGAGCGCCGAGCACGATACGTGCGCCGTACGCGTCCTGCAGCTGCCTGGCGCCCTCGTCATGATCGCCGTGTCCGTGCGTGACGATCACGTACCGGATCTTCTTCGGATCCAGATGCAGGGTCTTGAGGCCATCGACGATCTCCGGACCTACCGCATAGTTGAAAAGGGTGTCGATGAGGATGATCCCCTGCGGGTCCGTCAGCGCCCACGAGGAATGTATCCGCGTCCCGACCCAGTACAGGTTGTCGAACACCTGCGCCGGCTCCGCGTACCACTGCGCGCGGTCGGCGGCATGGATGTTCGCGCCGACGGCAGTGGCGGGCGCGATGCACAGCCGCGCCAGCGTGCCCGGGAATTCGAATCCGGCCGCCTGCTTCGCCGCCGCGAGATGGCCCTCGTAGCTGTCGGCAGGCGGCGCGCCGGTCGGCGCCTGCTGCGCCGCGGCCTGCAGCCCCAGGCCTGCCAGCAGGCCCAGTGCCGATACGATTGGCATTTTCATGATCGCCCCCCTCGCCGGTGACGCCGGCACCGTGCGGCCATGGTAGCCCCAATCGGCGCGCAACGTCCTCGCGTTACGCACTAATGCGTAATGCGCGCGGGCGCGGACCGGGCGAGAATCGCCGCTGCTTCGCGGCCGGGTGATCCGTGACCGAAACCGAACGTGCGCCGCGCCGAAGGCCGGTCCCCGGGTGGCCTTTCGGTCGATCGCGCTCGGCCCCGCCGGCCGAGCCGAAGGCGAACCTGTCTCCGGAACTGCTGGAACTGGCGACGCTGAATGCTGCGCAGGCCCTGGAGCGCCTGCACAGCGCCGCGTCCGGCCTGTCGACCGCCGCCGTGGCGGCGCACCGGCAGCAGTTTGGCCCCAACGTGATTGCGCACCAGGAGCACGTGAGCTTTGCAGCGCAGCTGCTACACCGGCTGCTCAATCCGCTCAACCTGATGCTGCTCGCGCTGGCGGGGGTTTCGCTGGCGACCGGCGAGAGTGAGGCGGCGGTCATCATCTTCCTGATGGTCGTGCTGAGCCTGGTGCTCGCCATCGTCCAGGAACGCCGGTCCGATCGCGCGGCGGCGCGGCTGCGGGCGATGGTCCATACGACCGTCATGGTGGTGCGCCAGGGCGAGCCGGCACCCTGCGAAGTACCACTCGAGCAGCTCGTGCCCGGGGACATCGTGCATCTGTCAGCCGGAGACATGATCCCCGGCGACCTGCGCCTGATCAGTGCCAAGGACACTGTTCGTCGACCAGGCGTCGCTGACCGGCGAGTCGCTGCCGGTAGAGAAGCACGCCGAGCCGCAGACCGCGCCGCCGGTGGATATCGGAGCGCTCACGAACATCTGCTTCATGGGCACCACGGTCGTGAGCGGCAGCGCGACCGGAGTGATCGCATTGACCGGCGCCCGCGCCTACTTCGGCGGTCTGGCCAATGCCATGTCGGGTACCCGTACGCCGACGAGCTTCGACAGGGGAATCAACCGCTTCGCATGGCTGATGATCCGCTTCATCTTCGTGATGGCGCCGCTGGTGTTCCTGATCAACGGCTTCACGAAGGGCAACTGGCTCGAAGCGCTGCTGTTCGCGACCGCGGTCGCGGTAGGCCTGACGCCCGAGATGCTGCCGATGATCGTGACAGTCAACCTGGCCAAGGGCGCGATCGCGATGTCGCGCAAGAAGGTGATCGTCAAACGGCTCAATGCGATCCAGAATTTCGGCGCCATGGACGTGCTGTGCACGGACAAGACCGGCACGCTGACCCAGGACCGCATCTTCCTGGAAAAGCACGTCGACCTGCTCGGCGAGGACAGCGAGGAAGTGCTCGAGTACGCCTACCTCAACAGCTACTACCAGTCGGGGCTGAAGAACCTGCTGGACGTCGCCGTGCTGCGATCACGCCGAAGTCGCAACGCCTGGCCCGGCATGCGCGCGAGCTACCAGAAGGTCGACGAAATCCCCTTCGACTTCGAGCGGCGGCGCATGTCGGTGGTGGTACGAGCGGGACGGGCGACCGCACATCCTGATCTGCAAGGGCGCGGTCGAGGAGATCCTCGCGGTATCGCGCCAGGGCCGGGCCGCACGGCGCAGATCGGTCGCCCTCGACGCCGCCCTGGTGCGCAGCTCGCGCGACGGTGGACCAGCGCTGAACGCCGACGGCTTCCGCGTCGTCGCCGTCGCCTATCAAGGATCTGCCCGCGGACCAGGACGTCTACGGCCTGGCCGACGAGTCCGGGCTCATGCTGGTCGGCTACATCGCGTTCCTCGATCCCCCGAAGGAGAGTGCCGCCGCGGCCATCGCGGCGCTGGGCGCGCACGGCGTGCAGGTCAAGATCCTCACCGGCGACAACGAGATCGTCACCGCGCAAGATCTGCCGCGACGTGGGACTGCCGGTCACGCGGGTGGTACTCGGCAGCGAACTCGCGGCGAGCAGCGGGCCGCAGCTTGCATCCCTGGTACAGCAGGCGCAGGTATTCGCGAAACTCACGCCGCTGCAGAAGGCCAGCGTGATCCGCGCCCTGCAGGGCAGCGGGCGCGTGGTCGGGTTCCTGGGCGACGGCATCAATGACGGCCCGGCCCTCAAGGCCGCCGACGTCGGCATCTCGGTGGACTCCGCGGTCGATATCGCGAAGGAATCGGCCGACATCATCCTGCTCGAGAAGAGCCTGCTGGTGCTCGATCAGGGCGTGATCGAGGGGCGCAAGGTGTTCGGCAACGTCGTGAAGTACATCCGGATGAGCGCGAGTTCGAATTTCGGCAACATGTTCAGCGTGATCGGCGCCAGCGCATGGCTGCCATTCCTGCCGATGGCGCCGGTGCAGGTGCTGACCAACAACCTGCTGTACGACTTCTCCCAGACCGCCATTCCGACCGACAACGTCGACGAGGAATACCTGGCGCGGCCGCGCCGCTGGGAGATCGGCAATATCGGACGCTACATGCTGTTCGTGGGCCCCATCAGCTCGATCTTCGACTACGCGACGTACCTGATCATGTATTTCGTGTTTGGCGCCTCGACGCCAGCCCGGGCGCCGCTGTTCCAGACCGGGTGGTTCGTCGAATCGCTGCTGTCGCAGACCCTGATCATCCACGTGATCCGGACCCGGCGACTGGCCTTCATCGAGAGCCGCGCCAGCACCCCGCTGCTGCTGACCGGACTGGCGACCTGCCTGGCCGGTATCTGGCTGCCCTATTCTCCCTTTGCCAGCGCATTCGGCTTCGTCGCGCTTCCGGCCCGGTACTGGCCGCTGCTGGGCGCGATGCTGCTGGCCTACCTGGTGCTGACGCACCTGATGAAGACCTGGTTTCACCGTCGCTTCGGCCTGGATTGATTGGATTGCGTGATATTTAAACGTATATTACGCGGTACAGCGTGCAGTACCGGAGCCCGATGTGCACCCGATCCGATCCGCGGTCGCGTTACTTGCAGTCGCCCTGCCCCTGGGCGCCCGGGCGGCGGGTGCCGACCCGGCCGCGCTCGAGGAGGTGACGGTATACGCCCTGCAGCCTCAGGGCGGCTCCATCGGCGGCAGCACCGTCACGCAGTCGGATCTGCGGTCCTTCAATCGCGACACGCTCGATCAGGCGATCGCGCTGGCGCCGGGAACCTCGGTCAGCGAAGTCGGTGCCCGGAACGAGACCGACGTGTGGATCCGGGGATTCGATCGCTGGCGCGTACCGCTGTACCAGGACGGAATCCCGATCTTCCTGCCGGTGGACGACCGCATCGACTTCGGTCGTTTCACGACGGTGGATCTGGCGCAGATACAGCTGTCGAAGGGCTTTGCGTCGGTCATCGACGGACCCGGGGCGATGGGCGGATCGATCAATCTGGTCAGCCGCGTGGCAGCTCGGCCGCTGGAGGGTGAGGCGCGCGCCGGAGTGACCGTCGATTCGAGCGGGCGATATGACGGCTTCACTTCCGACCTGTTCGTCGGTTCCCGACAATCCGACTGGCTGGTACAGGGAGCCGGCTCGTTCACGAAGCAGGAGCAGTTCCGCCTGTCGGGCGATTTCGCGCCGGGCACGCTGCAGGGATCGGGGGACCGGCTGCAGTCCCAGCACCAGGACTACAAGATCAACCTGAAGGCCGGGTACCTGCCGGCGTCGGGAGATGAATACACCGTGAACTTCGTCGACCAGGTCGGCAGCAAGGGCAATCCTCCGCCGGACGGTCTCATCACCGGGACTGCGCTGAACCAGGTCAAGTACTGGACCTGGCCGGCCTGGGACAAGAAGAGCTACTACTGGCTGTCGCAGAACCTGCTCGACGATCGCGGCTCGTATCTCAAGACGCGGCTGTACTACGATCGATTCTTCAATCAGCTCTACTCGTACGACAGCATCAGCTACACGACGCAGAACCTGCCCAAGTCCTTCGACAGCACCTACGACGATCGCGCCGCCGGTGGCAGCGTGGAACTGAGCGAGACACTGCCGGGAGGCATGGACGTCATTCGCGCGGCGGCCCATTACCGGTGGGACGAGCACAACGAGACCGAGACCACGCGCAACGTCCCATTCGGCATCTGGTACCAGCAGCCATGGGAGACGGCCACCGAAACCACTGCTTCGATTGCACTGGAAAACATCTACCATCCCTCGAGGCAATCGGACGTGATCGCCGGGTTCAGCTACGACTCCCGCCACCTGATCGGCGACAACCAGTGGGTCGCCTCCGGGAATGTCCCGCCCTTTGGATATACCTTTTCCTATCCGGTGGCGGACAAGCACGCACTGAACGGGGAACTCGCGCTGGTCTACCGGTACGACGCGACCGGGTCCGTGCACCTGAGTTACGCGGACCGCTCACGGTTTCCGACACTGTTCGAGATGTACAGCACCCGCTTCGGGACCTTCCAGAACAACCCGGCGCTGCAGCCCGAGCGCTCGCACTACCTGCAGGCCGGGCTGGCCGATACCTTTGCCGGTACGCAGCTGGTCGCAGACGTGTTCTACGCCCGGGTCGTGAACGCGATCACGGCGGTGCCGCTCACAGCGTCGCTGAGCGAGAACGAGAACGTCGGGGCGGAACGGCGCGAGGGTTTCGAGATCGAGATATCACGGCGGCTCGTTCCATCCCTGCTGGCCGGATTCAACTATTCCAACCTGTACCGCGTGGTGCAGAGCGGCGCCACCTACCCGACCGATACGCCGAATCAGAAGCTGTTTGCGTACCTGAACTGGCAACCGGTAGCGCGCTTGAGCGTGATCCCGAGCCTCGAGGTCGAAGGCGACCGGTGGTTGCAGAGCGCGACCGTCGCGACCGTCTACTATCGGGGCGGGGCGTTCAGCCGCATCGGCTTCAAGGCGGCATACCAGTTCCTGCCCGCTGCGATGTTCGAGCTCGGTGTGACCAATCTTGCGGACCAGAACTACCTGATCGAGGATGGGTACCACGCGCCCGGGCGCCAGTATTTCGCCAACCTGCGGATGAACCTGTGAGCACCACACCCATGTCGACGAATCCCTGCGTCTGGTTTCCCCGAATGCTGGCGAGCCTCATAGCGGCGCTCCTGGCCTTGCCGGCCCTGGCTGCGGATCCGTGCAGCGGGTTTGCCTGGGACGTGGCCCGCGAGCGGGCCCTGTACGCCTCGCCGCCGCAGCACGCGACGGCCGGCGCGAACCCCGCCTCGGCCGCCCCGCTGCTTACCGATCATCTGTATCTGCTGTCCCTGGCACCCCAGACCCAGGTGAGTTTCGCCGCGGCGCCGGGGAAGAAGATGCTGACCGATGGCGCTTTCGCCGGGCTCGCGGCATTCCAGGTCACGACGCCGGGAACCTACCGGGTCGCACTCGATGAGCCGTTCTGGATCGACGTGGTGCTGGACGGGCATCTGCTGCCCTCGAAGGATTTCCAGGGCGCGCCGGGTTGCAGTGCACCGCACAAAATCGTCGAATACGATCTGCCTGCCGCGAAGCCGCTGTTGCTCCAATTCAGTGGTTCTACCAGTACGTCGACCCGCGTCACGATCACGCGTGCGCCGGCACCCCAACCCTGACCCGCGACGGGAATCCGGAGCGTGCTCGCCGGCGCGAAGAGCAGTGCTGCCATCCCGGCGCTGCTGCGGGCAGCTGTCTGCTGTGCCTTTCCCATGGCCCTCGGGGCGGAGCCGCTCGGATATCGCGCGTTTGCCGATTCACGCGACCCACCTGCCTATGCGCCGCTGAACGCCGAGGACGGCGCGCAGTTCGAGCTCGGGCATGCGGTATTCAATACGCAATGGGTTCCTGCGGCCACGCCGGGGGCGGAGCGGCGCGACGGGCTCGGTCCGCTATACAACGCGTCATCCTGCGATGAGTGCCACAACGAGGGCGCGCGCGGCCGCGGACCGCGCGGAGCCGGGCCGGCCCCCGCCCCGCTGATCATGCAGCTCGAGCGGCCCGGAGGCGGCGGCGCGCCGGATCCGTCCTATGGTCACGTGCTGAACACGGCTGCGCTGCCAGGTCTCGCTCCGGAGGCGCTCGTCACGATCTCGTATCGCGCGATCCCGGGAGCCTACCCGGATGGCACTGCGTGGTCCCTGCGCGCACCATCCTATGAGGTCTCCCGGCTGCAGTACGGTCCGCTGGCCCCGGACACCGTCCTGAAGCCGCGGCTGGCCCCGCCTTTGTTCGGCGTCGGCTTGCTGGAGCTAGTCCCGCAGGAAGCGGTGCTGGTCCCAGCAGTGCATAGGGCATCGGCAGTCCACGGCGCTCCCGCCTGGCAATCGTATCGCGGTGTGCGCACGCTCGGACGCTTCGGCTGGCAGGGGGCTTCGGTATCCATTCGCGACCAGACCACCAAGGCGTTCTCCAGGGAAATGGGATTGACCTCGCGGGACATCCCGACCGACGACTGCACGCGCGTGCAGACCGACTGCCTCTCGGCGCGCGATGGCGGCAGCCCGGAGGTTGCCGACGAACTGCTCGACGCCGTCGTGGCCTTTCAGCGCTCGCTCGCCGTTCCTGCAACCGAAGCGAAGGCGGCCTCGGGCCTGAAGAGCCGGGCAAGCATGCGGAATTTCTTCGAGCGACTCGGATGCGCCGACTGCCACCGGATCAGCCTGCCGGTGCGCTTCCGGGACGCGGACGGACGCGAGCACATCGGCACCATCGAGCCGTGCACCGATCTGCTGCTGCACGACCTCGGCGCAGGCCTTGCCGATACCGATGCGTCGGGTCGCGCGGTGCCCAGTCGGTGGCGCACGGCGCCATTGTGGGGCATCGGCCACCACACGCGCGCCGGCGAACCCCAGAGCCTGCTGCATGACGGTCGCGCGCGTTCGATAGAGGAAGCGATACTGTGGCACCACGGCGAGGCCGAACCGGCACGCCGGGCCTTCGAGCAATCGAACGCCGGGCAGCGCCAGGCGCTGATGGCGTGGCTCGAAACCCTGTGAGCCGTGCGGCGGCCCGGGCTCAGCCGTAGTCGACGGGCTTGCTGGCCGAGGCCAGGTTCGGGCATTCGATGACGACACGCGTACCGACGCCACGACGGGTCCGGATCGTCACGGTGCCGCCGATCGCCGTGGCGCGATCCTGCATCGTCTTCATGCCCATGCCGGCCGTCCGGCGCGCGCGGGCGGCGATTCCGCGGCCATCATCGCTGATCCGCAGGCGCACGCGCTGCGGATCGACCACGAATTGCATGCTGACCGAGCGGGCACGGGCGTGCCGCACCGCGTTGTTCAGCGCTTCCTGTGCCATGCGGTACAGGTGACTGCGCGTCGAGGCCGGGATCTTCAGCTCTGCCCCGCACTGCTCCTGCAGCGTGATGGCGGGCCCTCCGAGATGGCTCAGCGGCTGGCTCGTGAGCTCCCGAAGCGCGTTGAGCAGCCCGCCGGCCTTGTCCTCGAGCGGCGCGAGACCATGCGCGATCGCGCGCCCGCTCGCGACGGCCTTGCTGGCGATGCCCGCGAGGCGCTTGAGATCGGGCCGCAGCGATCTCCGGCGCAGGTTCGGCGAGCGCGCCAGGCTGTGCGCCAGCAGCGCGAGCGCAGCCAGTTCCTGGCCCAGCCCGTCGTGCATCTCCTGGCCGAGACGACGCTGTTCATACTCGCTGGCCTGCTGTAGCGCGATCTCGAGGCGCCGCCGCTCCGTGACGTCGATCCCGATCCCCCATTCGGACCACCCCGGGACCGACACCGTGGCGCCGACGTTGTTCCAGGCGATCGTCTTGGTCGAGCCATTCTTGCAGCGCAGGGTCCACTCGCTGCCTCGATAGGCGCGTCGCCGCCGCTTGCGCGCGTCGGCCAGCATCGCGCTGCGGTAGGCGTGATCCGGATACAGCAGTTCCATGGCCCGCGGATTGTTGATGATTTCCTCCGCGCGGTAGCCCGACACGCGCTCGCACTCCCGGTTCCAGGCGACTATCAATCCCCGCTCGTCGAAGGCGTCCATCAGCACCGGCAGTCCTTCGACCATGGACCGCAGCCGCTGCTCGCTCTCGCGCAGCGTCTGCTCCGCCGCGCGTCGTTCGGTCGTGTCCTGGACCAGGATGCAGAAATAGGTAGGCTGGCCGGCGGCGTTGCGGACCAGTGCGACCGTCAGCTGCCCCCACAGCACGCGGCCCGAACTGTGCAGGAAGCGCTTCTCGTAGGAATGGAAGCGTGGAATGGTGCCCTCGATCATCTGCCGGCGCCGCGTCACGATGGTCTGGTATTCCTCCGGTTCGTTGAACTGGGAGATGTCCGTACCCAGCAGTTCGGCGGAGGTACGCCCGAGGAACTGGCACAGCGCCGTGTTCACCCGCAGGTAACGGCCCTCGAGGGACACCAGGCCGATGCCGATCGCGCTGGCGTCAAAGGCACTGCGAAACAGTTCTTCGCTCTCGCGCAGGTTCTCGGCGATGCTCTTCAGCGCGGTGATGTCCTGGAAGCCGGACAGGAAGTAGCGGATGCGTCCCGCCGCGTCGCGCAGCGGCGCCACCGAGAGCTGCACCCAGATCGCATGACCGGCCTTGTGGATGTAGCGCTTCTCCCAGTGCTCGCTCGAATCTCCCCGCAACAGCTGATCGCGCCGCTCCAGGCTCGCGGCCAGGTGCTCGGGGTGCGTCAGCGCCTGGAAATTCCGTTGACGGAGTTCCGCGCGGGTATAGCCGGTGATCCTGCACAGCGATTCGTTGACCTGCAGGAAGCGCCCCGTTCGGGACACGAGCGCCATCCCGATCGCGGTGCCCTCGAAGGCCGCACGGAACGGTGCGTCGCGCCGCAGCAGCGAGGCCATCGCGCCAACGGGCCGTTCGCGGCCGGGCGCCGCCTCGTCGCGCCGGATCACCACGATCAGACCGCGGACGCGACCGCGCGGACCGCGCAGTGCCCGGGCCTGCAGTCGGACCCGCACGCTGCGGCCGCGCGGACGCGCGAGCCTCGCGGCCCAGGCCGTATCGCCGGGGCCCAGGGCTTGCAGCCAATCGGCGAAGGCCGCCGCGCGCCGGCGTGCTGGCGGGATTGGCGCGATCAGGTCGCCCAGGGGACGGCCGCGCAGGCGCTCAGGCGTGCTGCCGGCCAACCGCGCCGCCTCGGAATTCACGTAGGAGACGTTGCCGGCGCGGTCGGCGGCAAGCACGGCGCCCGGCAGCGCCCCCAGCGCAATGACTTGCGGTCCCCGCGAACGCGCGCTGCGCACGCGCCCGCTGCTGCCGGCACCGCGCCGGCCGGAATTCGCGCCCGCGGCGCGCGGCTCAGGACCCCTGCTCATCGTCGCTTGCCTTCCGCTCCGCGCTGCCACCCGCCCGGCGCGATTCTCGCAGACATCGGCAGCGCCCCGGTATCCGGCAATGAGGCTATCGGCCTGCGTTTCCGGTACGAAGCAGGCCGCGCGCCTCGTCGGCCCACCCTACCGCCTCGAGGTAGGCGCCCTGCAGCTGTGGCAACGCGATGCCTGCGGCCGTGGATGCGATCCAGTCGCCGCGCTCGAAGGTCACGACGGACCTCAAGGTCTCACCGATCGGACCGGCGTGGGAAACCAGGGCCGACTCCAGCTCCGGCGCCAGCGGCAGGGTCCGGACCGCTTCCGCCGTGGGCACGCCGAGCAGCGCATCCAGGTGCGAGAGCAGTCCGGCGAGGAACAGTTCGCCGGCATGATCGGGGTGGGATATGACCGCCAGCAGCTCGCACATGCGGGCGCGCGTGAGCGTATTGACCAGCAGTTCCTGCGGCCGGTCATCGAACGCGGCCAGCGCCATGATCGTGCACAGGCGACGCAGACTGTCCTGGCCGAGCATCAGGATCGCCTCCCTGACCGAGGTCACGGTACGGGGCAGATGGTAGTAGCCGGAATTGATGACGCGCAGCAGACGGTAGACCAGCCCGAGGTCCTGCTGCACGAGCCGCTCGAGGTCCGGCATCGGGCATTCCGGGTCCTGCAGCGCGGACAGCACCTGCAGCGTTACCAGCCGGTTCGAACTCGCGCGCTGCGCCACGAAGGTCTCGGGACGCTGGAACCAATAGCCCTGGAACGCCTGGATGCCGAGCGCACGGCACTGATCGAACTGCTCGCGCGTCTCGACCTTCTCGGCGACCACCTGCAGGCCGCGCTCGAGCAGCATCGTGGCGGTGCCGGCCCAGCGTTCCAGCGGTTCGAGCAGCAGGTCGATCTTGACGATATCCGCGAGGCCCAGCAGCTCCTCGTCGTGCGCCGCACTGACGAAGTCGTCGAGCGCGATACGGAAGCCGCGCCGGCGAAAGTCGCGGATGCCCGCCACCACTTCCGCATCGGCGCGCACCGACTCGAGCACCTCCAGCACCGTTCGCTCCGGATGCAGCGGCAGTTCGGCCGGATTGACGATCAGCTCGCGCGGCAGGTTCAGGTGGATGTCCGAACCGCCACTGAGCCGCTCGAGACCGATTTCCGCCACGCTGCCGATCACTACCTGAGCGGTTGCCGTCGCATCATCGACGATCCGGGCGTGCGGATCCTGGGGCGAACCCCGGTACAGCAGCTCATACGCCACGACCGTCATCCGCTCATCGAAGATCGGCTGTCGCGCGACGCAAACGGCGCTCGAGCCGGCGATGTGGCGTTCAGTCATGCTGGTAGCGGGGTCGGTACGCGACGCCTACTTTGGCGCGGGCAGGAAGGAGGGCCACATTCCGTCCCGCGCGTACGGCGGATTGGCGATCGGGTCGCGCTCATCGGGGACCACGCGCTGGACCGCCATGCCCTGCGGCCACGCGTCGACGAAATGGCGTACGAATTCCTGCGGCGATTGCTCCCGTGGCCGGCCTGCCATCGCGTCGGAGAACCTCGCCTTGAAATCCTCGGTGGCCAGGCTCCAGCTGAAATAAGGTCCGATGGTGTGGCCCTGTCGGCGGGCCATTTCGCCGATGATCTGCTCGGCGATCGCGGTGCGGTCGAACAATGGGACCCCGGTAGCATGCCGAACTGGCGGCCACGGGAACACGGCCGGCGAGCCTGCGGCGAACGCGGGAAAGCATCGGACAGCGGGTGCGGAAATGATATCCGGTCGACTACCTACGATGCTGGCAGTAGTGACACTGATAGTCACTCCGTAGCGCTACGGATCGCTAGGATCTGCTCCTGCCGTGCGCGCCCTTCGCTTTGACCTGCCCGCCGCCGAGATCGAGCAGCGCATGGCGGTTCTCCAGCGCGAAATGCAGCAGGCTGTTGCTGCCCTTCAGGGAAAGCTTGCCGGTAATCCGCGCGCGGTGCGATTCCACCGTCCGCGGACTGAGGGACAACTCGGCTGCGATCTGCTTGGTCGTCTTGCGGTCGGCGATCAGTCTGAGCACCAGGCGCTGCGCCGCGGTCAGATCGGCCAGCCCGGGTTGCGTGCGCGCGAGCGCCATCGCCCGGTTGTATCGCGGCAGCAGGTAGCCGGAGAGCGTGGGACTCACGTACGCCGAATCGGCTGCGACCGCGAGCATGCAGTTGACGATCTCGCCAACGGCATTCTCCTTCAGCACGTATCCCTGTATGCCGAGGTTCATCGCCTGGTGGAATGCGGCTTCCTCCCGCAGCATCGTCAGGATCACGACGCGCGTCGGCGAGCGCCGCGCCTGGAGCGCCGCCGCCACCTCGAATCCGTTCATCAACGGCAGGTGGATGTCGAGCACGGCCAGATCCGGCTTGGTCTTCAGGATCAGTTCCAGTGCGGCCTGGCCCTGGTCCGCTTCGCCGACCAGCAGGAACCGGCGGTCCGAACGAATGACCTGGCGCAGGCCCTCGCGAAACAGCGGGTGATCGTCCACGATGACGATGCGTATCCGGGCCTGGATGCTCCCCATGGCGGGCATAGTAGCGCTGACGCAGGCCTCAGGGTCGTGGACACTACGCGCCAGGCCGGTGGCGCGCAGCGCGCAAGGAACGCTATTTGTCTTTATATTTCAATGAGTTGGTGGAGCGGAAGGGGATCGAACCCTCGACCTTCGCATTGCGAACGCGACGCTCTCCCAACTGAGCTACCGCCCCACGAGGCGCGCGATTCTAGCACCCGGGCGCGTCGCCGTAACCAGCGACCAGCGCGCAATCCGCCCGTCAGGCCGTCATGGCCTCGGTCGCGCTGCCGAACTGCAGGGCGGCGAGGCGCGCGTACAGCGGGTTGCCGCGCATGAGCTCGGCATGACTGCCAATGGCGATCAGGCGTCCGGCGTCGAGCACGACGATGCGATCGGCCTTGAGCACCGTGGCCAGCCGGTGTGCGATCACCAGCGTCGTGCGGCCGCGCATCAGCTGGGCAAGCGCCGCCTGCACCAGTCGCTCCGATTCCGCGTCCAGCGAGCTCGTCGCCTCATCGAGCAGCAGGATCGGCGGATCCTTCAGGATGGCGCGCGCGATCGCGATGCGCTGGCGCTGCCCGCCGGACAGCCGCATGCCGCGCTCGCCGAGGAAGGTGTCGTAGCCTTCAGGCAGCGCGCGCAGGAATTCGTCCGCGGCGGCGGCGCGCGCGGCGGCCTCGATCTCGGCCACCGTCGCATCGGGGCGTCCATAGCCGATGTTGTCGCGCGCGCTGGCGCCGAACAGCACGGTGTCCTGCGGCACGAATCCGATCTGTCGGCGCAGCGCCTGCGGATCCAGCTGCGCAATGTCCAGTCCATCGATGCGGATCCGGCCGCTGGCCGGATCGTAGAAGCGCAGCAGCAGCTGGAAGGTCGTGCTCTTGCCCGCGCCCGAGGGGCCCACGACGGCGACGGTCTCTCCGCTGCGCACCGCGAGCGTGTACTCGCACAGCGCCAGGGTCTCGGGGCGCGACGGATAGCGGAAACTGACCTGCTCGAACGCGATGTCCCCGCGCACGCGCGCCGGCAGGCGCAGCGGCTGCGCCGGCGCGGCGATCGCGGGCTGCGCGTCGAGCAGCTCCGCCAGGCGCTCCATGGCGCCGGCCGCCCGCTGCACTTCGCCCCACATCTCGATCAGCGCCGCGGCCGAGGTCCCGACGATGGCAGCGTAGACCAGGAACTGGCTCAACTGGCCCGACGTCATCTGCCGTGCCATGACGGCGTGCGCGCCCAGCCACAGCACGTAGGTGATGCCGCCGAACACCAGCATCGTACCCAATGCCGTGAGCACGGCGCGCACGCGACTGCGGCGGATCGCGGTCTGGAAACTGCGCTCCACGGCTTCGCGGTAGCGATCGCTCTGCAGTGCCTCCAGGGTGAAGGCCTGCACGGTCTGGATCGCATTGAGCGTCTCGTCCACCAGGCTGCTGGTATCGGCGATGCGATCCTGGGCGGCACGCGACAGCCGCCGCACCTGCCGCCCGACACCGACCAGCGGCACGATGACCAGCGGGATCATGACCAGGATCACCGCCATCAGCTTCGCGCTGGTCAGCGCCAGCATCACCAGCGCGCCGATCACGTTCAGGATCGAGCGCAACGTGATCGACAGGTTGACGCCGGCGATCGCCTGCACCAGCGTGGTATCGGCGGTCAGGCGCGACAGCACCTCGCCGGTCTTCGTCACCTCGAAGAACGTGGGGTCCATGCGCACCACGCGCCGGTACACCGCCTGGCGCAGGTCGGCGACCACGCGCTCCCCCAGCCACGTCACCAGATAGAAGCGCAGTGCCGCAAATACGCCGAACGCGACGGCAGCGGCGAGGAATCCCACGAAATAGCGGTTGACGACCTTCGCATCGGCGGTGGCGAGCCCATGATCGACCAGCTGGCGCAGCGCCACGGGCAGCGTCAGCATCGCCGCGGCTGCGATCAGCAGCGCGATCAGGGCGCCGCCGAGCAGCACCCGGTGCGGACGCAGGAACGGCAGCAGCGAACGCAGCGGTCGCAGCGATCGGGCCTTGGGTCGATCGGTCACATTGGCCACGCATACTCCCGTCTGGCCATGTCGCCGTGCCGAGACACTGGTGCTCGATGCACGTTTGGCATTAGGTTAAGACGTTTGGCACCGACACTTATTGCTACGGAGGATCCGCTCATGGCGCTTTGGAAAGACACCAGCTCGACCCCGAGCCCGCCGGCGAGCGGCACGCCGCCCGCGGCTAACCCGATCACGGTAACCGAATTGCACGGCAAAGGCTCGGATCGCACGCTGCACGAGCCCGCGAGCGCCGCCGATGCCGCACGACGCCCGGCGCCGCGGGCGGCGGTCGAGTCGGTGATCGCCGCCGAACTCGTCATCGAGGGCAAGATCAGCGGCAGTGGCGATGTGCGCATCGCCGGCAGGTTCAAGGGCGACGTGCAGGTCGACGGCAATTTCCGCATCGATGCCGGCGCGCGTCTCGAGGGCCAGGTCCGCGCCGCGGTCGTGGTCGTCGGCGGCGAACTGCAGGGCAATATCGATGCGGCGAAGCAGGTCGACGTGCTGAGCACCGGGGTCATCGTCGGGGACGTGAAGGCGGCCACGATCACGGTGGCGGCTGGCTCCCGGATGCGCGGCCACGTCGAATTCGGCTGGGACGACAAGCACACCGCCGTGGAATTCAAGGGGACCTCGCGCTCGCTATGAATGGCGCGCGTCCCGGCACGCCTGGCGCCACGCGGGTCTGTCCGCACTGCAAGGCCGTGGTGCTCGAGAGCGCAGCGATCTGCCCGGGCTGTCGTCACCACCTGCGCTTCAGCAGCACCGGGACTCCGGCCGAGCCGGCATCCGGCTATAGCGCGCTGTGCGTGGAGGGAACGGTCCGGCATCAGCGTGCGGCCGAGCCTTGCGAGTACTGCATCGTCGTCGAGGTACGCAATGAACAGGGCGATCCGGTCACGCGTCAGGTGATCGGCGTCGGAGTGCTGCAGCCCGGTGAGGCGCGGCGACTGAATCTCTCGGTGGACCTGATACCGGCCCGGTCCGCCGTCCCGAAGCCTGCCGCGCCGAGTGCGCTCGGCGCCGGGGCCGCTCCAGCCGGCTTCGCGCGCAAGCCCTGATCGTCCCCGGTCGCGCAGGCGCGACCGGGGACGACCGGCCGGCGGGGCCCGGCCCTGCTTCCCGGGGTCGATCAGTGCCGCGGCTTGCGGAACTTGAACAGGAACTTGTCGGTCTTGCCCTCCAGCGTGAACACCTTGGCGTCGTGCGCGTCGTCCGGGTTGCGCAGCACGTCGCTGGCCGCGACGAACACGAAGCCCACGCTCGTGATTTCCTGCTTCGCGAACTCGGGATCGATCCGGTGCAGCGTGCTGGTGTCACGCGCGCCGGAGCCGGATGCCGCCGCGTGATCCTCGACGATCAGGATGCCGCCCGGCTTCAGCGCGTTGAAGATCATCGTGTCGAAGGCCTTCATGTCCGCCGGCCCGTAGTTCGGATTGTGCCAGTCGTGGTAATTCTCGGAGGTCCAGACCAGGTCGAGATCCGGCGGCAGCGTGGCCTGCGCGACCGGCTGGCTCTCGGCGGTGACGTTCATGCAGGGATTCGGTGGTGGGGGCGGCGGCGGCGTCGCTGCGGGAGCATCCGGTGGCGGATTGGGCAACACCTTCGGGATCACACGCAGTGTGGCGACGTGGCCCCTGGGACCTGCGATCAGGCACAACAGGCGCGTGTAGTACCCGCCGCCGGGCTGCAGTTCGCCGATCTTCATTCCCGGCTTCACGCCCGCGAAGCTCAGGGTCTGCTCGGGCTTGCGATTGACGTCGCGGGCCCGGTCGCGATCCGGGCGGCTGGCATCGGCGACCGCTGCCTTGATGTAATCGGGAATGCTGGCGCCCACTGCGAGCGTCCCGCTGCCGGCGAGCGCGCACAGCAGTGCGGCAGCAATGCCGCCGTGGAAGTTGCGGATCATGGAACCCCCTTCGATTCGTTGGATTGGACCTGATTCATCGGCTTCGGATCATGCGAGCCGCGCTGGCCGCACGGGCCGCCAGCGCGAGCACGGGCTATCCTACCCCTGCGGCGCCGCGCCGCCGAGTGCCAGCAGCAGCGAGACTGCGTCGGCGACGTGCTGGGCTTCGGCCCGCACCAGTCCGAGGCGCGCCTGCTGGCTTTGCCGCTGCGCCTCGAGCACCTGCAGCACACCCGTGTTGCCGGCGGCGTAGCTCTCACGCGTCAGACCCAGGGCCTCGGTCGCGACCGCGACGGCGGCCTGCTCGCTGCGCAGCAGCTCGTCATCGTGCGCGAGGGATTCGAGTGCATCAGCGACCTGCCCGAGCGAACGCAGCACGACCTGCTCATAGCGCGCCAGCGCGGCCGCCGCGGCCTGTTGCGCCGCGCTGCGCCGCGCGCGTAGCGCGCCGTGGTCGAACAGCGGTGCGACCAGCCCGGCGGTCAGTCCGCCCGCCTCGGCGCTCGCATTGAACAGCGACTGCAGCGCGCTGGCCTGCGGTCCGCCGGTGGCGCCCAGCGACACCTGCGGATAAAGATTCGCGGTGGCGACCCCGACCTCGGCGGTGGCGGCGTGCAGCTGCGCCTCGGCTGCCAGGATGTCCGGGCGCCGGTGGGCGAGTTCCGACGGCAGCGTCAGCGGTAACGGTACCGGCAGGGTGAAATCGGCGAGTCGGAACTCCGGTGCGCTCCATTCGGCCGGCGCGTGGCCGACCAGCAGCGCGAGTGCGTGCTGCGCCAAGGCGAGTTGGCGCCGCAGCGGTGGCAGCAGGGCCTCGTCGTTCGCAAGCTGGCTGCGGGCACTCAAGGTGTCGACCCTCGTGCCGCTGCCGGCATCGAAGGCATCCTCGGCGAGGCGCACATCCTCGCGATCGTCGGCGAGCAGCGCCTCGACGCTATCGATCTGCGCCTGCGCGGCGGCGAACCCCAGCGCCTGCAGGACCACTTCACCGCTCAAGGCCAGAGCTGCGGCATCGGTCTCGTGACGCTGCGCCTCGTCGCGCGCGCGCTGCGCCTCGATCGAGCGGCGAACGCCGCCGGAAAAGTCGAACAGATAGCTGACCGACGCGCCGACCGCATAGTAGCTGAACGGCGGCAGGCTGAAGCTTCCCAGCGCTTCCGCGCCGAGCTTCTGGCGCCCCACTCCCGCATTCAGGCTCGCCGAGGGATACAGCGCCGCGTCGCTCGCGGCGGTCAGGGCATCGGTCTGCGCGAGCGACGCGCGCATCGCGCGCAGGTCGCGATTGCCGGCGAGTGCGGCCCGCACGGTCTCGTCCAGCGATGCCGAATGCAGCTGCTGCCACCAGTAGCCGGCGGGGGCGGGCGCCCCCTGCCCGGCTACACCCGGCTCGCCGCCCGCTGCCGCGATGGCGGTATAGCGGCTCGCCGTCGGCGCCGCGGGGACCACGAAATCCGGTCCGACCACGCAGCCGGGCAGCAGCGCGGCGGCGAGCAGCGCGCCGGGCAGCGGCAGCCCGGCGCGCGGTGGCCGGAACCTAGTCGAGCACGACATCTTTGGCTCCGCCCGGCGCGCGGGCGGTGCGCACCAGTAGCAGCAGGGGAATCACCAGCACCGTGAGCAGCAGCATGAAATAGAAGTCATCCAGATAGGCCACCATCGCGGCCTGCGCCGTGACCTGCGCGTTGAGCGCTGCGATGGAACGTTGACCGCCGGCAGCCCGCAGGCCATGCGCCGCCATTGCCATGGGCGTCAGGTGCGCGCTCAGGGACGCGTGCACCAGCTGGGTATTGCGCACCAGCAGCGCCTGCACGGTCGAGATGCCGATGCTGCTGCCGAGATTGCGCACCAGATTGAACAGCGCGGTGCCCTCGTTGCGCATCAGCGCCGGCAGGGTCGCGAAGCTCAAGGCCGCCATCGGCACGTAGACGATGCCGGTACCGAGCCCCTGGATCGCGCCGGACCAGATCAGCGGCGCCATGTCCACCTGCAGCGAGAAATGGCTCATCTGCCACAACGACAGCGCCGTCAGTGCGAACCCGGAGGCGATGACGAGGCGCACGTCCACGCGCCCCATCAGCCGTCCGACGAACAGCATCGCGATCAGGGTCCCGGTGCCGCGCGGAGCCGTCACGATGCCGGCCTGGAACGCGCTGTAGCCGAGCAGGCCCTGCAGCAGCGGCGGCAGCAGCGCGAGCGTGGCGAACAGCACGATGCCGACGACGAAGATCAGCACGTTGCCGGTCAGGAAATTGCGGTCGCGGTACATCGCCAGGCGGATGAAGGGACGCCTGGCACGTCAGCGTATGCACGATGAACAGGTACAGCGCCAGGCTCGACGACCAGGGCCTCGAGCCGGATCTCGCCGGAGTCGAACCAGTCCTTGATCGGACCGCGATCGAGCAGCAACTGCAGTGCGCCGATGAATACGCCGAGCATCGCGAAGCCGAAGAAATCGAAGTGCTTGCGCGCGTGTCGCGTGTCCGGAAAGTACGCCAGCACTGCCGAGCACGGCCAGGATCCCGAACGGCACGTTGATATAGAACACCCAGCGCCAGCTGTACTTGTCGGTGAGCCAGCCTCCGAGCAACGGGCCCAGCGTGGGTCCGAGCACGACGCCGATGCCCCACAGCGCCATCGCGCGTCCGTGTTCGGCGGGCGGATAGGTGTCGAACAGCACCGCCTGCGACATCGGTATCAGCGCCGCGCCGCACAGCCCCTGCAGCACGCGGAACACCACGATCTGTCCGAGGGACTGAGCCATGCCGCACAGCGCGGAGGCCAGCGTGAAGCCGATGATCGAAACCAGGAACACCGGCTTGCGGCCATAGCGGTCCGCGAGCCAGCCGGTCAGCGGCGTCATGATCGCCGCGGCGACGATGTAGGACGTCAGCACCCAGCTCATCTGGTCCTGCGTCGCGGACAGGCTGCCCTGCATGCGTGGCAGCGCCACGTTGGCGATCGTATTGTCGAGCGCCTGCAGGATCGAGGCCAGCATCACGGTGCCCGTGATCATCAGCCGCCGCGTGTGCGCGGCCCGCAGCGCGTCAGCGTCGGCGGTCGCGCTCATTGACGCGGCGCGGCCTGCGCAGTCCGCCCGAACAGGCTCCGCTGGTGCCGCGTATCGACGGTGACGCTGGCGCTGAGGCCGGCGTGCAGCGGCACCGCGTCGAGTTCGGAAGCCTCGAACTGGATTCGCACCGGCACGCGCTGTACGACCTTGACCCAGTTTCCCGTCGCGTTCTCGGGCGGCAGCAGCGAGAACTGCGCGCCGGTGCCCGGACTCAGGCTCGCGACGTGGCCGCGGAACGTGCGTCCCGGATAGGCATCGATCTGTACCGCGGCAGCCTGGCCGGCGCGCATGTAGGCGAGCTCATCCTCCTTGAAGTTCGCCTCGACCCAGATGTCATGATCGGAGATCAGGTTGAACACCGGCACGGCGGCATTGATGTAGTCCCCGGCCTGCAGCTGTTCGACCTTCGCGGTG
Source organism: uncultured Gammaproteobacteria bacterium (assembly GCA_963838275.1). Taxonomy (GTDB): domain Bacteria; phylum Pseudomonadota; class Gammaproteobacteria; order Steroidobacterales; family Steroidobacteraceae; genus FEN-1191. The sequence goes on along the minus strand of CAWIQV010000074.1, from coordinate 910 downwards.
ATGCCACCGCTCGGCGCCCGGATGACGGTGTAGGACAGCTCGAGGTTGGCGCGGTCCAGTGCGGCCTGCGCCTGCAGCACGGTCGGATGTCCGTCGACCGGCAGATCCGGCCTGCCGCCCAGCATCGCCAGCACCGCCCCGAGCTGTTGCTGCGCCCCGGTCAGCTGCGAGCGCGCAACCTCCAGGGCGTGCCGGGTCTGCTCGAACTGGGAACGGGAGCTGATGCCGGACTGCAGCAGCCGCTGCGCCCGTTCGAATTCCCCCTGCTCGTAGGCCACGGTGTCGCGCGCAGCGGCGACTTCGGACAGCTGCCGCCGGTAGGTCGCCTGCGCCGCGCCGATCTGCATGCGAGCCGAGGCCAGCCGGGCGCCGGCTTCCTCGAGCGCGATCCGGAACGGGCGGTCATCGAGGCGGAACAGCACATCGCCCTGCCGCACGCGCTGGTTGTCGCGCACGTCGATCTCCACGACGCGGCCAGCGACGTTGCTGCTGATGCTGGCCTGCGCCGCCTGGACCGAGGAATCGTCGGTCGACACGTAACGGCCACCGGCGAAGTAATACCAGGCCGCTCCGGCCAGTACGAGGATCACGCCACCGTACATCAATATCCAGCCGCGACGCGAGCGGGCCGCCTCCGCCGGCGCAGCCGCCGCGTCGCCGGCATCGTTGCTGTCGGAGCTCACCTCGGGTCTCCGCGCGCGTCCAGTGCCGAAAGCCGCGCATGCACGCGCTGCAGGAGCCCGAGCAGCTGTTCACGCTCGCCCACGCTCAAGGCGGCGAGCGCTTCGGCACGCGACTGGTCGGCGATCTTCCAGATCCGCTGCAGTACCGGACGCGCGGCGTCGCGCAGGTACAGCCGGTGCGCGCGCCGGTCTTCCGGGTCCGCCCGGCGTTCGATCCAGCCGTCCTG
>CAWIQV010000073.1:0-37204 GCA_963838275.1 uncultured Gammaproteobacteria bacterium | reverse complement strand
ACATGATAACAACATGACCACAACATAACAGTAATAAGACAAAATACGACGAGAATACACCAACAGGACGACAACTGGACAATAACATAAACAGTAACAACAACATGACAAATAATGTCAACAATGCGATTATAACGAAGGACAACGCGAGATGACGACGACATCACACAACACGATAGCAACATGGCAACAAAGTAAGGACTTGTGCCAAACAGTATTTAACGTTATATCTAAACTAGACCAAAACGTAATCGGACAAAATTAGCTAGAAAAAAATTAATAACAAAGTAACATTCTAATAAGGCATCATTTCCAAATGATTTTGAAAAAATTGCTTAAAAGCAAACCAAGCTGAACTCAGATCACCGGGGAGAAAGTATAAGCTTACTATTCCGGTAACATCTGTCTTCTGACCAATCACAGACGATACGCCTGTAGACGGCGGTGACGACGTCGACGATGTCGTCTCAATCTTCGCGTGTCCCCCGGCTGCCGACGACGACGACGTCATGGATGATTCAACGACGTCTTCTCGTCAAGTCGTGTCACGGGGTCATTCTGTGACGATGACGTTGTATTTGAGAGACGACGTCGATAGTTATTCGACGCTAGCACCATGACGCTGCTCTTATGACCGTGGTTACTAACCACGGAGATTGACATGGGGGTCGACCGTCACACCCAACTCCCTCCTCCCCTACCCCTCCCCCTCCGCCGGGAAGCGCGGATAATTTCATTGCATCCGGCATGTTGTTGTTGGAGTTTACGGCGATCACCGCGATCGTCCCTTGAACGGGGGAAGTGAGTGACGGGGAAGGTAGGATGGCGGTGGGAGGTGAGGGGGCATGAGAGGAGGAGGTGGTGGATCGACGTGATCGTTGAAGCCAACGCGTTAGTCCTTTACGCCACGTTGTTGTCGCTGTGGATGACGGCGTGATACATGACGTCGGCGACGTCGCCATGTTTCCGACCTTTTTACCGTCATTGTTTACGTTACCATGATTACTGTCTATGCCTCCGGCAACGCCCCTTACTTCTTACCTGCCCCGACTCCCGCCACCGCTAGCCGTCCGAATGGAGTTACGGCGGTTATCTTCTGGCTGTGAAATAATTAAACAAGAACATTGCCTATTATTATAGGTTATCGAAAGTTATGCATTTATTTAAACCAGTGGACTACGTAATCAAAATCGCTGTAGAAAACTACTGTTTACTTTAGCATTTTAGCTGTTGACAATGTTTACTGTGTTTACTGTTTACACCGCCGTGTATTCCGGCTTCATCGCGCCGTCGTCCGTCGCCATCACCGACCAGTAGTCGATGTAGGCCAGCCCGCGATGCGCGGCATACTCACGCAGCCAGCCGTTCAGCGCGCGGATCTGGGCAGCGGGCTCCAGGCCCCGGTGCCAATAGAAGTCCCGCGCCGGCGGAATCGACGCCAGCACGACCTTGATGTGGTTGGCGAGCGCGAGCTCGACCATGCTCCTGATATAGCCTTCGATTTCAGCCGGCGTTTCAGGTCCGGTGTTGTGCGCGATGTCATTGGTCCCGGCCATGATATGGACGAGCGCCGGCCGGAGGGCAACCACGTCCGCCCGGAAGCGCACCAGCATCTGCGGCGCCGTCTGGCCGGCGATGCCGCGGCCGACATAGTCCGGGTTGTCCCTGATGAACGGCTCCCGGGCCCAGCCCTCGGTGATGGAATCCCCCATGAACACCACGCGCCGCCCGTCCGCGCCCGCGCCGGCGCCTGAGAGGAGCGCCTGGTTGGCCGCGCGATAGCGCGCTACAAAGGCCCAGTCGCCATCCGTGCCTTGTCCTACTGGAGGCGCGGCGGACGCCGCCGGCGATGGCGCCGATAGCTGGGCGTGGACAGGAAGGACGACCAGAATCATCGCCAGTAATCCAACGGTCTGTCGCATCAGCGCGATCCCCCTGCACTTGCCGGCCCGGGCGGCTACCGGGATGCAAACTAGCACGGCCGCCGGCCGCACAACGGCTTCCGAGCGACGCAGCGTTCAGCGGACCCGCACGGGGCGCACAGGGCGCACGGGGCGCACAGGGCGCACGGGGCGCACGGGGCGCACGGGGCGCACAGCCATAGATTTCATCGATCGATACCATTTATTCAAGTTTCTGGCTCGATGATCCTGGTTGGCCCTAGAGTATCCGTCGCCCGACAGGTGGTCTGAATCGATCGAGGAGAGCGCCATGGCTGATGAACCGAAGTGCCCGTTCGCGGGGGACGTACGCCAGCACACGACGGCGGCCGCGCGCTCGAACGCCGACTGGTGGCCGAACCAGCTCAGGCTGGACATCCTGCACCAGCACTCCGCCAAGTCCGACCCGATGGGCGCCGGGTTCAACTACGCCCACGCGTTCAACAGCCTCGACCTGGATGCGGTCGTGAAGGACCTGCACGCCCTGATGACGGATTCACAGGAGTGGTGGCCGGCGGACTTCGGCCACTACGGGCCCTTGTTCGTTCGCATGGCCTGGCACAGCGCCGGTACCTACCGCATCGGTGACGGCCGCGGCGGCGCGGGAAACGGCAGCCAGCGCTTTGCGCCGTTGAACAGCTGGCCCGACAACGGCAACCTCGACAAGGCGCGCAGGCTGCTGTGGCCGATCAAGCAGAAGTATGGCCGCGGGATTTCGTGGGCCGACCTGATGATCCTGGCCGGTAACGTCGCCCTGGAATCGATGGGATTCAAGACGTTTGGATTCGCGGGCGGACGAGCGGACATCTGGGAACCCGAGACGGACATCTACTGGGGCTCCGAGCCCACCTGGCTCGGCGAGAAGCGCTACTCCGGCGACCGGCAACTCGAGAATCCGCTGGGTGCGGTGCAGATGGGGCTGATCTACGTCAATCCGGAAGGCCCGAACGGCAAGCCGGATCCGCTCGCCGCCGCGCGCGACATCCGCGAGACTTTCGCCCGCATGGCGATGAACGACGAAGAGACCGTTGCCCTCATCGCAGGCGGTCATACCTTCGGCAAGACCCATGGCGCCGGGGACGTGGCACTGGTCGGCCCCGAGCCGGAAGCTGCCGGCATCGAGGAGCAGGGATTGGGCTGGAGCAGCCGCTTCGGGACGGGCAAGGGTAGCGATGCGATCACCAGCGGCCTGGAAGTCACCTGGACCAGCACGCCGACGCGATGGAGCAACGACTACTTCTCGAACCTGTTCCGCTACGACTGGGAGCTGACGAAGAGCCCGGCCGGCGCGCACCAGTGGACGCCGAAAGGTGGCGCAGGCGCCGGTTCGGTCCCGGACGCCCACGATGCGTCGAAACGCCACGCGCCCGCCATGCTCACGACCGACCTCGCGCTGCGGTTCGACCCGGCCTACGAAAAGATCTCGCGCCGGTTCCACCAGAACCCGCAGCAGTTCGCGGACGCGTTCGCCCGCGCCTGGTTCAAGCTGACGCACCGCGACATGGGTCCCCGGTCGCGCTACCTCGGCCCGCTGGTTCCGAAGGAGCCGCTGTCGTGGCAGGACCCGGTTCCCGCCGTGGATCATCGGCTGGTCGACGCCGACGACATTGCGGCGCTCAAGACCGGGATCCTCGCTTCCGGACTGTCCATCCCGCAACTGGTCAGGACGGCCTGGGCGTCGGCTGCGACATTCCGCGGCAGCGACAGGCGCGGCGGAGCGAACGGCGCGCGCATTCGCCTGGCGCCGCAGAATACGTGGGAAGTCAACCAGCCGGCTGAGCTCGCGCAGGTGCTGCGCACGCTGGCAGCGATCCAGCAGGACTTCAATGGCAGGCAGACATCGGGCAAGCAGGTGTCACTGGCCGACGTGGTCGTGCTGGGCGGCTGTGCGGCGATCGAGGCAGCCGCGAGCCAGGCCGGTGAACGCGTGCAGGTGCCCTTCTCGCCCGGGCGCACGGACGCCTCGCAGGAGCAGACCGATGTGGATTCGTTCGCCGTGCTGGAGCCGGTCGCGGACGGGTTCCGCAACTACGTTCGCGAGGGGCTCGAAGGATCGGCGGCGGAGCTGCTGATCGACAGGGCGCAGCTGTTGACGCTGACCGCCCCGCAGATGACGGTCCTGATCGGCGGCCTGCGCGCCCTGGATGCAAACGCCGGCCAGTCCAGGCATGGCGTGTTCACCGATCGACCCGGGACACTGACCAATGATTTCTTCGTGAACCTGCTCGACATGCGCACGCGGTGGCAGAAGTCCGCCGCGTCCGAAGGCGTGTTCGAGGGGCGCGATCGGGCGACGGGCCGTCTGAAGTGGACCGGCACCGTGGTGGATCTGGTCTTTGGCTCGAATTCCCAGCTCCGGGCCCTCGCGGAGGTCTACGCGTGCGCCGACTCCCGCTCGACGTTCGTGCGTGACTTCGTGGCGGCCTGGAACAAGGTGATGAACCTGGATCGCTTCGACCTGGTGTAGAGTCGATCCGACCCGGCTTCCATTCCATTCGATGCAACAGGAGTGATGCGCTATGGGTATCAAGCCGCTCTTCACTGCGACCGCCACGGCCACCGGGGGACGCAACGGCCACTCGGAAGCCGAGGATCATTCGGTCGCGGTGGATCTGTCAGTGCCGAAGGCCATGGGTGGTCCCGGGAAGCCCGGGACCACGACACCGGAGCATCTGTTCGCCGCCGGCTATGCCGCCTGCTTCGGCGGGGCGCTGGATTTCGTCGCGTCGCAGAAGAAGCGCAACGCCAAGGGTGCGGCCATCACCTGCAGCGTGACGATCGGGCCGCGCGATGCGGGCGGCTTCGGGCTGATGGTCAAGCTGCACGTGAAGGACCCGAGCGTGCCGCAGGTCGAACTGGCCGCGCTCGCGCAGGAGGCGCACGAGAAGATCTGTCCCTACTCGCACGCCACGCGTGGCAACGTGCCGGTGGAACTGGTCGTCGAGGGCGGCTGAGCAACCGGATCCGGATTCAGATCAGGTCGATCCGGAACACATAGCCGCCCGACGGGCTGTTCAGGGGCGGGAATCCGGGGCGCTGATAGGCCGGGTTGTCGATCGACCAGCCCGGATGTTCGCCGGCATCGATGCCGTACAGCACGCCATCGGCGACGGCGACATCATGGATGTCACACGATCCGGGGACGAATTCCACGATCTGTACGACCTGACCGGTCCGGACCTCGTACTTGACCAGGCCCGGGGTGTATCCCTCGTAGCCGGGCACGTCGGACTTCTGGGTCCCGGTCACCTGCCAGATGAACCCCTGGTCCCATTCAATGCCGTGCAGCCGTTCACTCAAGGTGGGGTCCCGGGTCACCGGGAACATGTAATCGACCTGCCAGCTCCGGGGATCGATGCGCATGAGAGCCGCCAGGCGGTTGGCATAGATCCAGAGCTTGCCGTTTTCCCAGGCCAGCCCGTGCGTGGTGCCGCCATTGTCCGCCGGACCAAACGGTATCTGCCGCTGGCTGAGTTGCCTGGAGTTCATGTCGGTCTGGAAGATTCCTTCGATCGGAGGGGTGGGGTGCGTGATCTCGGATTCCCCGTTCGCGCCGCTCCAGATGCACCCGTCCCCGTACGCCATGCCGCTGGTGTCCTTGCAATTGGTCATGACCGTGTGCAGGACCCTGCCGTCACGGTCCAGCAGCCAGGCCGCTTCCTGCCGGTTGTCGTGCCTTTGCTCCTGTACCCAGAAGCCGCGCCCGTCCGGGTCGGTCGCAATCGCATTCGGCCACGACGGGGGCGTCAGGAACAACCGGGTCGTCTTCGCCATCCGCTTTGGAGGTCTGGCCCTCGTGCCCCGCCCTTCACCCGGACCGCGGCCCAGCGCGTCCGTGCCGCCCGCCCGTGGCGCCAATTCCGATTGCTGTGCGAGCGCCGCGCCTGCGGTCAGCCCTGCTCCAAGTCCGATTCCCGCGCTCGCTGCGAGGAACGCTCTCCGGTCCATACGGCGATTCATGACCACCTCCGATCGGGCATCCAGTATGAGCGCTCTCGCTCCACGCGCAATCCTCGTGTGCGGCGCGGGCCGCGCCGAATCGGGCGCACGCAGCGCGTCGGATTGGCCGTATCATCGCCGGGGTACTGATACGCAGCGATGCGGACAATGCGGTCAAACGGGGGCAGTCCAATGAATATCTTGCAGCGTGCCGTGATGCTGCCGATGGCGTTGTTGTGGTTCGCATCGGCGGTCGCTCAGGACGGACCGGAATCGGTCCTGAGGGGGACGAAGGAGTTCCAGCGCAGCGTGCTGGTCTCCGGACTCGCCGGGCCCTGGGAACTGACCTGGGGACCCGACCAGATGCTGTGGGTGACGGAGCGCACCGGCAAGCGGATCACCCGCATCGACCCGGTGAGCGGACGGCAGAGCGTCGCAGCCACCATTGACGAGGTGACCGCGCCGGGCGCCCAGGACGGCCTGCTCGGCATGGCGCTGCACCCGGATCTGCTGCGCCATAACGGCCATGACTACGTCTACGTCGCCTATACCTATGTGGACCGCGCCAAGGGACCGAACCCGGCGTTCCCGGACCCGGCGAGCCCGTATCATTTCTTCTACAGCAAGATCGTGCGACTGACCTACGATCCGGCGCGTGGCACGCTGTCGAAGCCACTCGAACTGATCCGCGGACTGCCGGCTGGCAACGACCACGTATCAGGCCGGCTCAAGATCGGCCCGGACCGCAAGCTGTATTTCACGATCGGCGATGGGGGACACAACCAGATCACCAACTTCTGCCTGCACATCGAAGCGCAGCGCCTGCCGACTCGGGACGAGATCGGGCGCAAGGATTACGCGGCCTACGCAGGCAAGTCGCTGCGCCTGAACCTCGACGGCTCGATACCGCAGGACAATCCGCAGCTGGCCGGCGTGGTCAGCCACGTGTACACCTATGGTCATCGCAACATGCAGGGCATCGATTTCGGCCCGGACGGTACGCTCTATGCGTCCGAACACGGCCCGAAGACGGACGATGAAATCAACATCCTGCGGGCGGGTTCGAACTACGGCTGGCCCCACGTGGCCGGCCTGAAGGACGACAAGGCCTACGAGTACGCGCGCTGGGCCGATGCCTCTACGCCGTGCTCGCAGTTGACCTTCAGCGACCTCGTGATCGATCCCTCCGTGCCGCGGGAGTCCGAATCGTCCTACCACCAGCCATTCGTGGAACCGATTGCGACGATGTTCACCGTTCCGACCGGTTACAACTTCCACGATCCCGCCTGCAAGGGCGTGGATTTCATCTGCTGGCCTACGGTTGGGCCCTCCAGCATCGAGTACTACTCGGCGCGGGGCAGCGGCAGGTACCGTGGCAGAAACGGGATCCCCGGCTGGGACAAGGTCCTGCTGGTGACGACCCTCAAGCGCGGCTCGCTCTACGTGCTGCCGTTGACGCCGGACGGCAAGGCCGCGGCCGGGCACTTTTCGCGCTATTTCCAGTCGGAAAATCGCTATCGCGACCTCGCCGTCAGCCCCGATGGCCGGACCATCTATATCGCCACCGACAATGGCGGACTCGCCGAATCGCTCTCCGGCGGCGCGACTGGAGTGATGCAGGATCCGGGGGCGATACTCGCCTTCCGGTACGTGGGCGAGGGTACCGGTGCCGCAGCGGATAGCGGCACGGCGGGAACGTCCAGCGGAGCGGGCGCCGCCGGCGGGGGCGCTACCGCGACTGCTCCGACGAGCACGGCGACACCGCCACGCATGGCCACCGGGAGAGCACCGCAATTCACCGCGCAGCAGGCGGCCGCGGGCAAGGCGGCGTTCGAGTCCCGCTGCGCGGTCTGCCACGGCAATACCCTGACCGACGGTACCTATGCGCCGCCGCTGGCAGGCGAGTATTTCCGGAACAAATGGGCCGGAATGTCGGTCCGCTCCCTCTACGACCATTCCCGGACCATGCCGCCAGCAGCTCCCGGTTCGCTCGGCGAGGAGACCTATGCCGACATCGTGGCCTACATACTCGAGCTCAATGGCTCGGCGCCGGGCGACACCACGCTGTCGCCCGATGGTGCGGCGCTCGAAGGCATGACGATCCGTTGACCGCAAAGATTGAACGCAAGGGGAAGTGAAGCGATGGAATGTCGTCGGTTGGGAGCCTCCGGTTTTCGCGTACCCGCGCTCAGCTTCGGCACCGGCACCTTCGGTGGCAAGGGCGAGTTCTTCCAGGCCTGGGGCGGCAGCAATGCGGCCGAAGCACGGCGGCTCATCGACATCTGTCTCGATGCCGGCCTGAACATGTTCGACAGCGCGGACGTCTATTCCGATGGGTTGGCCGAGACGATACTCGGCGAGGCCATCAGGGGCCGGCCACGCGACGCGCTGATCCTGTCGACCAAGGCGACGTTCCGCAGCGGCGCCGGTGCCAACGAAGTCGGCTCCTCGCGTTATCACCTGATCGATGCGGTGGACAAGGCGCTGGCGCGCCTCGGCACCGACTACATCGACCTGTTCCAGCTGCATGGCTTCGACGCGTTGACCCCGGTCGAGGAGACACTCGCTACGCTCGATACGCTGGTGCGCGCCGGCAAGATCCGCTACACCGGGATCTCGAATTTCTCCGGATGGCACCTGATGAAGTCCCTCGCCGTCTCGGATCGCTACGGCTACCCACGGTACGTCGCCAACCAGACCTATTACTCGCTGGTGGGTCGGGACTACGAATGGGAGCTGATGCCGCTCGCGATCGACCAGGGACTGGGCGCCCTCGTGTGGAGCCCGCTCGGCTGGGGTCGGCTGACGGGCAAGATCCGCCGCGGCGCGCCGCCGCCGGCGATCAGCCGACTGCCCCGGACCGGCGATCTCGGGCCGCCCGTGGACGACGAATATCTCTATCGCGTGGTCGATGCACTGGACGCGATCGCCGCCGAGACCGGCAAATCGGTAACACAGATCGCATTGAACTGGCTGCTGCAGCGCCCGACCGTCGCGAGCGTCATCATCGGCGCGCGCGATGAAAGGCAGCTGCGCGACAACCTCGGCGCCGCAGGCTGGTCCTTGACCGCCGAACAGATGCAGCGGCTGAACGCTGCGAGCGAGCTCACTCCGCCCTACCCGTACTGGCATCAACGGCCGTTCGCCGAGCGCAACCCGCCGCCGGTATAGGGCCGTTCGCGCAGCGACCTGCGACCAGTGCGATTACTCCAATGCCCGCTGCTACTGAAAGCGGGGGGACGTCGGTCTCGACTAATTTCCTTTGCGGTCCATTGCACGGAATAAGGTCAGCGCCTTTGGTATGATTTGCTGCATAGGCGGGGTAGGCCAATGCCGTTGCGGACGTGTTTAGCCCTGTTGGTCGCCGTTGGAGCGTGGGCCCAGCGGGCTCGCCCCGCCGAGCCTCCCGCAAATCCAGACTATGCCGTCACGCGCGACAGTTTCTCTGCCCGCGGACTGCAGCATGAAGAGGTCCTGACCGACTTCTTTGTGGGGTACTTTGCGGGCATACCGTACGATCGCGGAAGCGCGGCCTTCAGTGCCCTGTTCCAACAATATTTGGAGGCGTACGCACGTCATTGCGGCGCCTCTTTGCCCGTCAAAAACAGGGTCGAGATGACCAGACAGGTCTGCGCCGATCCCCCGCGCTTACCCGGTCTTCCGCCACCAACGCCCGGCACCGACTCCTGCTCGACATGGCGTACCGTCAGCCTGGGATACGCCGATCCAGCGTTGTACGCGGCCAAGTCTGAGCTCGACAAGGATCACCTGGCGAGCCACGTGACAGACGGACTCGGCCTGAACGCGAAGAGTTTGAAGGATTTCATGGAATCGGCCAGGGACGTGGCGCAGCTTCCGAGCGACATGGACGCCCTGGTTCGCCAAAACGCCTGCGGTGGCGGCGGTTTGCGTCGTTTCCAGGAAAATATCGTGCTTTTCTCCAAAGGGAAGGAGCCGATGGTCCTTCCGGGTGAGCCGGTACGGGTAACGCCGAATCGCGGCGCCGACTTCCTAACGCCTCTAGGCAGAAGGGGCCGCCCAGTCATTCCGCCTTCCCAGAGCCCCGTCGATCCGGCCTTGCTTGCGCCTCGGGCAAACTCCAGACCACAGGCCGTTGCGCCTTCTAGCTCCCCCGATCCGTCAATCCAGCAAAGCGCCGAGGAACGCCAGCGGCGGACTCAGAAGGCAGTGGAATGCCGCCTACAAGCGGTCAAAGATCACCCACAAGGCGGCGTTGCGATGACACAAGAATATACATCCTGCCTAAAGGCGGAGTAGCCGTCACTCTTTTGAAGATGATCCTCGCGGCAGCCCGTATCTCCACGACTGCCATTCCGAATGATGTTGCCGATTCTCGAGTGGCCTGTCGATTACCTTTCGATCACACTCGTCTGTTCCATTATCGCCAAAATGCTGCTGCAGCATCTCGGACAAACCTGCGCCAAGCGTGCGCAATACCGGCCAGAGCCGAAACGGCAATTCGGCGCCATGGTAAGGGGAACTCGCAGCCCGCACCGCGTTAGTTCAACGCTCTGCTCATTGAATCAACACTCGTAGCGCTCTGGGTAGCTGAACTCCCCGTTATCCCCTCCTTGTACCTAACCAGCACTGGGCCGCCAGAAGACAAAGTCTTCCCCGAGGACTTTCCTAGGTCCAAAACACCGGTAGACTTCCGGTAGACCTCAACGCCGGAAAAACATCGCGTTTTCCTGCAGAAAAACGCATATCGATTTGGTAACCCCTTGGCTTCCTGATGGAAACCAAATCGACGCGAACGTCTACGCCTTCTCCCCCACCGGTAACTCCGCGAGTTTGAAGGGAACTCCGCACCCTCCTATCCCGCAGTAGCCGTTCGGATTCTTCGCGAGGTACTGCTGGTGATAGTCCTCGGTGAAGCTGAATATATTGCGGATATCACCGGGCTGAGTCGCCGTCGATACGGAATCGGTCGACTTCCAGTAGTCGTCGCCGCGGGCTACGCGGTAGACCAGTCCGCGAGGCCGACCGGTTACTGCGCCTTTCCAACATCAGCATTTCATCGACAAGCGATCCTTGTGCGGCCGGGAATCAGCCAACGGTCGGATCGACTGCCTCGATGCAGAGCTCATGCCAGACCCCTGGAACCTCAACAAGCTGATAGAGAACGTCCCCGCCACGATAAAAGCCCACTGAGGCAATGATTGCCGGTTGCTCCGCGAACTGCAGCTGCTCAAGGGTGTCATAGCGGCATACAAGAAGGGGATCTCCGATCACCAGCAGCGCTGGATATCACTATGCCTTCTTAACATTGACCTACGGGAATTCAACGCGGTACCACTGATTTACACAGCTATTTCGGCGTCGATGCATTGATAGCTCAGCCGGCCGGCGACGCCTGTACTACTTCCAAGCTCGCGAAAAGAGCTCGTCCAGCGCGGCAATGATTTGCTGACCTTCCTCACTTAGCGATTCCACGTAATCGCCAAGTTGCTCGAGTGGCACGGAGACCAATTCAAGCGGATGCAAAACAACGGACGTTCCCCGAATCTTGAAAGTTGGATTAAAAGTCCCGTGACTCAGTTTGCCAACCGCCGACTTTCGCACCAATGGAACGACGACTCTGCGGCGGTAGTCGTCGAATTGAGAGGATTGCACCACAACAACGAAAGGGATCGCATCTCTATGCTTGCCCAAATTCCGGTGCACATCGAATTGAGCCATCAGAGTGATGAGTACTCATCGGCGAAAGAACCAATTTTGGCGTTGAAGTCGTTCCAAGCCGCGATTGTGGTCTCAAGTGTCTTCGCTTTGGCCAAGCGCTGTTTTTGCTCTTGCGCGACGAAGTCCGACAGAAGTGATTCGACGACCCCTGACAGGTTATCGGTCATGCCCTTAGCCTGTTGCACCAAGTCCTCGTTCAAAGTCAGATTGACCGGGCGCTTTCGTGCTTCCACTTTGTAACCGTGTTTCATGGTGACTTCTCATGCGCATTGTATGCGCATACTCATGGAGAATGCAAGACCAGGCCCTTCGCCGCGGACTCTCCTAGGACCAGATCGCCGGTAGACTTCCGGTAGACTTGGACGCCGAAATCAGCTGGCGTTTTCCTGCAGAAATACGTGGATGCTCGACACCGTCAGCTGCTAACACTCTGATTCCCTGCGAGAACCCTCGGCTAACCAGCGCCTACGCCTTCTCCCCCACCGGTAACTCCGCGGGCTTGAAGGCAACTCCACAGCCTCCGAGCCCGCAGTAGCCGTCGGGATTCTTCGCGAGGTACTGCTGGTGATAGTCTCCCCTGAAGTTGCAAATCCCACGGAATCCCCGCAGTTACCGACGCGACTGGCCTCTACCGGTCGACTTTCAGTCGACGTCAACGTCGTACCGGCGGTAGACGAACACGAACCCGCGGCGCTTAAACGTCGCCGTTCCCATACTGCGCAGCGACGTCGACGTTAGGTGGATCAGCCTGAACAATTTGAAATCTGCGGTGTGTCGAGCACGCGCTCTGGGTCATTGCGGTCGGCATAGCGCCAAATCGCGCAAGTGGACTTTCGATACCTCACACCGTCGAAGTGATACCTCCAATGGATGCTCTCGGTCGCGGAATCGTGCGCTGAGAGTTCAAGATCGGGATGCCCTCGTCCGACCGTGCTCAAGACCCGGAAGTCTTGGACGCGAGAACCTGTAAGCAGCACCCTAAAGCCGTTCTTTTCGGGAGCCAGAACCCACACTTTGCAATTGCCTGTGGGCGCACAAAGGCAGTTATCGCGTGGTTGGACTATGAATTCAGCACCAGAATCCCCACTGATCCTCACTGGCTGAATTGTGGATGCCCTCGCCTGGACGTCACTCGTTCCGCAGACCTTTGCCCGTTGCGTATGTACGAACTCTTCAATGGTAGCGGTAGGCGCCTGCACATTAGACTCCGTTGCGCCGAGGCGCCCCACAGATACCAGCAGCAAACCGATTGCTGCCATAGCGGCGAGTCCGCGGCAACTCATCGTCACCTGTGGGCTTCCATATAGGCTCGAAGCAAAGCGTTCATCCGCGACTGGTAGCCGGCGCCTTGCGATTTGAACCACGCGACGACGTCCGAGTCGACGCGGAGCGAAAGCAGCGCCTTCTTGGTCACGGGTTTCAATCCCTTGCGCGCTACCGTACGAGCGAACATTTCCGGTGTCCACTCCGGTGCATCACCGTCCCTGACCATGGTCGCATCAGTCGTGCGCCGTACACGACGCAGGTCAGTCTGTGATTTGCGAGAAGTAGAAGCGCGCTTCATATTTTGTAGCCTTACGAATCGAGATGATCCGAATGTCCTCGCCACGCTCAGTATGGGCAACCGATACGATTTGATCCTCAAGCAGTCCCAGCGTCACAAAACGCCGCTCACCGTAGGATTCCCGATCGTCCTCTGCCGTGAGCGTGAACCCACGAAAGATCTTGGGTGCGTCGCGAAAATCGATGCCGTGCTTACGCAGATTCGCTAATCGCTTCGTCTCGTCCCACGCGAACATGGAACATTGTAGCTACATTACGTAGCTACCGCAATCGCCACTCGAAGTCTTCGCCGCGGACTTTCCTAGGACCAGCATCACCGGTAGACTTCCGGTAGACGTCGACGCCGAAATCAGCTGGCGTTTTCCTGCAGAAATACGCGGATGCTCGACGCTGGCCAACTGGTAACCCTCTGGCTTCCACGCGAGAACCCTCGGTGTAACCAACTATTACGCCTTCTCCCCCACCGGTAACTCCGCGAGTTTGAAGGGAACTCCGCACCCCCCGATCCCGCAGTACCCGTTCGGATTCTTCGCGAGGTACTGCTGGTGATAGTACGCCCGATGCGCGGAAATCCCACGGAAGCCACGGGGTTACATCGGCTCGCACCACCGCTCGGTCGACTTCCGGTAGACGTCGCCGTCGTTCCACCGGTAGACCACCGACGGTCTCAGACAGGCTGCAAGCTACCGTCGGCGCCGTGAGGATGAGGGCTGATCCGGGCCGCCTGCTTGCCGACCTTGTCCTTGGCCATTTCCAGGTCGAAGTGCCCCTGCAAATTGATCCAATAGCCATCGGATGTGCCGAAATACGCAGACAGCAGCACGGCCATTTCCGGCGAGATCGCGCGCTTCTCCCGCACGATGTCGTTCACGCGAGGCAGCGGAACGTCCAGGGCCTTGGCCAGTGCATACGCACTAAGGCCTACCGGCTCCAAGAACTCCTCCCGGAGAATTTTGCCCGGGTGAGTAAGCTTGATCTTTCGCGCTGCCATAACCCTGTTCCCGCCTAGTGATAATCGACAATCTCGACGTCAAGGGCGTGACCGTCACGCCACTTGAAACAGATCCGCCACTGCTTGTTGATCCGGATGCTGTAATCGCCCTTGCGGTCACCCTTAAGTGCCTCGAGCTGATTCGAGCTTGGAATGGCAAGGTCCTTCAGATCTCCAGCTGCGTTCAACTGCTGCAGCTTCATCAGCGCACGTTCTTGAATGTCGCGTGGCAGCCGCTTGGAGTACTCGCGACTCCAAACCCTCTCGGTCTCCTTGCCCCGGAATGATTTGATCACTCATGTATACTAACGCGCCGCATTACTATCCGTCAAGAACCCGCTAACATCAATGCGCGAGCGCATGCGGATGATGTTGCGCGACACGGATTACGAGAAGGCCGCGAAAAGCCTCACCAGAAATCGCCAATCGAACCATGCGAACATGGCCAAAGCCGCCACGTAAAACGCGATCACGAGCCAATATCCGACCGGCGCGCGGCTTCGAGTGTAAGTTTTCCGGTGACCATATCGCTCGGCGGTCACGCGTCCGAATTTGAGATCGTCCATCAACTCATACACGAGATAGAGGACCATCTCCGAAAACAGTATCGGCCCAGAGAACAGCCGCGAAGGGCGGCCCGTAAACTGGGAAGCCACCCAGCCAATGACAAATGGGAGAACTATTAGGCTAGCAAACAGAATCAGTCGCTTCCGCTCGTCTGGCCGCAATTCTCTCGCATTCATCGAGTCACCAAATTTCAGTTTGTGGCCTCCCGGTAGACTTCCGGTAGACTTCAGTGCCGCAGCCAGCCCGGATTTTCCTGCGGGGCCACGTAGCGGCTCAATCACGAACGCCGCTAACCGGCCGATTTCCCGCCGGAACCCTCTGCCAAGCGTCGGCTACGCCTTTTCTCCCACCGGTAACTCCGCGAGTTTGAAGGGAACTCCGCAGCCCCCGAGCCCGCAGTAGCCGTCGGGATTCTTCGCCAGGTACTGCTGGTGATAGTCCTCGGCGTAGTAGAACGGCGGCGCCTCGCGGATCTCGGTGGTAATGGTTCCACGATGTGCCTGCGTGAGTGCCTGCTGGTAGACGCGCCTGGAGAACTCCGCGGCGGCGCGCTGCGCCTCGCCATGCACGTAGATTACCGAGCGGTATTGGGTTCCGACGTCGTTGCCCTGGCGATTGCCCTGGGTCGGATCGTGCGATTCCCAGAACACGCGCAGCAGATCCTCGTACGCGATCTTGGCGGGATCGAACAGCACCAGGACGACCTCGGCGTGCCCGGTGCGCCCGGTGCAGACCAGGCGGTAATCCGGGTCCGGCACGGTGCCGCCCGCGTAGCCGACGGCGGTCGAATACACGCCGGGGAGCTTCCAGAACGCCTTCTCCGCACCCCAGAAGCAGCCCAGCCCGAATACGGCCCGTTCCAGCCCCGCCGGGAAGGGCGGCTGGATGCGATGGCCATTCACGAAATGGGTGTCAGGTACTTTCATGGGTTCGCCCTCGTGCTGATGGACTGCGACGCGGTTAGAATCGCCACAGCGCTATGACCGGCATTTCACAACCGCAGAACTTCACCGGCCCGGACCATCCGGTCCCCAAGCCCTACGGGCTCCGGGTCAGTCTTCCGCCGGGCGACCCGTTTTGCAAGATCATGGGCGCCCAATGGCACCGCGAGCACTGGTTCGCCAGCGCCGCGGAGCGGGACGCCGCGCTCGCGGACATGAGCCGCCGGCACGAGTACTCGCGCATCGGCGACAAGCCCGCGCTGGTGTTCCAGAAGGTCGAGAACCTCGCCGTCAGCCGCGGCCTGTAGCGCTCAGCCCCGGCCTCTAGCCCTCAGCCGCGGCGACTAGAAGCTGTGGCCCAGCACCAGGTAGAACTCGGTGGACCCGCTGGTATCGTAGCCGATGGCAAGGTAGGCCGGTCCGATGTAGGTGTCGGCGCCGAAGAACAGCGACATGTCCTGGTGGGTCGACCCCAGGCTGATCTGCCGGCGGCTCGACCATACGTTGCCGTCCTCGAATGACATCCCGACATAGGCGGGCACGTCCAGCACTCCTTCGCCGCCATTGCCGACGTTGCGCAGGTAGATGAGCCGCGCGATCGCGAACTGCGGGCCCGCGAGGGTTGCGGCGTGCACGCCGGAAAGGTTCAGGAAGCCGCCGAGCGGAAAATAGCTCGACACGTCGCTCTGGCTGCCGCCGATCGTGCTGCCGCTCGACACCCAGGCGACCAGCGTGTTGCGCGCCCAGGAGTGCGCGGCACGCCAGTCGAACGTGAACTGGTCGGTGCCCTCGCCGACGCCGACCTTGCCGCTGCTGTTGAGCGTGAGCTGCGCGGTCAGCGCTTCCCCGGAGTGCGGAAAGTTCGCGCGGTCGAGCTGGTCGTAGCTGAAACTCAGGAACGCGTCGCGCACGTCGAAGGTGGTCCCGGGAGCGCTGACGTCGCCGATGCTCACGCGCGACGTACCCTGGCTCACGAGCGTGCCGACCCGCGCCTCGCCCCAGTTGCCGAATTCCCGGCCGAGGTCGAGCCCGTAGTCGACGCTGCGCACGCGGAAGTTGCCGACCTGCCGGTTGTTCTCGATCTGCGCCACATCGTGGGCCTCGACCTGCAGGTGCGGGGCGACGAAATACGGTCCATCGACGGTCAGGGGCTGGTAGAACTCGGTGGCCAGCCGCGGCGCGGTGCCGACCTGCAGGTCCCAGACCGATTCGGCACCGAGCGCGTTGAGTTCGGTGAAGATCACCCGACCGGCGGCGTTGAAGCTGGTGTTGCCCTGGAAGTCGTCCTGGAGTTCGACGCCGAAGCGCAGGTAGTTCGGGCCCCAGGAGTTGCGGTGGGCATCGATGTCGAGCCCGAATGCGCCGGCGGGGTCCGGCACCAGGTGGTAGTCGAGGCTCTCCATGTACCCGAGCCCGTACAGCGCGTTGACCTGGCGCTGCAGCGCATCCGGCTCCACGTCGTGGCCGACGAACTGACCGAAACGGCCGTCGATCAGGCGCCGGTACTGCGCCGCGTCCGGCTCCACGCGGACGAAATCGATGCGTGGCAATCCGGTGCGCCGCGCCGCGCGGTTGGCGAGATAGCTCTGGTAGTCGGCGTCCGGCAGGGCGAGTGCGCGCAGCCGCTCGGCCACCGCACCGGCCGCCTGCTCGCCGGCGCCGACGATCTTCGGCGTATTGACGAAATCGTAGGACGAGAAGTCTCCGAGCTGCAGGCTGATGAGGACGTCGCGCGCACCCAGGGTGCGCAGCTGGCGGTCGGAGTCCTTGCGCAGCAGGATACCGATCATCTGGTTCGTGATGCTCGGCAGGGACTCCAGGTTCTTGCGAGTCTGCAACGGATAGTCGGCGTCCGACACGATCAGCACGTCGACTCCCATCGTGCGCGCGACGTCGATCGGCAGGTTCTCGGCCAGGCCGCCGTCGACCAGCAGCTGGTTGCGATACTCGACCGGGGCGAACACGCCGGGCACCGACATGCTGGCGCGCATCGAAGTGACCAGGTCGCCGTCGCGCAGCACCACGGCAGCACCGGTCTCGAGATCGGTCGCCACCGCGCGAAACGGTGTCGGCAGCTGATCGAAGTCACCGAGCGTGGCGACCGGCAGCGTGAGTCGGCGCAGGGTCTCGAGCAGCTGCTGGCCCTGCACCAGGCCCTTCGGGATCAGCAGCTGCTTGCCGCGGATGCCGATCGGCAGGTTCACGAGGAACTGACGGTCCTCCTCCTTGCGCCGGAAGGCCAGCTCGGTGCGCGCGGGCCGGTCGCGAAATGCGGCCTGCCAGTCGAGCGACGCCATGGCTGCTTCGATCTCCGCCGCCGACATGCCGCTGGCGTACAGGCCGCCGACGACGGCGCCCATGCTGGTACCGGCGATCGCATCGATGGGCACGTGCAGCTGCTCGAGCACCCGCAGCACGCCGATGTGCGCGGCGCCGCGGGCACCGCCGCCGGAGAGCACCACCCCGATGCGCAGCCGGCCGCTCGAGCCGATGCCGGCATCCGCATGCGGCTGCGCCGGCTCCAGGGCCCGGGCCGTGCCGACGCACAGCAACAGCGCAGTGAGGATGATGGTTCTGGCGATGGGCATGCGTGCGCTGCAGGCGGAAGCTGCGACGGAGATTCTAGCGCGTCCCGGGGACAGCCATTAAGCTTCGGGCGCATGAGCACGGCATTCATCATTTCGATCGTCGTCCAGGTGCTGCTGATCATTCACTGCATCCGCACCGGGCGGAATACGCTGTGGATATGGGCGATCGCGCTGCTGCCGGCCGCGGGCCCGATCGCCTATGTGCTGGTCGAGATCCTACCGGGACTGTTCAACAATCGAGGCACGCGGCGCGCCGTGCGCGGCGTGCGGCGGGCACTGGATCCCGAGCAGGACCTGCGCCGCTTCGAGGCCGAGGCCCGCCACACCGGCGACGTCGCGAGCCGACAGCGCTACGCGGACGAACTCACGCGCCAGGGACGCGCCGGCGAGGCGGTCGCGGTGTACCAGCAGGCCCTGACCGGGCTGTACGAGTCGGATCCGAACCTGCTGCTGGGGCTGGCGCGCGCGCAGTTCGGGCTCGGCGCCTTCGGGGAGGCCCGCGCCACGCTCGACCGGCTGATCGCACAGAATCCGGAGTTCCGCTCGCCGGAAGGACACCTGCTCTACGCCCGGGCCCTCGAAGCCGAAGGACAGCGTGAGCGCGCGCTCGAGGAATACGCGACGCTGGTCGGCTACTACGCCGGCGCCGAGGCTCCGCTGCGCTATGCGCAGTTCCTGCGCACGCTCGGCCGCCAGGAGGACGCGCGGCGCGTGCTGCGCGAGCTGCTCGATCATGCCCGCCTCGCGCCACGGCACTACCGCAGGATGCAGCAGCAGTGGCTCGCGGATGCACAACGGGAGTTCGCCGCGCTGCAGTGATCTCAGCGGATCCGCAGCCGTTTCGGATCGAAGGGCGGCGGCGGCAGACGCAACGGCAGCGCCTCGAGCGCATCGGTGATGATCTGCGCGACCGCGAGGTTGCGCAGCCACCGGTGATCGGCCGGCACGGCGTACCACGGCGCGTCGCGAGTGCTGCAGCGGGCCAGCATGTCCTGGAAGGCGCGCCGGTAGGCCTGCCACTGCCCGCGCTTGCGCAGATCGTCCGGGTCGAACTTCCAGTTCTTGGCGCGATCGCGCACGCGCTCCTCGAAGCGCCGCCGCTGCTCCGCCCGGCTGATGTGCAGGAAGAACTTCAGCACCCTGATGTCCGAGGCGTGCAGCATGGCCTCGAAGGCGTTGATCTGCTCATAGCGCGCACGCCAGACCCGGGATTCGACCAGCGCGTCGACCCGCGCGATCAGCACTTCTTCGTAGTGGGAGCGGTTGAACACGCCGATCTCCCCGCGCGCCGGAACACGGGCGTGCACGCGCCACAGGTAGTCGTGCCGCTGTTCCTCGAGGCTCGGGGTCTTGAACGCACTGACCGTGCAACCCTGCGGGTTGAATGCCGAAATCACGTGATGCACGGTGCTGTCCTTGCCCCCGCCATCGATCGCCTGCAGCACGATCAGCAGGCCGAACCGGCCATCGACGATCAGGCGGTGCTGCAGCGTATTCAGCCGTGCCTTCAATTCCAGGAGCTGCGCGTGCGCAGCGTCCTCCTGCCAGCCGAAGCGCCGCCCGGCGTCGGCGTCGGCCAGCCGTGGCCGCGTTCCGGGGGCCACGCGCAGCAGTTCGCTGAACCGCTTCACCGCCGCCCCACCCGGCCCGGCGCAGTGCGCCGCGCCGGCTGCTGCTGCGTGATGCAGTGGATGTTGCCGCCGCCCAGCAGGATCTCGCGGGCCGGCACGCCGATGATGCGCCGGCGCGGGAACACGCGCTGCAGGGCGCGCCGCGCAGCCCCATCGGTGCGCGCATCGAGCAGCGGCAGCACCAGCGCGCCATTGGCCGGATAGTAGTTGACGTAGCTCGCGGCCAGGCGTTGCCCGGCGCGCAGCCTGCGGGTGCCGCGCCGCGCCTGGATGCCGCGGGCCTCGCGCGCGGTCATGTACAGCGGTCCCGGGCTCGGCAGCAGGTGGACCTTGAGGCGTCGGCCGCGCGCATCCCGCGCGGCGGCGAGCCGCTCCAGTGCATCGCGGGACACACGGTACTGCGGATCGCGCACGTCATCGCACCAGGTGAGACACACCTCGCCGGGCCGGGCAAAGCAGGCGAGATTGTCCACGTGACCGCTGGTCTCGTCGTCGACGACACCGGCGCCGAGCCAGATCGCGCAGCGGGTCCCGAGATAGCGGTGCAGCAGCTGTTCGATGCGCGCGCGGCTCAGGGCCGGATTGCGGTTGGGGTTGAGCAGGCACTGCTCGGTCAGCAGCAGCGTGCCCTGGCCATCGACGTGGAACGCGCCGCCCTCGTTGATCATCGGCGCGCAGTAGCGCGCTGCTGCTTCGAGCTCCAGTACCTTCTGCGCCACGGTCGCATCCCGCTCGACATCCCGGTAGATGCCGCCCCAGGCATTGAAGCGCCAGTGCACGCCGCGCAGTCCGCCGCGCCCGTCGACCAGGAAGCTCGGGCCGACGTCGCGCATCCACGCATCATTGCTGGAGAGCTCGATCACGCGCACGCGTGCGGGCAGCTGCGGCGCGGGCGAGCGCGTACTGCGCCGGGGAGGCGCCGACCGTGACCGGTTCGCAGCGCGCGATCGCCGCGGCGACCAGCGCGAATGCGCGCTGGGCGGGCCCGGCGTCCCGCCGCCAGTTGTCCGGTCGGCAAGGCCAGAGCATCCAGCAGCCCGCGTGCGCTTCGAACTCCGCCGGCATCCAGAATCCGTCGCGCTGCGGCGTGCCCTTCAGGGTGTCGACCATGGCGCCGATTCTAGCCGCAGCCGGCCGCGCCGGGAGCCGCTGTGCTAGCATCTGCGCCGCATTGAAGCTCCCCAGGACCGAGACGCCGCATGAGCAATCCCAACCCGACCTCCCCCGTGCCCGTCGTGCCCGCCGGAGGGCAGAAGATCACGATCCGCGATCGCAGACTCTCGGTCCCGGACCGGCCCATCATTCCGTACATCGAGGGTGACGGCACCGGGCGCGACATCTGGCGCGCCAGCGTACGCGTGCTCGACGCCGCGGTGGCGAAGGCCTACGGTGGCCGGCGGCAGATCGCCTGGATGGAGATCTACGCCGGCGAGAAGTCCTTCAACGCGTTCAAGAGCTGGCTGCCGGATGAGACCGTGGCGGCCTGCCGCGAGTACCTGGTGTCGATCAAGGGACCGCTGACCACGCCGGTCGGCGGCGGCATCCGCTCGCTGAACGTGGCGCTGCGCCAGCTGCTCGACCTGTACGTCTGCCTGCGGCCGGTGCGCTGGTTCAAGGGCGTGCCCTCCCCGGTCAAGGCGCCGGAGAAGGTCGACATGGTGATCTTCCGCGAGAACACCGAGGACCTGTACTCGGGTATCGAATTCGAGGAAGGCACCGAGGACAACCGGGTGTTCCTCGCGCTGCTGAAGGAGCGCTTCCCGAAGCATTACGCCCGCATCCGCTTCCCGGCCACCAGCGGCATCGGCATCAAGAACGTGTCGATCGAGGGTACCGAGCGCCTGTTCCGCTCGGCGATCGAGTACGCCCTCGCCACCGGTCGCAAGAGCGTGACGATCGTGCACAAGGGCAACATCCTGAAGTACACGGAAGGCTCGTTCCGGGCCTGGGCCTACGCGCTCGCGGAGCGCGACTTCGCCGATCGCGTCTACACCTGGCAGCAGTGGGAGCGCACCAAGGCGGCGCGCGGCGAGCAGGCCGCGAACGCCGAGCAGGCCGCGGCGCTCGCCGCCGGCAAGCTGCTGATCAAGGACGCGATCGCGGACATCACGCTGCAGCAGGTGCTCACGCGTGCCGACGAGTTCGACGTGGTCGCCACGATGAACCTCAACGGCGACTACCTCTCCGATGCGCTGGCGGCGCAGGTCGGCGGCATCGGCATCGCCCCCGGCGCCAACATCAACTACCTGACCGGCCACGCCGTCTTCGAGGCGACCCACGGCACGGCGCCGAAATACGCCGACCTCGACCAGGTCAATCCCGGTTCGGTGATCCTCTCCGGCGAGATGATGCTGCGCTACATGGGGTGGACCGAGGCGGCCGACGCGATCATCGGCTCGATGGACCGCACCATCGGGCAGAAGATCGTGACCTACGATTTCGCGCGCCTGATGGACGGTGCGACCAAGGTCAAGTGCAGTGAGTTCGGCGACGCGCTGATCCGCAACCTCTAGCCGCGGGTTGCGAGCGCCTGCGCGAGGTCGGCGAGCAGCTCGTCGACGTCCTCGAGCCCGATCGACAGCCGCACCGTGCCCTCGGCCAGGCCGGCCTCCACGTGTTGGGCCGCGTCGAGATCGCGGCTGCCGAGCAGCTGGCGCGGCATCACCAGCGACTCGGTCGACCCGAGACTCGGCGTCAGCGCGAACAGCCGCAGGGCCTCGGCACAGCGCTGCGCCGCTGCGCCGCCACCGCGCAGATCGAAGCTGAGCAGCCCCCCGAAGTCGCTCATCTGCGCGCGCGCCAGCGCATGGCCCGGATCCCCGGGCAGTCCCGGATAGTGCGTGCGCGCGACCGCCGGATGCCGGTCCAGGAATTCGGCGATCCGCTGCGCACCCTCGGAATGGGCGCGATAGCGCAACGGGTAGGTCTTGAGGCCGCGCTGCACCAGGAACGCCGCATGCGGATCGAGTACGCCGCCGAGCACGATGAACTCGGATCGTAGCGCCGCGATCAGCGGCGCATCGGCGATCACCGCGCCACCCATCACGTCGCCATGCCCGGCGACGTACTTGGTCAGGCTGTGCACGTAGTAGTCGACGTCGAACTGACCGTGCTGGTGGGGACCGGCGCAGGTGTTGTCGAGCAGCGTCTGCGCGCCATGGGCCCGAGCCAGCCGCGTGATCGCGGCGATATCGGCGACCCGGTTGATCGGATTGGTCGGACTCTCGAACACGACCAGGCGCGTCGGCCGGCTCGCGAGCACGCGCGCGATGCCGTCGAGGTCCTGGATCGACAGCAGGCTGTGGGTGACGCCGAAACGGCCGAGCGTGCGCCGGATCAACGCTCGTGTCGGCCCGTAGCATTCCAGGAAGCACAGCACGTGATCGCCGGCACGGGTCAGGGCCAGCAGCGCGCCGGCGATCGCGCCGACACCCGAGGCGCACACGATCGCGTCCTCGCGCCGCTGCAGCGCGGCCAGCGTCAGCTCGAGCTGCCGGTTGGTCGGATTGGAGGCACGCTGGTAGAAGAAACCGGGCCGCTCCCGCCGCAGCAGGGCCTCGGTCTGCGCCAGCGTGTCGAACTCGAACTTGACGGTCTGGTAGATCGGCGCCACGACCGGGTGATTGTCGGCCGGCAGCGCAACGCCGGGCGGATGGTTCACCAGCGTGGGATCCTTCACGCCATCGCTCCGCTCGCGCGGCGCGCGAACGCCAGCAGTCGCGCCGCGCCTTCGACCAGCGTCTCCTCGCGCTTCGCGAAACAGAGCCGCAGCAGCGTCATGCGCGGCGGCTGCCGGTAGAACACCGACAGCGGGATCGCGGCGACGCCGGCTTCGCGCACCAGCCGGTCGGCGAACTCGATGTCGCTGGCACTGCTCAGGGCGCGATAGTCGATCAGCTGGAAGTACGTGCCCCGCGAGGGCAGCAGCGCGAAGTCGCCACCGGCCAGCAGCGCACCGAGCCGGTCGCGCCTGGCGGTGAAGAAGGCGCCGAGGTCCGCGCCACAGTCGGGCCGCTCGGCCAGGTAGCCCGCCACCGCGACCTGCAGTGCATGCGGCACGGTGAAGGTGTTGAACTGATGCACCTTGCGCAGTTCGGCGCTCAAGGCCGGCGGCGCCACGGCATAGCCGACCCGCAGGCCGGTGGCATGCAGGGTCTTGCCGAAGGAGTAGACCACGACGCTGCGCGCGCGCAGCGCGGGGAACTTCAGCACGCTGTGATGGAGCGCGCCGTCGAATACCACCTGTTCGTAGACTTCATCGGCGATCAGCGCGAGGTCGCGCTCCTCGAGCAGCCGTTCGAGCTCGCGCAGGTCCTGCTCGCCGATGCAGGTGCAGGCGGGATTGAGCGGGGAGTTGATGATGATCAGCCGGGTACGCGCCGTCACGGCCGCGCGCACCCGCTGCCAGTCGTAGGCGAATTGCGGTGGCGCGAGCGGCAGGTGCACGCAGCGGCCGCCGGCGAGCAGCACCGCCGGCTCGTAGGAATCGTACGCCGGGTCGAACACGATGGCCTCGTCCCCGGGGCCGATGAGCGCCTGTACCGCCGAGAAGATCGCCTCGGTCGCGCCGATCGTCACCGTGATCTCGCGCTCCGGATCCACCGCCAGGCCGTACCGGCGCGCGAACCGGGCTGCGATCTGCGCGCGCAGTGCCTCGACACCGATCATCGGCGCGTACTGGTTGTAGCCGGCGCGCATCGCTTCCGCGACCAGTTCGGTCAGGCGCGGATCGATCGGGTAGTCCGGGAACCCCTGGCCGAGATTGACCGCGTCGTGCTGCCGGGCGAGTTCCGACATGAGCTGGAAAATGGTCGTGCCGACGTGCGGCAGGCGGCTGCGCGGCACCATGGACGCGCGGCTAGCGCTGCAGGCCCCGCGCGGCGGCGAACGCCGCACCGACGACGCCGGCCTGCGCGCCGTACGTCGCGCGGCGGATCTCGGCCGGCGATTCGAGCAGGTGGCCGAACTGGCCGAAATCCTCGCTGATCGAGCCGCCGATGATGAACAGGTCAGGCCAGAACAGCGCGTGCAGCCTGGCCAGGTAGTCGTTGACCCGCGCGCACCAGGCCGGCCAGTCGAGCCGCTCCTCGGTGCGCACGCGCGCCGAGGCGGTGAGCTCCGCGTCGCGGCCATGGAACTCGAGGTGCCCGAGCTCGGTGTTGGGCACCAGCTGGCCGTCGAGGAACAGCGCCGAGCCGATCCCGGTACCGAAGGTCAGCAGCATCACGACTCCGTGCACGCCCTTGCCCGCCCCGGCATCGATCTCGGCGATGCCGGCCGCGCCGGCATCGTTGATGAACACGACCGGCCGCCCGGTCAGCCGCGCGAGCACTTCGCCGCCGGCGCAGCCGATCCAGGAGTGGTCGACATTGGCGGCGGTGCGCGCCCGCCCGCCCCGCACTACCGCGGGAAAGGCCAGTCCGATGGTGCCGGCACCACCCAGATCCCGATCGATGGCGGCACAGGTCTCCAGTACCGCCTGCGGCGTCGCGGGCAGCGGTGTCGGCACCGACTTGAGCGGCGTGGTGAGCGCGCCGCGCCCGACGTCGACCAGCCCCGCCTTGATCGACGAGCCGCCGACATCCAGCCCCAGGAGAATCCTTTGCATGCTAGCCAGGTTGATTCATGAATTGCGACAGCACGAAGATCCGATCCTGGACGACGATAGCACACGCGCGTCCCCGCCGGCGGCGGCCTGTGAGCCGGTGGCCTGTGATGTAATGCGCTCCATGTACCAGCTCTATATTGCCAACAAGAATTATTCCTCGTGGTCGCTGCGGCCGTGGCTGCTGATGCGGGAGCTCGCCATCGGGTTCGAGGAGCGGCTGGTGCCATTCCACGACGCGGCGCGCTGGCAGGAATACCGCAAGCTTTCCCCGAGCGGCAAGGTGCCGTGCCTGATCGATGCCGGCGTCGCGATCTGGGACTCGCTCGCGATCGTCGAGTACCTGGCCGAACGGCATGGCGAGGTCTGGCCGCCGGAAGCGAAGATCCGGGCCTGGGCCCGTTCGGCTGCCGCGGAGATGCATTCCGGATTCAGCGAACTGCGCAGCCGCTGCTCGATGAACTGCGGCATCCGCGTGCGGCTGAAGGAATATCCGGCCGCGCTCGCGCGCGACGTCGGTCGCATCGGCACGCTATGGAACGACGGCCTGCAGCGCTTCGGCGGTCCGTTCCTGTGCGGCACGCGCTTCACGGCCGTGGACGCGTTCTTCGCGCCGGTGGCGTTCCGGATCCAGACCTACGGCCTGGCGATGGATGCGCAGGCCTCGGCCTACGCCACGCGCCTGCTGGCCGTGCCGGCGATGCGGGAATGGTACCGGGATGCGCTCGAGGAACGCAGCCGCGACGCGGCCCACGAGGATGAAGTGCTGCAGCTCGGCACCGTCATCGAAGACCGGCGCCGGGCGCCCTAGGCGGTCGCGTCCGGAACCAGGCCCTGGCGCGCTTCGAGCTCGAGGCGCCGTCCGCGCCGCTGCAGCCACAGCGTGGAGACCAGGACGCCGCTCGCCACGATCAGCACCATCAGCGTCGCGAGCGCATTCACGTCCGGACTCACGCCCAGCCGCACCTTGGAGAAGATGACCATCGGCAGCGTGCTGGAACCGGGCCCCGCGACGAACTGCGATATCACCACGTCATCCCACGACAGCGTGAAGGACAGCAGCCAGCCGGAGACGATCGCCGGCATGATCAGCGGCAGCGTGATCCGGCGGAACACCGTGGCCGGACGCGCCCCGAGATCCAGCGCCGCCTCCTCGAGCGAGCCGTCGAAGCCCGCCAGCCGTGCCTGCACGATCACGCTGACGTAGGACAGCGAGAAGGTGATGTGGGCGATCGTGATCGTCGTGACGCCGCGCCGGTGCGGCCAGCCGGTGACCTGTTCCAGCGACACGAACAGCAGCAGCAGGGACAGGCCGGTGATGATCTCGGGCAGCACCAGCGGCGCGGTGGTCAGCGCACCGAGCACTCCGCGCAGCGGCAGGTTGCGGAACCGGGCCAGCGCCATGCCGGCCATGGTGCCGAGGATCACGGCCCCGGTGGCGTTCATCGCGGCGATCCGGATCGAGAGCGCCGCGGCATCCAGGATCTGCCGGTTGTGGAACAGCTCGGTGTACCACTTCAGCGTCGGGGAGTGGACCGGGTCCCAGACGGTGACCAGCCGCGAGCTGTTGAACGAATACACGATCATCGACAGGATCGGCAGGTACAGGAATGCGAAGCCGAGCGCCATCATCGCGGGCACCAGCAGGCGGCGGTGCGGGCTCAAGAATCGAGCTCCAGTTCGCGGTGCTGGTAGCGCTGGAAGATCACGATCGGCACCACCAGCAGCAGCAGCATCAGGATCGCGACCGCGCTCGCGACCGGCCAGTCACGGTTCTCGAAGAACTCGTCCGACAGCACGCGCCCGATCATCAGCTGGTCGGCCGGCCCGAGTAGCGTCGGAATCACGTACTCGCCGACCGCCGGGATGAATACCAGCAGCGAGCCGGCCATGATGCCCGGCATCGACAACGGCAGCGTGATGCGCAGGAACGCGCGCCATGGCGCGGCGCCCAGGTCGGCCGCCGCCTCGAGCAGCGTCGGGTCGTGCTTCTCCAGGTTCGCGTACAGCGGCAGCACCATGAACGGCAGGTACGAGTAGACGATGCCGACGTAGACCGCAAAACTGGTGTTGACCATCGGGATCGGCGCACCGGTCAGGTGCAACGCCAGCAGCACCTGGTTGATCAGGCCGTCATTCTTGAGCAGTCCGATCCAGGCGTAGACCCGCAGCAGGAACGAGGTCCAGAACGGCAGCACCACCAGCATCAGCAGCACGTTGCGCGCGCGTGCGCCGGCGCGGGCGATGCCGAGGGCCATCGGATAGGCCAGGCACAGGCACAGCAGGGTCGATATCAGCGCCACCTTGAGTGAATAGAGGTAGGCCGCGGCGTACAGCGAGTCGGTGAACAGGAAATGGTAGTTCGCATAGTGCACCTGGATCGCGAGTGCGCCCGCGCGCGTCCATTGCAGCAGCGGCGCATACGGCGGCATCGCCAGCAGCGCTTCGGAGAACGAGATCTTCAGTACGATCAGGAACGGCGCGACGAAGAACAGCAGCAGCCACAGCAGCGGCACCCCGAGCACGGTCCGGCGGCCCCAGTGGCGGCTCGCCATCAGTCGGTCCCCACCACCGGGCTGCTCGCGTCCCAGCTCAAGTACACCGGCATGTCGCGCTGCAGGTTCTCCTCGGCCTTGCGGCTCTGGTTCGCGAGCGTGGCGCGTACCTCGCGCCCGGATTCCAGCCGCACCAGGAACACCGACCAGTCCCCGAGGTAGGCGATCTCGCGGATCACGCCCCGCGCCCAGTTGTCGCCGCCCCCGCCGGCGTCCTGCTGCAGCGTGATCTTCTCGGGGCGCACCGCCACCCAGACGGCCGCGTTGGGCGCGGCGCTGATGCCGTGGTCGATCAGCACCGGCGCCGGCAGTTCCGGGCAGTGCACCCGGACGTAATCCGGCTCATCCTCGATCAGCGTGCCGTCGAACAGGTTCACCGAACCGACGAAATCCGCGACGTAGCGCGAGGCCGGGAATTCGTAGATCTGCCGCGGCGTGCCGATCTGCACGATCTCGCCGCGCTCCATCACGCCGATGCGGGTCGCGAGCGTCATCGCTTCCTCCTGATCGTGCGTCACGACCACGAAGGTGACCCCGAGCTGCTGCTGGATGTTGAGCAGCTCGAACTGCGTGTGCTCGCGCAGCTTGCGGTCGAGCGCCCCGAGCGGCTCATCCAGCAGCAGCAGCTTCGGCCGCTTCACCAGCGCGCGCGCCAGCGCCACGCGCTGGCGCTGGCCCCCGGAGAGCTGGTGCGGCTTGCGACGCGCGTACGGCGTCATCTTGACGATCTCGAGCATCTCGCCGACCCGGCGGCGGATCTCCGCTCCCGGCAGCCGCTCCTGCTCGAGTCCGAAGGCGACGTTGCGCTCCACCGTCAGGTGCGGGAACAGGGCATAGGACTGGAACATCATGTTGACCGGCCGCTCGTACGGCGGAACCTGGGCCAGGTCCTGGCCATCGAGCAGCAGCCGGCCCCCGGTCGGGCTCTCGAACCCGGCCAGCAGGCGCAGCAGCGTGGTCTTGCCGCAGCCCGACGCGCCGAGCAGGCAGAAGATCTCCCCCGCCGCGATCGACAGCGAGACCTGGTTGACCGCGACGAAGTCCCCGAAGTGCTTGCTCACGTTCTCGAGCCGCACGTAGGCGTCGCTGTCCGGGCCGGCAGGCGGTGGCCGCGTGATCGGTACTGTCATCGACCGGTCTTGAAGCGGGTCCAGGTCCGGTTCAGTTCGCGCGTGTAGGCCAGCGAGTGCACCGGGTTCGCGTACAGGTGGACCATCTGCTCGGGCGCCGGGTAGATGCTGCGGTCGTTATGCACCGCCGGATCGATCAGCGGATAGGCGGCGGCATTGCCGGTGGCATAGTGCTCGGTGCCGGAATTGCGGGCCGCGATGTCGGGGCGCAGCAGGTAGTTGATGAACAGGTGCGCGTTCCTGACGTGCACCGCGTCGGCCGGGATCGCGAGCATGTCGAAGAACATGATCGCACCCTGCCGTGCGATGCTGTAGCGGATGGTGACGCTGCCGCCCGCGTCGCGCGCGCGGGCGCGCGCCTGGCCGATGTCCCCGCTCCAGCCCATGGCGAGGCAGATCTCGCCGTTGGCGAGATCCTCGATGTACTTCGAGGAATTGATGTAGCGCACGTACGGCCGGATCGCGAGCAGCACCTGCTCGGCGGCCTTCAGGTCCTCGGGGGCCTCGCTGTTCGGGTTGCGCCCGAGGTACACCAGCACGCTGCCGACGACCTCGTCGGGGGCATCCAGGATCGACACGCCGCATTGCTGGAAGTTGCGGACCACCTGCGGATCGAACAGCATCGCAAAGCTGTCGACCGGCGCGCCAGGCATCGCCCGGGCGATCGCATCGACGTTGTAGCCGATGCCGGACGTGCCCCACAGGTAGTTCACGCCGTACTGGCCGCCCGGGTCATAGACCTCGATGCGGCGGGTGATGTCCGGATCGAGATTGTGCAGGTTCGGCAGCTGCGTCTTGTCGAGCTTCTGGAACACGCCGGCCACGATCTGGCGCTGCATGAACGAGGCCGAGGGCACCACCACGTCATAGCCGGTCTTGCCGGCAAGCAGCTTGGTCTCGACCACCTCGTTCGAATCGAATACGTCGTAGTTGACCTTGATGCCGTATTCCTTCTCGAATGCCGGCACGACCGCGGGGTCGATGTAGTCGGACCAGTTGTAGACGTTGAGCAGCTTCTCCTCGTCGGCCGGCGCCGCGCCCGTGGCCGGGCCCGCACCGGCGGCCGGGGCTGCGCCCGCTCCAGGCGGCGACGCCGGGCCGGCACAGGCGCCCAGCAGCAGCGCGAGCACTGTCGCAAGCAGCGCTCCCGCGCCGGCAATCCGCGTGCGGCGGATGATCATCGAGCCTCTCCAGCCTTCCAGGTCCATCGCCGGCCTATTATGGGTGGCAATCCGGGCACCGAACAGCCCGCGCAGCACCCTCGAGGGCCGCCCTCACACGTTCAGCAGCAGGTGTTCGCGTTCCCAGGAGCTGATGACCTGCAGGAACACCTCGTACTCGGCCTGCTTGACGATCGTGTAGGCCGCGACGAAGGGCTCGCCGAGGATCTGCAGCAGCGGCTCGCACTCGCGCAGCTGCGTGAGCGCCTCGTCGAGCGAGCGCGGCAGGGAGTGCGGCATGTCGTGCGCGCTGCCCGAGATCGGCTCGGTCGGCTGCAGCCCCTCGACCATCCCCAGGTAGCCGCAGGCGAGCGAGGCCGCGATCGCGATATAGGGGTTGGCGTCGGCGCCGCCGACGCGGTTCTCGACCCGCCGCGCCTCGGGGTTGGACACCGGCACGCGCAGGCCGGCGGTGCGGTTGTCATAGCCCCACTGCACGTTGATCGGCGCGGACAGGTAGCGCGTCATGCGGCGGTAGGAATTCACGTTCGAGGCAAACAGCGACATCGCCGCGGGAATGTAGCGCTGCAGCCCGGCGATGTGCGAGAAGAACAGCCCGGACGGCGT
The DNA here is from genome assembly GCA_963838275.1 of uncultured Gammaproteobacteria bacterium. GTDB lineage: Bacteria > Pseudomonadota > Gammaproteobacteria > Steroidobacterales > Steroidobacteraceae > FEN-1191. Next base: position 6,267 of record CAWIQV010000073.1, on the reverse strand, counting down.
GCCGTCGGGGTTGCTGAAGATGTTCTTGCGGGTCTTCCGGTCGACGATGCTCTGGTGGATGTGCATGGCGCTGCCGGGCTCCTTCGCGTGCGGCTTGGCCATGAAAGTCGCGTACATCTTGTGGCGCAGCGCCGCCTCGCGCGCCGTGCGCTTGAACAGGAACGCCTGGTCGGCGAGATCGAGCGCCTCGCCGTGCAGCAGGTTGATCTCCATCTGCGCCGGGCCGTCCTCGTGGATCAGCGTGTCGATGTCGATCTCCTGCGCCTCGCAGAACGCGTAGATGTCGTCGAACAGCGGGTCGAATTCGTTGACCGCGGCGATGCTGTAGGACTGGCGCCCGGGCTCGGCGCGTCCCGAACGCCCCACCGGTGGCTTGAGCGGATAGTCGGCATCGATGTTCGGCTCGATCAGGTAGAACTCGAGCTCCGGCGCGATCACCGGCTCCCAGCCGCGCTGCGCGTACAGCTCGAGCACGTGGCGCAGTACGTGGCGCGGAGCCATCATGACGCGCCGGCCATCGGAGTAGAAACAGTCGTGGATCACCTGCGCGGTCGGCTCGGCCGCCCACGGCACGACCCGCACGGTCTGCGGATCGGCCTTGAGCACGATGTCGATTTCCGCCGGGCTCATGGCCTCGCTGGTGTCGGGCGGGTAGTCGCCGGTCACGGTCTGCAGGAAGATGCTCTCGGGCAGCCGCATGCCCTCGTCCTCGGCGAACTTCTCGGCCGGCATGATCTTGCCGCGCGCTATGCCGGCCATGTCGGGAATGATGGCCTCGACCTCCGAGATCCCGTGATCGCGGAAGAAGGTCTGGATTTCATTGGGCATGGCTCACCTTCAGGTCCTGGCACGGCAGGCGGCGCCGAATTCGGCGAACAGCGCCCGGGAAAACGGGTTGCTCATCACGCGCCATTCCGGATGCCATTGCGTCGCGAGCGCGAAGCTGCGCGCGTGCTCGACCCGGAACGCCTCGATCACGCCATCCGGCGCGCGCGCCTCGACGGCGAGGCCGGCACCCAGCTCGCGCACGCCCTGGCCGTGCAGCGAATTGACCATGACCCGTTCAGCGCCGGCGAGCGCGTGCAGCAGGCCGCCAGGCTCGAGCGTGACCTCGTGCGCCGGCCCGTACTGCTGCTCGAGCGGCAGCGCCTCGTCGTCACGGTGGTCCAGGAAGCCCGGCACTTCGTGCAGCTTCTGCCACAGCGTGCCGCCGAAGGCCACGTTCATCTCCTGGAAGCCGCGGCAGATGCCGAGCACCGGCACGCCGGCGGCGACCGCGCGCGGGATCAGCGGCAGCGTGGTCTCGTCGCGATGCGGGTCGTGCAGCGTGCCGGACTCGCTCGGCTCGCCGCGGTAGTGGCGGGGCTCCACGTTCGAGGGACTGCCCATGAACAGCAGCCCGTCGAGCGTCTCGAGCAGCGCTTCGAGCTGCAGCTCGCGACCGATCGCCGGCACGATCAGCGGCAGGCCGCCGGCCGCATCCAGCACGGCGGTCAGGTATTTCTCGCTCACCAGGTGACAGGGCTGGGACCCCAGCATCCGCCGGTCCGCCGGAATGCCGATGACGGGTCGATTACGGGTCATGCTATTCAACGATATGTCCGGTGCGGATGCTGTATGGGTATACAGTAACGCCGGACACCGGAGGGCATTAGTGGTGAATCATTAGACCATAGCGATCCACGGAAAGTCCCGCGCAGCTGTCCGGGACCGGCTACGCGTCACAGTCCCCGCTTCCATTCAAGCAATTGATAAAAAACCGCTTTTCTGGCATGAGTGGGTATGGCAGCGGGCTACGGATCCGGGCACGTCGAGAGTTATTACAGCGCCACGACCGTGCTGCCGCCGGCGGAGCCGCGACTGCAGGGAGCGGCGCGCACGGATGTCTGCGTGGTCGGGGCCGGACTGGCGGGATGCTCGGCCGCGCTGGCGCTGGCCGGGCGCGGCTACGCGGTGACCGTGCTCGAGGCGCGACGCGTCGGCTGGGGCGCCTCCGGCCGCAGCGGCGGGCAGATCATCGCCGGACTCGCGATCGAACAGGACCGGCTCGAGCGCCTCGTCGGCGAGCCCGATGCGCGCGCACTCTGGGATCTGTCGGTGGCAGCGGTGCGCCGGCTGCGCGAGCGGATCGCCGCGCACTCCATCGACTGCGACTGGGTGGACGGATTCATGCAGGCCGCGATCCGGCCGCGGCACTGGCGCGGCCTGCAGCGCTGGCATGAGGCCCTGGCCGGGCGCTATGGCTATGGCGGCACCAGCCTGATCGAGCGCGCCGCGCTGCGTGCGCTGCTGCCATCCGAGCGCTACCTCGGCGCGCTGTACGACCGCAACGGCGGACACCTGCACCCGCTGCGCTACACCTTGGGGCTCGCCGCGGCCGCGCGTACGGCCGGTGCCCGCTTCCACGAGGACAGTGCCGTGCAGGGCTACGGCGCGCAGGGCGGGCGGCTGCTGGTGCACACCGCGCACGGCACACTCGAGTGCGCACAGCTGCTGTTTGCCGGCAACGCGTGGCTCGGCGCGACGGTGCCGGCACTGCGGCGGCGGCTGCTGAGTGTCGCGAGCTACCTCGTCGCGACCGAGCCGCTGGGAGCGGAGCGCGCGCGCGCGCTGATCGCCAACAACGCGGCGATCGCCGACACCAACTGGGTGCTCGACTACTTCCGTCGCTCTGCCGACCACCGCCTGCTGTTCGGCGGGCGCGTGAACTATTCGGGTATCGACCTGCGCGGCATCGCCCCGGCGACCAGCGCGCGCATGCTGCAGGTGTTTCCGCAGCTCGCGGGCACGCGCATCGAGTACGCGTGGGGCTGCCTGCTCGACATAACGCGCAACCGCGCCCCGGATTTCGGCCGCCTGGCCTCCAACGTCTATTACCTGCAGGGCTTCTCCGGCCATGGCATGGCGCTCGCGGGATTCGCCGGCGAACTCATCGCCGAAGCGATCGCCGGTACCGCCGAACGCTTCGACGTGTTCGCGCGCATTCCGCACCGCGAATTCCCGGGGGGCCTGCTGCTGCGCCGGCCGACGCTGGCGCTCGCGATGCTGTGGTACCGGCTGCGGGATTGGCTGTGACGGCGGCAGTGCGCCTATACTTCATGTGGGCTGACATGGCTGGGCGGGCTCGATCCCGTCACTGAGGAAACATGGAGCCGACCGATACGGGGGGTGGCGACTACTTTCACAAGGTGGTCGACTGCCAGTGGGCGTGTCCCGCGCACACCGACGTGCCGGAGTACATCCGGCTGATCGCGCAGGGCCGTTTCACGGACGCGTACATGGTCAACCGCGAGTCGAATGTCTTCCCGGGCATCCTCGGCCGCGTCTGCGACCGCCCGTGCGAACCGGCCTGCCGGCGCACCCGGATCGAGAACAAGCCGGTCGCGATCTGCCGCCTGAAGCGGGTCGCCGCCGACCATCGCGAGGACATCACGGCCCTGCTGCCGCGCGCGCCGCTGCAGAAGAACGGCAAACGCGTCGCGTGCATCGGCGCCGGTCCGGCCTCGCTGACGGTCGCGAACGATCTGCTGCCGCTCGGGTACGAAGTCACCATCTTCGAGCAGTACGCGGTGCCGGGCGGACTGATGCGCACCAATATCCCGGCGTTCCGCCTGCCTGCGCAGGTGCTGGACGAGGAGATCGGCTACATCGTCGGCATGGGCGCGGACCTCAAGCTGAACTCGCCGGTCTCGAGCCTGCGCGCGCTGCTCGACGGCGGCGGCTACGACGCGGTGTTCGTCGGCACCGGCGCGCCGCGCGGCAAGGAGCTGGACCTGCCGGGTCGCTACGACAGCGAGCGGGTCCACATCGGCATCGCGTGGCTCGAATCGGTCGCGTTCGGTCACCTCGAGCGCATCGGCGAGCGCGTGCTGATCATCGGCGTCGGCAATACCGCGATGGACTGCTGCCGCAGTTCGCTGCGGCTCGGGGCGAAGTCGGTGAAGGTGATGGCACGCAAGCCGCGCCGGTACTTCAAGGCCTCGGACTGGGAGCTCGAGGACGCCGAACAGGAATCGGTCGAGATCGTGGTGAACCGCGCCCCCCGCAGCTTCGTGGTCGAGAACGGCGTGCTCAAGGGCATGCTGTTCGAGCAGCTCGAGCATGAGCTCGTGAACGGCGAGATCGTGGCGACGCGCGTGACCGGCGAGGAGTTCTATCCCTGCGACGACGTGATCCTGGCCATCGGCCAGGAGAACGCGTTCCCGTGGATCGAGCGCGACATCGGCATCGATTTCGACCGCGCCGGCATGCCGGCGGTGGACCGGACCACGTTCCAGTCCACGCGCGCGGAGGTGTTCTTCGGCGGCGATGCCGCCTTCGGACCGAAGAACATCATCTGGTCGGTCGAACACGGCCACCAGGCCGCGATCTCGATCCACCGGCGATGGTTGTGTCCTGTACTTGGTTCGCGGAGTTTACGTATTACTTTTGTCATCGGGACTGAACCAGAGGTGGGCACGTAAAATCTTCTGGGGGGGTGCAAAATTTTTTTTTCCAATTCTATCCAGTGCTTGTTGACCAAAAAAAACCTCATTCTATCTAGTGTAAATTTCAAAAATTTGCCTTTTTGGGTAGCAATCACAGGGGGTACCCTTATATTGTGCACCCCCCCAGACCTCGGACCTCAAAGTTGCAAACCGTTCTGGGGGGTGCGCACCCCCCCAACCCCCCCACGCCCAGGTCTGGTATGAAGCAACAACCAGTAATCATGAGCTAGAAGAAGGGTGATCGTACCTGGATGTACAACTTATCGCCAAAATCGATCCATCGGACGGTGCCGGTGAGAGATGAGAGAGATTTGCCGGCGACTACGACGGAGGACATGTCGACGAGGACGTGACGGAAGACCGAATTGGCGCGATCGTGTGGCGCATTCGACGGCCGATCGGTGAGGACACGCACACCAACCAAAAACGCCGAGTGGGTCCTGTCCGCGAATACCAGGTACTTCCCCATCTTCCCAATCAACAGCATCCGGAAGTTCGCGTCCTTCGGCAGCGAGCTGATCGCCGCAAAGTTGAGCAGCGCGTACACTTGGTCCAACTTTTGCGGTGGTCCCGTGTCTCCAAACGCAAGTCTGAAGATCCGCTGCACGTTGGCAGTGTCGTCGATCGGTTGGTTACGGGCCAGGTAGGATGGACTCAGCTGCCCGATCAAGCGCTTCTCGTGGATTTGCCACAGCGACGGGGTCTCTGTGGCCGCAAATGTCATTCCACGGAAGAACGCACACAACGACCAATCCGTCAGCACACCAAAAGGCGACTGTTCCACGAACACCATGTCAACCACCACTATTTCGGTATGAGACGTCGAAGCCGCCGCTTGGTTCAGCTCAGTTGCCATGCATGCTTGAAAACCGACAATGAAGCGAATCTGCTCGCCACTTTCAGGGCTGACGGCGAAATGAGACAGGCCAACCAGATCGAGCGGTTTGTCTACATGTGGCATCGCATTCTTGTACATTTTGAGGGAATGTTCGATCTCCTCCACTCTGGCGCAGGAATGCGACGTCTTCGACATGATCTTGAGCTGGACAACGACGAGCGAAATGCAGGCTTTCGTCTTCTTGTCGCTCATTCCGAACAGTCGTCCCATCACCTCGTCGATGCAAAACTCGACGGGACGGAAAACGGTGCTGTGAATACAGGCGCGCACGCCGTCGCCATCTGCGTCCACGATCACGACCGAAGTAATCTCCGCCACCTGCCCCGTATTGCTCACTTGAAACACACTCGCCCGCCACTTCCGCTGCTTGCACTCGATCCGCTCCGTCTTCACCGCATAGTGCAGTTCCAGAGGCGATTCCCTTCGACGACGAACAGCCGACGGTGGAAGAAAATAGACATTGTCCCCACAGATCTCCGTCGATCGCACCAACGGAAGCTTGGCGCAGAAACTGTTCAAAGTGCTTGATGACCAGAGCACCACTCGCTCGCAAGGGACTTGGGCCAAACGAAGGTGCTGGTGCAACGGGTTCGGCTTCTCTTCGTCGTCTCCCATACGACTGTCCATTTCCTTTTTCAACATGTAGCGCATGTCTCTTACGTCCAATCCACACCTAACTATCAAAGTCACATAAAACGTCGAGCTCAGAAAAGACATTTCATAGGTAAATAACAAACCTACGTTATCAATTAAAATATGAGTAGGGTTGCCAGATATTCAAAATCGCCGAGGAGTACATCTCGAAATTTACATATGCAAATTGTTATATCCCAAAATTTACATATGCAAATTTTTTAAATCCCATAAATTTTCCAAAACTGA
>CAWIQV010000072.1:0-33977 GCA_963838275.1 uncultured Gammaproteobacteria bacterium | reverse complement strand
GCATCGCGGCTTCAGCTCGCGCCGCAGGTAAATCAACAGCTCGTCGAATGCCGCGGCGCTGATCGGATCGAGTCCGGAAGTCGGCTCGTCGAGGAACAGCAGCGGCGGATCCAGTGCCAGCGCACGCGCCAGCGCCGCGCGCTTGATCATGCCACCGGACAGCTGCGAGGGGTACTTGGCCGCCGCGTCCGCCGGCAGGCCCACCAGCAGCACCTTCAGCAGCGCCAGTTCCCCGAGCGCTCGTGCCGACAGCCGCAGGTGCTCGATCATCGGCAGCTGCACGTTCTGGCGCACGGTGAGCGCCGAGAACAGCGCCCCCTCCTGGAACGTGACGCCGTAGCTGGCCTTCAGCGCGCGGACCCCGGCCGCGCTCATCTGGTGCAGGTCGGTGCCGAAGAACTTCACGGTCCCGGCGTCCGGCCGGCGCAGCCCGAGGATCGTGCGCAGCAGGACCGACTTGCCGGAGCCCGAACCACCGATGATGCCGAACACCTCGCCTTCCTGCACCTGCATGTCGAGTCCGTCGTGCACGGTCTGCGCCCCGAAACGGGTCACGATGCCCTGGACTTCGAGGACCGTGCGCATCTACACGTCCAGCTTCAGGAACAGGACCGCGAACAGCGCGTCGGCCAGGATCACGTAGAAGATCGCCTGCACCACGGCGCTGGTGGTCAGGCGTCCGAGCTCGCGCGAGGAGCCACGTACCCGCAGGCCGCAATACACTCCGGCGATCGCAATCAGGATCGCGAACGCCGGCGCCTTGATCATGCCGACCCAGAAGGTGGTCGGAGCGATCGCGCCCTTCGCTCGTATCAGGTACTGGGCCAGCGGCATGTCGAGCAGGTCGTGGCACAGCAGCGCACCGCCGACCAGCCCGATCACGTCGGCCACCACCGTCAGCAGCGGCAGCGCGATGCACAGCCCGAGCACCCGGGGCAGGATCAGCACCTCCACCGGGTCGACACCGATCGCACGCAGTGCGTCGATCTCCTCGTTGAGCTGCATGGCGCCGATCTCGGCGGCGAAGGCGCTGCCGGAGCGGCCGGCGACGATGATGGCGGTGAGCAGCACGCCGAGTTCCCGCAGCACGCCCACGGTGACGAGGTCGACGGCGAAGATCTCGGCACCGAACTGGCGCAGTTCCTGCGCGCCCATGTAGGCGAGGATCACGCTGATGAGGAAGCCGATCAGCGCGACGATCGGTATCGCGGTGATCCCGGTATCGTAGACGTGGCGCGCGACGGAGATGGGCCGCAGCCGGCGCACGCTCCGCAGTCCGCGCGCCAGCGCCACGCAGATCCGGCCGACCAGCGTAAGGCCGCCCTGCAGCTCGTGCCAGCCGCGCACGGTGCGCCGCCCGATGCCTTCGACTGCATGGGCCGGCCGCAGCCACTCCTCCTGCCGCAGCTGCGGCGGCAGCTCGCCCGTCGCGGTGTGCTCGAGCAGCGTGAGCGCCGCGGGCGGCGCACCGTCGAAGTCCGGTTCGACGCCCGCATCGCGGGCGCGTTGCAGGAACGAGCGCAGCAGCCAGGCGCCGGAGAGGTCCAGCTGCGAGTCGCCCGGCCGGATGCGCGCCCGGCGCACGCCCCCCAGGTCGATGCCGCGCAGCTCCAGCTCGATCTGCGGCAACAGCGCCGCGCGCCACTCTCCCAGCAGCTCCAGGTGCAGTTCGTCCTGCGTGCGGCGGGACGCGATGTACACGTCAGGCTTTGGCTTGGCTGTGTGCTTCCAGGAACCAGAGATACTTGTCGGCGTCGCGGGATACGGCGGTGAACAGGTCGGCGGTGTCCGCGTCGCCGAGCGTGGCGGCCTGCTCGATCGCGGCCCGCGCCTTCTTGCCGAAGTCCGCGAGCCGGTCGGCGAGCGCCGCCAGATGCGCGCTGCCCTCGCTGATGTCGAGCGGATAGGGCTCGAGCGAACTCGAGCTCGCCGCGGCCTGCACGGTGCCGAGCGCCACGCCGCCCAGCGCCGTGATGCGTTCGGCGATGGTGTCGACGTGCTCCTCGACTACGGAGTGCAGCTCGTCGAACAGCTTGTGCAGGGCGATGAAGTGCGGTCCCTTGACGTTCCAGTGGGCCTGCTTGGTGGCGGACTCGAGATCCAGCGCGTCAGCCAGGCGGGCGTTGAGCAGCCTGGCCGCTGCCGTACGTGTCCTGGCCGGCAGATCGATGCGGGTGGATGCCATGGCGGAGTACCTCATCATGAGCCCTTCGATGGAAGGCTATTCTGCCTGCTTCGCGCGGAGTGCAACAATCGCCATGGCGTATCGGCGCGATGCACGTGCCCGATCGCGCAGCGCGCGTGCGTCGCACGACCGGCGCACCACAGGCTGCAGCTCAGGTGTCGTCGCGATAGCGGCGCACGCGGATCGCGAGCGCGAGCAGCGCGGCCGCCACCAGCAGCCCGAGCCACAGCGGCGCGCTGGCGAGCAGGTGCAGCGGATCCGGCCGCGAGGCGAGCAGCTGCGCGCCGAACGGCATCGCGGGTGCCGCGGCCGTTCCGGTGCCCGCGGCTCCCGCTCCCGCCACCACTGCTCCGGCGGTTCCGGCTACGGCGCCGGCGCCGGAGAGCCCACCAGCGCCGTCATGGAACGCGAGTGCGAGCAGTTCGCCGAGTCCGCGCCCCATCGCCTGGCTCACGAAATGCGTTCCGAAGATCATGTACTCGAGCAGCGCCAGCACCACGGGCGGCAGCAGGGCCCATGCCGATGGCAGGTGACGCGCCCAGCCCGAGGCCAGCATCAGGTATGCGGCGTACGGCGCGTACCAGAGCACCGCGGCGAGCAGGCCGTAGAGCATCAGGCCCTGGACCCGCAACCAGTAGGAGAAATTCCAGATCGCGGCGACGTCGTCCAGGTGCAGCCGCGCCCGCAGCAGCAGGGCCGGGCTCGCCAGCAGGCTGGTCAGCGCTGCCAGCAGGAAGCTGCCCAGCGGCACGAGTGCCAGACCGACCAGGAATTTCACCAGGACGGTGCGGGTATCCGAGACCGGCAGCGACTTCCAGAACAGGATGCTGCGGTCGCGGCGCTCACCGTACAGGCAGTCGAGCAGGTAGAACCCGGAGAGCAGCGCGGCTGCGAGGTAGAACGGCGCCGACCAGCCGAGCACCAGCAGGGGCAGCAGCGCCGCGGTCGGTGAGCCCGGTGCCGGGGTCCGCGCCGAATCGCCGAAATTCAGCTCGACGCGCCCGAACACCGCGACGGACAGCAGCAGCAGCCCGGCCACGGCGATCGGCCCGATCCACAGCGACCGATGCTCCCAGAATTCACGCCTGATCTGCACCAGCAGCGCCTTCATGCGAGCTCTGCCTGCATCTTCGCGACGAACAGGTCCGAGATCGCGGGCGTGCGCAGCTCGCCGAACTCGGCCAGCTGCGCGCGCGGGCAGTTCTCGAACAGCATGGTCTGGCGCCCGAAGATCTCGCGCTCGTAGAACGGACTCTGCGCACGCGCGGCGTCGATCTTGTCGGCCGCGACGTTGACCTGGACGTAGCGTTCGGCGAGCTGCTCGATGCCGGCATCGAGCAGGACGCGTCCGCGCTCGATGAACAGCACGTGGGTCAGCAGGTTCTCGACTTCCTCGACCTGGTGAGTCGTGAGCAGGATCGTGCGCTCGTGGTCGAAGTAGTCGCACAGCAGCGTGTCGTAGAACCGGCGCCGGAACAGCAGGTCCAGTCCCAGGGTGGGCTCATCGAGCACCAGCAGGCGCGCATCGATCGCCAGGATCAGCGCCAGGTGCACCTGCGTGATCATTCCCTTGGACAGCGTGCCGATGCGGCTGCGCAGGCGGATGCCGGTGCGTTCGAGGAACTGTTCGGCGCGCTCCCGCCGGAAGCGCGGATGGATCCCGGCGACGTACTCGATGGCCTGCCCGACGCGCAGCCAGCGTGGCAGCACGGCGGTATCGGCGATGAAGCAGATCTCGCTCATCATGGCGGTGCGCCCGCTCATCGGGTCGTGTCCGAACACGCTGATGCTGCCTTCGTACGGCGTGAGCCCGAGCAGCGCCTTCAGCGCCGTGGTCTTGCCTGCGCCGTTGCGGCCGATCAGGCCGACGATGGTGCCGGACTGCACCGCGAAATTGACGTGATCGAGGGCCACCTGGCCGCCATAGCGCTTGCAGAGATCCTTCGCTTCGATGATCGTGGCCATCAGTCCGTTTCCTGGGAGGTGGTGCGGCCGCCGGTGGACGGCGTGCCGGACGTGGTGGTTTCGGCCAGCAGCTCCGGTACCGACAGCCCGAGACGGGCGATCGTCGCGCGCACGCGCGGCCACTCGCTATCGAGGAACCGGCGCCGCTCGCCGGCGCGCAGCGCGCCGGCGGCGCCGGGGCTCACGAACATACCGAGCCCCCGGCGCTTCTCGACCAGCCGCTCGTCCACCAGTTGCTGGTAGCCCTTGAGCACGGTGAGCGGATTGAGCCGGTACTCCGCGGCGACGTTGCGCACCGAGGGCAGCGGGTCCCCTTCCTTGAGCGCGCCCTCGAGGATCATCGCGACCACACGGTCGCGCAGTTGCCGGTAGATCGGTGCGCCGTTGTCCCAAGTACTGTTCATCTGGCGACGGCAGGAGTTGCGTTACGGGGTGCGGGCAGACTCCGGACTCTAGCAGACCCGGTTGCCGGGGCCGGCGCACGGCCCCAGGCTGTCGGTGCCGCCGGTTGCGCGATGGACCGGCGGCGCCGCAGCCACGAACGAAGGTCGCGGGGCGGCGTGCACGATGGCCTGGGTCGTCAGGGTCGTGAGGATCAGCGCCACTACCGCGCCGGACAGGTTTCGAAGGGTCTGGCTCTTCATGATCGGGTTCCTCCAGAGTAGATATACATGTTTGTATAACTAGTGTTGTAGTTAACTAGAACACAATTGACCTGTCAAGTCCTGTCGAACGCCGGTTGCCCGATTGGAAATGGCCACTAGAATCAGCGCTCTTTCCTGCCGGGAGCCTTCATGAAGCAGCCACTGAATGTCGCGATCACCGGCGCCGCCGGGCAGATCGGCTATGCACTCGCCTTTCGCGTCGCCTCCGGGGCGATGCTGGGGCCCGATCAGCCCGTCAACCTGCACCTGCTGGAAATCACTCCGGCGCTGCCGACACTCGGCGGCGTGGTCATGGAGCTCAGTGACTGCGCGTTCGGTACGCTCAACCGGATCGTGGCCACCGACGATGCGCGCGTGGCGTTCCGGGATTGCCACGTCGCGCTGCTGGTCGGGGCGCGCCCGCGCAGCGCCGGCATGGAGCGCAAGGATCTGCTGCTCGCGAACGCGCAGATCTTCTCCGCACAGGGCAAGGCGCTGAACGAGGTCGCGGATCGTTCGCTGCGCGCGCTCGTGGTCGGCAATCCCGCCAACACCAACGCGCTGATCGCCAGCCGCAACGCACCGACGCTCGACCGCCGCTGCTTCACCGCGATGACGCGACTGGATCACAACCGGGCGCTGTCGCAACTGGCCGAGAAGACCGGCGTGCACGTGAACGACATCCGCCGGCTCACGATCTGGGGCAATCACTCCGCCACGCAGTACCCGGACCTGAGCCATGCGCTCGTGAAGGGTGCGCCGGCCAGGAGCCTGGTGGACCAGAAATGGATCAGCGAGCAGTTCATCCCGACCGTGCAGCAGCGTGGCGCGGCGGTCATCAAGGCGCGCGGCTCGTCCTCGGCCGCATCGGCTGCCTCGGCCGCGATCGACCATGTGCGCACGTGGGTGATGGGCACGGCCGAGGGTGACTGGACCAGCATGGCGATTCCGTCGGACGGCAGCTATGGCGTACCGGAAGGCCTGATCTATTCCTACCCGGTCACGTGCCGTGGCGGCGCCTACCAGATCGTGCCCGGGCTCGGCATCGACGAATTCAGCCGCGCGCGGCTGGACGCAACCGCGACCGAGCTGCTGGAGGAGCGCGACGGCGTGAAGGACCTGCTGTAGGCACTGACCCGGCACCCCGCGACGTCCTGCCGTCATGACCGTCGCGATCCTCCTGGTACTGCTGGCGCTCATCGCGCTGACGTTGATGGTGCGCCCGCTGCGGATCGCGCTGATCAGCCGCCCGTTCCTGCGCACCTACCTGCGGGCGCTGCCGTCGATGTCGGCGACCGAGCGCGACGCGCTCGAGGCCGGCACGGTGTGGTGGGATGGCGAGCTGTTCAGCGGGCAGCCGGACTGGCGGCGCCTCGCGGCCATGCCGGCGCCGCGGCTGTCGGCCGAGGAGCAGGCGTTCCTCGACGGCCCCTGCGAGACCCTGTGCGGGCTGCTGGACGATTTCGATATCACGCACCGGCGCGGCGATCTTCCGCCCGCGGTCTGGGAATACCTCAAGTCCCAGGGCTTCTTCGCGCTGATCATCCCGAAGCGCTATGGGGGCCTCGAATTCTCGACCTACGCGCATTCCTGCGTGCTGTGCAAGCTCGCGGCCCGCAGCGTCACCTGCTCGTCGATCGTCGCGGTGCCCAATTCGCTGGGACCCGGCGAACTGCTCGTCCATTACGGGACCGAGGAGCAGAAGCAGCACTTCCTGCCGCGGCTCGCGCGCGGCGAGGAGATCCCGTGCTTCGCGCTGACCGGTCCGCGCGTCGGCTCGGATGCCACGGCGCTGCCCGACACCGGTGTGGTCTGCCGCGGCATGTGGCAGGGCCGGGAGATCGTCGGCCTGAAGCTCAACTTCTCCAAGCGCTACATCACGCTCGCGCCAGTCGCGACCGTGGTCGGGCTTGCCTTCCGGATGTTCGACCCGGAGCACCTGCTGGGCGAGCAGGCCGATATCGGCATCACCTGCGCGCTGATCCCGCGCGCGACGCCTGGCATGACCATCGGCCGGCGCCACCTGCCGCTGAACGTACCGTTCCAGAACGGGCCGATCCAGGGCCGCGACGTGTTCGTGCCGCTCGACTGCATCATCGGCGGACTGCCGATGGCCGGCCAGGGCTGGCGCATGCTGGTCGAGCAGCTGTCGGTGGGACGCTGCATCTCGCTGCCCTCGAACGCGACCGGCGGTGCGCTCGGCGCGACCTTCGCCACCGGCGCCTATGCCCGCATCCGGCGCCAGTTCAACATGCCGGTCGGGCGTTTCGAGGGCGTGCAGCAGGTCATCGCGCGCATGGTCGGCCTCACCTACATCATGGATGCGGCCCGCAGCGTCACCGCCGGCGGCGATCGACGCCGGCGAGCAACCGGCGGTGCCGTCAGCGATGCTGAAGTACCACGTGACCGAGATGGGCCGGCGCGTCGCCAACGACGCGATGGACGTCCAGGGCGGCAAGGCCATCATGCCTCGGCCCGCGCAATTATCTGGCTCGCGGTTACCAGTCGGTGCCGATCGCGATCACGGTCGAGGGCGCGAACATCCTGACCCGCAACCTGATCATCTTCGGCCAGGGCGCGATCCGCTGCCACCCGTACGTCCAGCGTGAGATGCGCGCGGCCCGCGATCCCGATCGCCGCCGCGGCGTGGCCGAGTTCGATCGGGCGCTGTTCGGCGCATGCGGCTTCGCGCTGGCCAACGCCGCGCGCTCGTGGCTCATGGCGCTGACACTGGCGCGCTTCCGCGACGTACCGGCCGCGGGCCCCACCCGGCGCTACTACCAGCACATCGTGCGCTTCAGCGCCTCGTTCGCGCTGATCACCGACATCGCCATGCTGGCGCTCGGCGGGTACCTGAAGAAGAAGGAGACCATCTCCGCGCGGCTGGGCGACGTGCTGTCGGCGATGTACCTGGCCTCGATGGTCCTCAAGCACCATGCCGACCGCGGCGAGCCGCCCGAGGAGCTGCCGGTGGTCGAGTGGGCCTGCCGGTCGCTGTTGTACGAGGCGCAGGAGCAGCTGCACAGCGTGCTGCGCAACTTTCCCAACCGTCCGATCGCCGCCCTGGCGCGCCTGCTGATCTTCCCGCGCGGCCTGACCTATTTCGCACCGTCCGACCGGCTCGGGCGCAGCGTTGCCGAACTGCTGCTTGCCGACACCGCGACGCGCGCGTATTTCGGACGCCTGCTGTACCGTCGCACGGAGCCCGGCAATCCGCTCGCGGCGCTGCAACGCGCGCTCGAGGACGCCGCGCGCGCCGAACCGCTGGAGCGCAGGCTGCGGGTCGAAGGCCGGAAGACCGGCCGGGTGACGGCCCTGGACCTTCCGGGACAGATCAGCCAGGGGCGCGAGTCCGGTATCCTGAGCGATGCCGAGGCGCGCTGCCTGGCGGAGTACGATCGCCCGAGTCATGGAGATCATTGACGTGGACGACTTTTCCGCGGAAGAGCTAGGCTTCACGCCGTCCGCAGAACGAATCACCGACCCTTCGCTCTAAACATCCCACAGGAGATACACCATGCGAATGCTCGCCCTGCTGCTGGCCCTCGGAGCCACCGTGGCCATCGCCGACCAGTCGCCGGCCCCCGCGGGCGCCGAGGTCTACCTCATCGCGCCGAAGAACGGCGCCACCGTCAAGAGCCCGGTCACCGTGGTGTTCGGCCTCAAGAACGCGGGCATCGCTCCGGCCGGCATCAAGTTCGACAACACCGGGCATCATCACCTGCTGATCGACACGGATCTGCCCGCGGACCTGACGCAGCCGCTACCGGCCAATGAGCACGTACGGCACTTCGGCAAGGGCCAGACCGAGACCACGCTCGACCTGCCGCCGGGCAAGCACACGCTGCAGCTGGTGTTCGCGGATCTGGCACATGTCCCGTTCACGCCCAATGTCGCGTCGAAGAAGATCACGATCACCGTGCAGCCATGATCGGGACGGAATGAGGCGGTCGCGCCGGGCTCGTCCCGCCGGCCGGGCAGCATGTACCTGACGTTCTTCGGGCTGGCCGAGAAGCCGTTCTCGATCACGCCCGATCCGCGCTACCTGTACCTGAGCACGAGGCACGCGGACGCGCTGGCGCACCTGCTGTATGGCATCAACGAAGCGGGCGGCTTCATCCAGCTGACCGGCGAGGTCGGGACGGGCAAGACCACGACCATCCGGACGCTGCTGGCGCAGGCGCCGAAGGATGCCGAGATCGCGCTGATCCTCAACCCGCGCCTCTCCGCCACCGAGTTCCTGCGCACGCTGTGCGAGGAACTCGGTGTCGGCGTCGCCCACGACACTGGCGAGGACACCAAGGACCTCGTCGACCCGCTCAACCGTTACCTGCTGCGCGCCCACGCGGCCGGGCGGCGCGTGGTACTGATCGTCGATGAGGCTCAGAACCTCAGCCCCGAGGTGCTCGAGCAGGTGCGGCTGCTGACCAACCTGGAGACCGAGACCGCCAAGCTGCTGCAGATCATATTGATCGGCCAGCCCGAGCTGCGCGTGCTGCTGGCACGCCAGGAACTGCGGCAGCTCGCACAGCGCATCACGGGCCGCTACCACCTCGATCCGCTGTCGCGCGAGGAGACCGTGGCGTACGTGCGTCACCGGCTGCGGGTCGCGGGAGCGACCACCGACCTGTTCACGCCGGGTGCGCTGCAGGAGATCCACCGGATCACGGGCGGCATCCCGCGCGTGATCAACGTGATCTGCGATCGGGCGCTGCTCGGTGCCTATAGCGAGGACCTGCACCAGGTGCCCGTGCAGCTCGTGCGCCGGGCCGGCGCCGAAGTATTCGGCCAGGAGCCTCGCGCACCGTGGCAGCCGTGGCTGGCAGCGGCACTGGCCGTCGTGATGCTGGCCGGCGGCGCGCGCCTGCTGTGGCCGGCCGCCGGTCGCGCCACCGCGGCCGCACCGCGAGTGGCCGCGCCGTCGCCACCGGGACACACCGGAGGCGCGGCCATCGTTCCCGCGCAAGCTCCGGCCCAGGCACCGCTCGCTGCAGCGGCGACGGGGGCACCCGGCGCACCCGCACCGGCATCCGCGGTTCCCGCCGCCATGGCCGCGGGAACCGCCACCGCGGCCGCCGGGCCAGCCGCGCCGACGCTCGCCCAGCTGATCGCCGCGGACGCGAGGCAGGGCGATTCCGACACCGCGTTCGCGGCGCTGTTCGCGCTGTGGAACGCGCACTACGTGCCTGGCCGCATCGACGGCTGCAGCCAGGCGTTGGCGCAGGGACTGCAATGCCTGATGCAGCGCGGCTCGTTCGCGCAGCTGCGCGTACTCGACCGTCCCGCGATCCTGATGCTGACCGACGACGCCGGCGCTCCGTTCCAGGTCGTGCTGCGTGCGCTCGGGCCGCAATCGGCACAGCTGCGGATCGGAGAGCACGATGCGGACGTCGGTATCGCGGAGCTGGACCGCTACTGGTATGGAGACTTCGTGCTGCTGTGGCGACCGGGCACGAGGGGCGGAATCCGCGCCCTCAGTGTCGGCATGCACGGCGCTCCCGTGCAGCAGCTGCGCGCGCGGCTCGTGCGCTGGAGCGGTAGCGAAGATGCCTCCCGTGGTGGCGATGCCTTCGACGCCGGATTGCTGCGCCTGGTCGAGGATTTCCAGCGCAGCAAGCACCTGGCGGTGGACGGGGTCGCCGGCCTGGAAACCCAGGTGGCACTCGACGCGGCACTCGCGTCACCGGATTCGCCCGTGCTACAACCGGGCCCGGCCCAGGCGTCCACGCGAGGCAACTGATGTCCCTCATCCTCGACGCGTTGAAGAAGGCAGAGGCGGAGCGGCAGCGGCAGAGCGGACCCACGCTGCTCGAGCTGCGCGTCACGCCGCCGCGCCGGCGCTGGCCGACCTGGAGCGTGCTGATCGGCATCCTGCTCGTGGCGAACATCATCGTCGTGCTGGGTACGGCGCTGCGCCCGCGGCCTGCCGCCGAATCCTCCGGCGCGCCAGCCATGGCGGTTGCATCCGGCGCCGCCTCAGCCGCGCCCGGAGCACCCGCAGTACCGGCGACGGCGGCTGCGCCGGCAGCAGCGGCCACACCGGCTGTCGGGGCTGCGCCGACGGCATCGACCGCGGCGGCGGTCACCGCGGCGACGCTCACCGCGGCCTCGGCCACACCGGCCGGCCCGCCGGATGCCGCGCCGGCCGCGCAGGCGCTCACGCAGGCAACGGACGTCAATCCGGCCGACGAGGAACCGGCTGTGGCGGCGCCGGCCGCATCGAGATCGGAAGCCGACCTGCCTGCATTGAGCGAACTCGGCGGCACCGTGCCGGCGCTGCGGCTCGACCTGCACGTGTATGCGGAACGGCCGGCCGATCGGTACGCGTTGATCAACATGCACAAGGCCCGCGAGGGCGACACGCTGCCTGAAGGCGTGCGCGTGATCGCCATCGACCGCGACGGCGTCGAGCTCAGCTACCGCGGCACGCAGTTCATGCTGCGCCCGCAGTGACCGGACCGCCTCAACTCTGGCGATCGGGAAACTGCAACCGGAGCCCGTCCAGCGCGGGCGCGAGCACGATCTGGCAGCACAAGCGGCTGTTGGGACGTCGTTCCGCGGCGACGTTGGCGAGCATGAAGCGCTCGTCATCCGATGGTGGCTCGAGCCGGTCCAGCCACTCCGCGGCCACGTAGCAGTGGCAGGTCGCGCAGGCACAGTTGCCACCGCACTGGGCTTCGATGCCCGCCAACCCCGCATCCATCGCGCCGCGCATGGCGGTCTGGCCGACCGGCAGATCCAGCTCGACTTCGCGGCCGTCGGGTTCGATGTAGCGTACGTGGGGCATCGGAGGCGGATGATAGCGCGCCTAGCGCACGTCGAGTTCCTTGCGAAACACCGTCCAGCCCTCGTGCGGCCGGGCGCCGAAGCGGCGATAGAACTCGATCGCAGCATGGTTCCAGTCCAGCACCGCCCATTCGAGGCGACCGCAGCCGCGCTCGATGGCCCGCTGCTCGACCGCGCGCAGCAGTGACGCGCCGACGCCGCGCCCGCGCAGCGCCGGACGTACGAACAGATCCTCGAGATACAGTCCGGGCCGGCACAGAAACGTCGAGTAATTGAAGCAGTAGAGCGCGAAGCCGCCGACCTCGCCGTCCCATTCCGCCAGCAGCGCTTCGGCGTAGCGCGGCTCGCCGAACAGGTGACGGCGCAGGTGCTCCGGATCGCCGCGCACCTGGTGTCGCAGCTGCTCGAAATCCGCGAGCTCCCCGATGAGCTGGTGGATGACCGGAACGTCCGCCGCTTCGGCGGCCCGCAAGCGCAGCATGACCGGCTCCTGGCAGGTGAGGTACGTCACAGAATCCCCTTCAGCGTGCCCACCGCCTTCACAGTTCCGGCGAAGGCAGGCCAGCCGAGGATTGTCCGCGCAGACAGTCGGCATAGAGTCCGCGGGATCAGCCGTCATTGTGCCGGACCACGCCCGGAGACTGAAAGAGCGATGTCCCGACCCCCCGTCCCAGCCGGTCCCGGCACGCCCGCGGATCCCGCCGCAGGCCGCACGCGCCAGGGCTTCGCGAGCCTGGTCGCGGGCGCGATGACGATCGTGGCGATCGCGGATGATCCGGAGCTGCTGGACGCGATTACACGCGCAGGGTCAGGGTACGACGTGGTGATCACCTCGCCGACGGCCGATCGTTTCGTGGACCAGCTCGTCGCCAACGGCGCCGCGATCGCGGTCATCGATGCCGGCTGCGCGCCGCAGCCGCTCGCGGGATTCATCGAGCGCGTCCATGCGCAGTTTCCCCAGCTGCTGCTGATCCTGGCCGGCAGCGCGACCCTGCAGGCGGCGTTCGCGGGCCGCCTGGTGGATGGCACGCTGTTTCGCTTTGCACACAAGCCCACCTCGGCACAGCGCATGCAGCTGTTCATCGACGCTGCGCGTCGACACCTCGAATCCGGCGCGGCCGGATCGCCGGTGGCGGCCGGCGCGGTGCCGCCCGATCCGGATCCGCCACCCGCGCCACGCTGGCCGCGGACCGCCGCCTTCGGTGCGCCGGTGCTCGCGGCGCTGCTGGGCCTCGGCTGGTGGCAGCTGCACGCGGGAGCTGCGGCGTCTCGCGTCGCGGTTCCGGCAGCAGCGCTCGCGGCCGTGGCGCCACCAGCCCCGCGGGCCACGGGCGCGCCGGGCGTACCGGGCGTACCGGGCGCGGCGCGCGTCCCGGCCGCCCTCGCGCCCCCCGTCGTCGGCGCCGGAGCCGACGCCGATCCGCTCGCGGCCGGTTCCGCCGCCCGCACCGCGTCGATGATCGCACCGCTGGACACGCTGCCGGTCGTCCAGGCGACAATCCCCCCCGGTCGGTTGCTGGAACTCGCGCGTGCACGCCTCGAGAGCCACGAGCTGCTCGAACCTGCCGGGGACAATGCGCTGTTCTACCTGCAGGCCGCACAGGCGCTTGCGCCCCAGGACGCCGAGGTCGGTGCCACGGCGCTGGCGTTGGGCGAAGCGCTGATCGCGCAGACGCGCCAGGCCTTGAACTCGGGAGACGTGGCAGCGGCTCGGCGCTGGCTGCAGGCCTGCATCGACTATCGCGTCAGCGAGAATTCCATCACCGAACTGTCCGCTCGCCTGCAGCAGCTGGCCGCAGCCGGGCCATCCCAGCCATGAAGCCGCATATCCTGGTCGTGGAAGCCGACCGCGAACTGCGCGCCTGGCTGCGGCACCACATCGAGATACTCTGGCCGGATGGCCGGGTCGAGGACAGTGACATCCCGCAGTTCGAGGCCCGGCTGCAGAGCCCGAACGGGGAACTGCGCGGTCTGGACCTGATCGTGCTCGGAGCGAACTGCGGTGACGGCAGCGAGGACGCCGGGGCCGGGTTCGACGTGCTGCGCGCCACGCAGCGCCGCCAGCGGATGCCGCCGGTCGTGATCGTCGCGTCCGGCGGCAATGAACTGAGTGCGGTGCGCGCGATCCGCATCGGCGCCATCGACTACCTGCCGCGCAGCCTGCTCAACGCGCAGCGCCTGGCCACCTCGCTGCGCCTGAGCCTGAATCCGCCGCGACGCCGCGGCGCGGCGCGTACCCGCCCGGCCGGCGGCTCGCGGCGGCGCATCGATCCGGCCCACCTGGAGCTGCCGCAGTACTCGATCCTGCACAATCTCGGGGAGTCCGCCCGCGCGGTCGTCTATCTCGCGCACAGTGTCAGCCTGGGTCACAACGTGGCACTCAAGATCAGCAAGCCCGCGCTCGAGGCCGGCGACGACGCACAGGAATTTGCGCGCGAATACGCGGCGATCTCTGCGCTGAACCATCCGTCCGTGGTCAGCATCTACGACTATGGATTCCACGACGGGCGCGAGTTCCTGGCGATGGAGTACTTCCCGTGCGGTGACCTCAAGACCCGGCTGCTGCAGCCGATCACGCCGCTCGAGAGCCTCGAATTCGCGCTGCGCATCTGCGGCGCGCTCGAGGTCGTGCACGGCGCGGGGCTCGTGCATCGGGATCTCAAGCCGCCGAACGTGATGCTGCGCGAGGACAGCTCGGTCGTGCTCATCGATTTCGGGCTGGCCAAGCAGCTCGACGGCGCCCTGCAGAACACGGCGGTGGGCGTGCTGCGCGGCTCGCCCTACTACATGAGCCCGGAGCAGGCCCGGGGCCTGACCCTCGATGCCCGCAGCGACCTCTACAGCCTCGGGGTGATCCTGTACGAGATGCTCACCGGCACCAAGCCGTATCTCGGCAGCAGCGCCGTCGAGGTCATGGAGCAGCACATATCCGGTCAGCGTGCGCCACTGCCGCCATCGTGCGCCGTACTCGAACCCTTGCTCGACCAGTTGATGGCGCGCGAGCGCGAGGCCCGCTACCCGGACGCCGCTGCGGCCAGCGCAGCGATCCGGACGGCGATGCAGGGGCTAGCCGCCGAGACGGAGCCGCCGATGGCCGCGGCGGTTGGCGCATGAGCGACACGACGATCCAGGCGCTCGATCCGAGCCTGCGCCTCGAGTTCGAGACGCTGCGCGACCAGCGCGACCTGTACCGTTCGCTGCTGCTGTCCGAGCCCGCCGCGCTCGGCGCCGCCATGACGCGCGCCCTCGATACCGTCGAGCGGATACGCCAGCGACTGCGGGCCCCGACCCGCGAGAGCAGCGCCTTCCGCGGCAAGATCGAGGATCTGCTGGCCGAACTCGATGCGCTCGCGGATGCCCTCGTCGGCCTGCACCTGCCGACCGTGAGCCTGCGACTCGGGCAGGCGCAGCTCGCGCTGCGCACGGTCGAGCGGCGAGAGCCCCTCAGCGGCAACGACCTGCTGCCCGCAATGGTCGTGCTCGAGGAGCTGTGCAGCCACGTCACGATCGCGGCCGACTGTGCCGCCGTCCACGTGCCGCTCGAGGAGGACGAGCGCAACGCCGTGGAACTCGAGGCCAGCCAGCGGCGCGCGCAGCCGAAGCTCGCCGCCGCGCTGACCCAGTTGGCCGAGAAATACGCACTCGAGCAGGACAAGCACGTCGCGCTCGTGACGATGGGGCTGGAGGACATTCCCGAACAGTGGATCAGCGCGCTGTTCGACGCCCTCGGCCAGCTGCTGCGCAATGCCATCGAGCACGGTATCGAAACGCCGGACCAGCGGGTGGCGCAGGGCAAGCCGGAGCTGGGCACGCTGGTGATCGAGTTCCTGGACCGGGGCGAGAACGGCTTCGAGCTCAACATGCAGGACGACGGTCAGGGCCTGGACGCCGACCGCATCGCCGACACCGCGGTCAGCCAGGGAATTCTCGAGGCGGGCACCCTTGAAACCCTGGGTCCCTCCCGACTGGTCAGCCTGATCTTCCAGCCGGGACTCACCACTGCGAAGGACGGCCTGCATCGCGGCCAGGGGATGCAGATCGTGCGCGAGCACGTGCAGCGCCTGGGCGGCCGCATCCAGGTTGCCACCAAGCGCGGACAGTTCACGCGCTACCGTGTGCACCTGCCACGATCAGCCACGGCCGAGCAGCCCGCCGGACGCCGCGCTTGACACCAAAATGACATGACGATGCAATGCCGTATCGCCTCCGGGGTACCGCATGCATGTAGTCGATACGACCCTGTTCTTCTCGCCGACCAGCGGCGGAGTGAAGCGGTATCTGACGGCCAAGCATGCGTGGCTCGGCGCGCACAGCGCACACCGGCACTCGATCCTGGTGCCCGGTGCGCGTACCGAGCTGGTACCCGGCGGAGTCAGCACGATCGCGGGCCTGCGGCTGCCCGGCACGTTCAACTACCGGCTGCCGCTGTCGCTGCGCACGTGGACGTCGATGCTCGCCGCGCTCGAGCCGGACCTGATCGAGGCCGGTGACCCGTTCCATCCGGCCTGGTGCACCTGGACGGTCGCGCGACGGCGCGGCATCCCGACGGTAGGGTTCTTTCATTCGGACCTCGCGCATACGCTGGGCCGGCGCTTCGGCAGCGGCGTGGAGCGGGCGGTGACGCGCTACCTGTGCGCCGTCTACGGCCGCTTCGACCTGGTACTGACCCCGAGCCGGATGATGTGCAGCTATCTGCAGCGCATCGGTCTCACGCGAGCGGCGCTGCAGCCGCTCGGCGTCGACACCGAGATCTTCTCGCCGGCGCGCCGGACCCTCGACCTGCGGCGTACGCTCGGACTGCCGGACGACGCGCGCCTGCTCATCTATGCGGGCCGGTTCTCCGAGGAGAAGAACATCCCGGTGCTGTGCCGCGCGATGGCGCTGCTCGACAAGCCCTACCACCTGCTGCTGGTAGGCGGCGGCCGCAGCGCACAGCCCAGCCACAACGTGAACGTGCTGCCGTACCGGCGCGACAGCATCGAGCTCGCGCAGTGGCTCGCTTCGGCCGATGCGCTGCTGCACGCCGGCAGCAACGAAACCTTCGGCTTCGTGATCGCCGAAGCGATGGCCTGCGGCCGGCCGGTCGTGGGCGTGCGTGCGGGTTCCGTCCCGGAGCTGGTCGACGAGCGCGTCGGCGAGCTCGCCGAGCTGGACGATCCCGCCAGCCTCGCCGCGGCGGTGCGTCGCCTTTACGATCGCGGCCCCGAGGCGCTGGGCGCCGCGGCACGCGAACGCGCTCTGCAGCGCTTCACCTGGACACACGCGATGCAGCTGCAGCTCGCGAGCTACGCGAGCGTGATGGGCGTCGCGCGCAGCGCCGTGGTCGTGCCGTCAGCCGCAGTCGTACAGCGATAGCCCCCCGGCGGCGTCGCCGGCGGCGAGCTGCCTGCCATCGCGCGAGAAGCGCAGCAGCGTGCAGTCCTCGCGCAGCAGGTGTGCGTCGGCCGGCTGGGCCGCGCTGCCCATGCGCCACAGCAGCAGGCGCCGGTCGCGCGAGGCCGAGACCAGCATCGAAGTCCCCGGCCTGAATGCCAGTGCACTCAGGCGTGCCGAATGCGCCTGCAGCGCTACCGGCTCGATGCCCTGGGAGCCGCGGGCGCTGAAATCCCAGGCGATCAGTTCCTCGCCCGCGGCCGTGGCGAGGTAGCGCCCGTTCGCGCTCCAGTCGGCCGCGATGATCCGCCCGCCATGCCCGGTGAGTTGTGATGGCTGCCCGGTCGCGACATTCCAGAGCTGCACGCGTCCGTCCTGCATGCCGGCCGCCAGCAGTCGACCGTCGGCGTTCCAGCCGGCCGTGAGGCACGCGCCGGCGGCAGCGAGGTCTCGTACCGAAGGTGCCGGCTCGAGCCGGTGCAGCCGCGCGCCGCCGTTGCCGGCCGCAGCGATCTCGCTCGATTTCGGGCGCCAGGCGAGCGCCGCGATCACGCCGGCATGCCCCGAAAGCGTATGCAGAGTCGTGCCGGCGGCATCGAACACGTGCAGCACCCGCCCCGCGGCGGCGGCCAGCATTCGTCCATGGTCGGCAAAGCCGAGCCGCTCGCACCAGATCGGGCCTTGATGGATCGATCGTGGCACCGCAGTGCGCGCATCCCACAGCAGTACGGCACCGTCCTGGCCGGACGAGGCGAACAGCCGGCCCGCGCGCTGCCAGGCGACGGCCAGCGCACCGCCGCGATGCGCACCGATCCGACGTGCCGACGGTATCGGCCCGGCGTCGAGGAGCAGCACGGCCCCTTCGCCACCGGCGATCACGAGCGCACTACCATCCGCGGACCAGGCGGCATCGACCGGATAGTCCGCGAGCTCGATCCGTGCGCGCAGCCGCAGTGCGCCGGCCGGTGCCGTCATGCGATGCAGGATTCGAAACCGGCCTCGAATTCCGCCCGTTCGAGCCCGCGGCCGATGAACACCAGCCGGCTGCAGCGTGCCGAGTGCGCCGGCCATTCCCGCTCGAGCCGTCCGTCGAACACCATGTGCACGCCGTGAAACACGTAGCGCCGCGCCTCACCGGCGAAATTCAGTACGCCCTTCATGCGCAGGATGTCCTGGCCACGGCTCTGCAGCAGGTAGGACAGCCAGTCGTTGACCTTGGCGGGATCCAGCGGGCGCGGATCCGTAAGGCCGATCGAGCCGATTTCCGCATCGTGATGGTGCGATCCGAAGCTGCGTTCGAGCGCCGGGTGCACACCGGGGAGCAGTCCGCCGAATTCCGCCGGCGCGTGTTCGCAGAACAGCACCCACGAGCCGGCCCGCGGCAGGTGCAGGTGTACGTGCCGGGCGTGGTCCAGTTCGAGCCTCCCCAGCACCTGCGGCGGCAGGGCGGCGTGCGGACCGAGCAGTACCGCCTCGCCGTCGAATCGTCGCGTCGCGTCCTCGACCAGTGCATCGATGCGCGACGCCTCGGCGCTGCCACCAGCTTCAACCGGGGCGGCGTCCGCGGCGTCCGGCAGCAGCAGCAGGTCGACCATCCGCAGCGCGCCGTGACCGTGATCCGGGCCGTGGTCGTGGTGCTCGTGGCCCTCGTGGCCCTCGTGGCCCTCGTGGCCCTCGTGGTGATGGTGCTCGGGATCGGAGTCGTGGCCATCGGAGTCGTCTGCCGCCGGCTCGCCCGCGGACGGCCCCTGGAGCGCGTATTCGCCCGCCGGCAGCGTGTACAGGCCGGCCCACTCGAACGGACGCGCCGGTTCGAGGAAGTCCGCATCGCGGGCGAGCGCGCGATCGAGGTCGAAGGCGCCGAGGTCCAGCACCCGGTCCAGTGCCACGTCGGCGTTGTGGGTGCGCACGATCGTCGCGGTGCCGTTGATCGCGTGCAGCCGCCGCTCGAGCTGCGAGAGCTCCGCGGCCGGGACCAGGTCGGTCTTGTTCAGCAGCAGCACGTCGGCGAAGCCGATCTGCTCGAGCGCGACCGGACTGGATTTCAGCTGCTGCGCGATGTGGCGCGCGTCGATGAGGGTGACGATCGCGTCGAGCTGGTAGTGCTCGCGCAGCTCCTCGTCGATGAAGAAGGTCTGTGCGACCGGGCCCGGATCGGCGAGGCCGGTCGTTTCGATCAGGATCGCGTCGAAGCGCTCGCGGCGCTTGCGCAGCTGCGCGAGGATGCGGATCAGGTCACCCCGTACCGTGCAGCAGATGCAGCCGTTGCTGGTCTCGAAGATCTCCTCTTCGGCGCCGATCACCAGTTCGTGGTCCACGCCGACCTCGCCGAATTCGTTTTCGATCACGGCGATGCGCCGACCATGCTGTTCGGACAGGATCCGGTTGACCAGCGTCGTCTTGCCCGACCCGAGGAAACCGGTCAGGACCGTGACCGGGACACGTGCGCTCATGTCCGGCCTCGCAGACGCTCGATGACGCGCGCCGCGCCGGGCACGCGCAGCACCCACAACAGCAGCAGCCAGCCGCATCGGCGTCCGAACGGCAGGCGGGGTGGGGGCACGGCGCCAAAGAAGGCCTGGCCCGCCCCGCGATGCCGCTGCACGCCGCGCGCCAGCAGCTCGGTCGACCAGCCATCAGGGGTCGACGCGCCGGCCCCGGCCGACGCCTCGATCCGGTAGCGCAGTCGGCCCGGGGGATCGTTCTGGCCCGCCAGCGGCCCGTACACGCGCGCGTCGCGCAGCACCGCCGGCAGCGCCCCGGCATCGGCCACCGCGAACGCGAGCTCGGTGTAATCGTCGTCGCGCTGGTCCGGCGCCGCGGCATCCCGACCGCGCAGCAACAGCGTCGCGGCACCTGGTCCGCGACGCACCGTGACCGGCCCGCGAAACGCCACCAGCCGCCCCACTGCCGCAGTTTCGGCACTCATGCCGCGCCGTCCAGGGACCACACGGTCAGCGGGGCACCGTGCCGGATCCAGATGCCGCAGCCCATCGGCCGGAACGAGCGCGCGAGCTCCCGCCGGTACCAGCGGTCCGGCCGCAGGCCGGGAATGCGGTCGGTGCGTCGCTGATCGCAGTTCTCGCGCCAGTCTTCGCTGGTCAGGGCGCCAAAATACAGCGCGCCGCGGCACAGGCGCGCGAGGTTCGCGATCGCGCGTCGCGCCTGGGCCGGCGACAGGTACTGCAGCACGTCGTAGCAGATCACGAGGTCGAAGCGTTCGCGCGTGCGCCAGGTCTCGATCGAGCCCTGGCGCCAGCCATAGCGGGTGCAGAGGTACTCGCTGACTTCGAGCCCGACGTACTCGGCGCCGCGCAGTGCACGACGGAGCGGCGCGCGCAGCAGCCCGATGCCACAGCCCGCGTCCAGCACCTGCCGGACCGGCAGCCCCAGGTAGCTCACGCACGCGGCGACCATCCGTCCGCGCGCGCGCATCTCGGCACGCGAAGTCACCGCGGTACGCGAGTTGAAGTAGAAACGCTGGTAATAGTCGCGATCAAAAGGCATACGTCGATCCGGCTGGCCCGCTCGTGTACCATGCAGCCCTCGATTGTACTGGTTGTGGCGGCCGGGCGGCCGCTTCCCGGCAGGCCCCGCCCGATCCCTCCCCCTCGAGTATCCATGCCATGAGCTCCGATCCCCGAACGGCACCGCCGCCTCGGCGTGCCCACGCGCCGGCGGTGGGATTCGTGAGCCTGGGCTGTCCGAAGGCACTGGTCGACTCCGAGCGACTGATCACCGCACTGCGTGCGCGCGGCTACGCGATCGCGCCCGGCTACGAGGGCGCGGATCTCGTGATCGTCAATACCTGCGGCTTCCTCGACACCGCCATCGACGAATCCCTGGAGGCGATCGGAGAAGCCCTCGAGCAGCATGGCCGCGTGCTCGTCACCGGCTGCCTCGGGGCGGATCCGCAGAAAATCCTGGCGCGGCATCCGCGCGTGCTGGGCGTCACCGGCCCGCATGCCTACGAGCAGGTGCTGGCCGCGGTGAACCGGCACCTGCCGCGCCCGCACGATCCGCTGGTCGACCTGGTACCACCGGAAGGACTGCGGCTCACGCCGCGGCACTATGCGTACCTCAAGATCTCCGAGGGCTGCAACAACCGCTGCAGCTTCTGCATCATTCCGTCGATGCGGGGTCCGCTGGCGAGCCGTCCGCTCGACGAGGTGATGCGCGAGGCCGAGGCGCTGGTGCGGGCCGGCGTCCAGGAGCTGCTCGTGATTTCGCAGGATACGAGCGCCTACGGCAGCGATCTGCGCTATCGCAGCGTGCGCTGGCGCGATCGGGCCCACGAAACCCGGTTCATCGACCTGGTGCGCGCCCTGTCCGAGCTGCCGGTGTGGACGCGGCTGCACTACGTCTATCCCTACCCGCACGTCGATGCGGTCATTCCGCTGATGCGCGAGGACGGGGTGCTCCCGTACCTCGACATACCGTTCCAGCACGGGAGTCCAGCCGTGCTGCGCCGCATGCGGCGCCCGGCGCACGCCGAAGACACGCTGCGTCGCATCCACGCCTGGCGTGCCGCCCGGCCGGGGCTGACGCTGCGCAGCAGCTTCATCGTCGGATTCCCGGGCGAGACGGACGCGGAATTCGAGCAGCTGCTGGCATGGCTGCGCGAAGCCCAGCTCGACCGTGTCGGTGCCTTCAAGTATTCCCCGGTCGACGGGGCCGCCGCGAACGCGGTCGCGCCTCCGGTGCCGGAGCCGCTCAAGCAGGAGCGCTACGAGCGCTTCATGCAGGCGGCGGCGCAGATCAGCCGCGCGCGGCTGCTGGCGCGGATCGGCCGGCAGTGCCGGGTGCTCGTGGATGCGCTCGAGGGCAGCACGGCCATCGCCCGCAGCGCGAGTGACGCGCCCGAGATCGACGGCGTGGTGCGCATCGCGGACGCGGCCGGGCTGCGCATCGGTCAGTTCGCCGCAGTGCGCATCACCGGCGCCACGACCTATGACCTCGAGGCACGGCTGGCGGATTGACTCCCGATCCGCCCGCGCGGGCTACTCGACCGTCACGCTCTTGGCGAGGTTGCGCGGCTGGTCGACGTCGGTGCCCTTGAGGATCGCGACGTGGTAGGCCAGCAGCTGCAGCGGGATCGTGTAGACGACCGGCGCCTGGAAGTCCGCGACGTGCTTGGGCATCTGGATCACGTGGACGCCATCGCTCGACTCGCACGCCCGGCGTCCGGATCGGCGAACACGTACAGCTCGCCGCCCCGCGCGCGCACTTCCATCAGGTTGGACTTGAGCTTCTCGAGCAGGTCGTTGTTCGGCGCGACGGCCACGACCGGCATGTCGGCGTCGACCAGTGCGAGCGGACCGTGCTTGAGCTCCCCGGCGGCGTAGGCCTCGGCGTGGATGTAGGAGATTTCCTTGAGCTTGAGCGCGCCTTCCATCGCGATCGCGTGCATCGTGCCGCGGCCGAGGAACAGCGCATGCTGCTTGTCGGCGAAGCGCAGGGCCAGCCGGTGCACCACCGGATCGAGCTCGAGGGTCTTCTCCAGCAGCGCTGGCAGCTCGATCAGGCGCGTGACCAGGCCGCGCTCGCGCTCCGGATCCGAGCCGTTGTGACGCGCGAGCGCGATGGTCAGCATCGCCAGCGCGGTCAAGCTGCGTCGTGAACGCCTTGGTCGAGGCGACGCCGATCTCGGGTCCGGCACGGGTCAGCATCACGAGCTCGGACTCGCGCACCAGCGAGCTCTCGGGTGCGTTGCAGATCGCCAGCGTCGAGAGGTAGCCGTTCAGGCGCGCCATGCGCAGCGCGGCGAGCGTGTCGGCGGTCTCGCCGGACTGCGAGATCACGACGAACAGCGAGTTCTTCGTGACCACCGGATTGCGGTAGCGGTATTCGCTCGCGATCTCCACGCGGCACGGAATGCGGCAGATCTGCTCGATCAAGTAGCGCGCCACGACGCCGGCGTGGTAGCTGGTGCCGCAGGCCACGATGTGCACGGCCTCGACGCGGTCGAAGATCGCCGTGGCCGCCGGGCCGAACGCCGCCTCGAGCAGCCGGCCGTTCGCCACGCGCTCCTGCAGGGTGTTGGCGACGGCGCGCGGCTGCTCGTGGATCTCCTTGAGCATGAAGTGCCGGTACTGGCCCTTCTCCGCCGCGTCCGCCGACAGTTCGCTCTCGCGCACCGGCCGCTCGGCGTTGTTGCCTTCGCGGTCGATCACGCGCACGCCGCCGCGGCGGATCTCGGCCACGTCGCCCTCGTCGAGGAACATGAAGCGGCGGGTCACCGGCAGCAGCGCTGCGGCATCGGAGGCGACGAAGTTCTCTCCCAGCCCCAGGCCGAGCACCACCGGGCAGCCGACGCGGGCGGCGATCAGGCGCTCCGGATCCTGCTCGCTGACGACCACCAGCGCATAGGCGCCCTCGAGCTCGGCTACGGTCGCGCGCACCGCCTTGAACAGGTCGGAGAGCTTCTCCATGTGGAAGTGGATGCGGTGCGCGACCACCTCGGTATCGGTCTCCGAACTGAACTGGTAGCCGGCGCGCCGCAGCTCCTCGCGCAGTTCCTCGTAGTTCTCGATGATGCCGTTGTGGACGATCGCGAGGCCGTCGCGCGAGAGGTGGGGATGCGCGTTGCGTTCGCTGGGCACGCCGTGCGTGGCCCAGCGCGTATGCGCGATGCCGATGCGGCCCTGCAGCGGCAGCTGCTCGAGCGCCTGTTCGAGCGCGTGCACCTTGCCGACGGTGCGCAGGCGCTGCAGGTGACCGCCCTCGTCGATCACCGCGATCCCGGCGGAATCATAGCCGCGGTATTCGAGCCGGCGCAGGCCCTCGATCAGTATCGGTACGATGTTGCGATCCGCGACGCCAGCGACGATGCCACACATCTTGAGGTTCCTTTAGCGTGGCCGCTTCACGGGCCGCTGCCAGTCATCGATCGTGACCTGGCGCGAGCGCGCCAGCGTCAGCTTGCCCGCGGGCGCGTCAGCAGTGATGGTCGAACCGGCACCGATGGTCGCACCATCGCCTATCTTCAGGGGTGCCACCAGCATCGAGCCCGAGCCGATGAACGCCGCGTCGCCGATCTGCGTGACCCACTTGTTGGCGCCGTCGTAGTTGCAGGTGATGGTGCCGGCGCCGACGTTGACGCCGGAACCGACCCGCGAGTCACCGACATAGCTCAGGTGGTTGATCTTGCTGCCCTCGCCGATCTCGCTGTTCTTGACCTCGACGAAATTGCCGAGGTGCACGCCGCGGGCGAGCTGCGCCTGCGGGCGCAGGCGCGAGAACGGACCGATCTCGCAGGCGGCCCCGATCCGGGAGTGCTGCACCACGCAGTTCGCGTGCAGCACCGTGCCCTCGCCGATGCTGCAGTGGCTGAGCACGCAGTTGGGTCCCACGCGCACGCCGTCGCCGAGGTGCACGGGACCGTCGATCACGACGTTGACGTCCAGCAGCACGTCGCGCCCGACCGTGATCGGCCCGCGCAGGTCGATCCTGGCCGGATCGATCAGCGTGACGCCCTGGGCCATCAGAGCCTGCGCGCGCCGGCGGCGGTACTCGGATTCCGCGGCCGCGAGCTGCTGCTTGTCGTTGACGCCCAGCACCTCGCTGGCGTCCGTCGCCTCCACGGTGACCACGCGCCGGCGACGCCGCACGGCCAGCGCGATCAGGTCGGTGAGGTAGAACTCGCCGTGCGGTTCGCGCGGCTGCAGGCGTGGCAGGCACTCGCGCAGCAGTGCCACCGGGGCCAGCAGCACGCCGGTGTTGATCTCGTCCAGCCGGCGTTGACGTGCACTGGCCTCGCGCTCCTCGACGATCGCGCGCAGTACGCCCCGCGGGCCACGCACCAGCCGGCCGTACCCCGTCGGATCGGCGAGCCGTGCCGTCAGCAGTGCCAGGTCGCGCGGGCCCGCGTTCTCGAGCAGCGGGCGTACCGTTTCGGGGCGCAGCAGCGGCACGTCGCCATACAGCACGAGTACCCGGTGTCCATCGGGAATCGCCGGCAATGCCTGCAGCACCGCGTGGCCCGTTCCGAGCTGCTCGGCCTGCAGGCACCAGCGGGCGCTGGCGGTCGCAAAATGCTCCTGCACGCGCTCGCCACCATGGCCGTACACCACGTAGGTCGCGGCCGGCCCGAGCGCTGCGGCGAGTTCGAGTACGTGCGCGAGCAGCGGCATGCCAGCGAGCGGCTGCATGACCTTGGGCAGTCCGGACCGCATGCGGGTGCCCGCTCCGGCCGCGAGGATCACGACCGAAAGCGGTGCGGCCTCGTGGTCAGGGTGGGCAGGTCGGCGCGGCATCGGGAAATTGTAACAGCTCGAACCCGCCCGGCGGCGCGGGCCTCGCGCACACTTTAAGTCAAAGGCACGCGCGGTGCGGCGCGCCTGGCGCCGGCGGCGAACCTCAACCCTTGATCTTGCGCAGCCGCTGGATCATGCGCAGCTGCGCGGCGGCGCGTGCCAGCTCGGCCAGCGCTTCGGCCTGGCTGATCCGGTCGCTGTTGCCGGCGAGCGCCTCCTGGGCGCGCTGCTGCGCGGCCAGCGCCGCGGCCTCGTCGAGGTCCCGGGCACGGGCCGCGGTGTCGGCCAGCACCGTGATCTTCCTCGGCTGCACCTCGAGCGCGCCGCCACCGACATAGAAGGACTGCTCCTCACCCTCCGGCGGCTGCACGCGCACCTCGCCGGGCTTGAGCATGGTCAGCAGCGGCGCGTGCCGCGGCGTGATCCCGAGATCGCCTTCCGAGCCCGGCAGGAACACCATGCGCGCGGGCCCGGAGAAGATCTCCCCTTCCGCGCTGACGATGTCGAGCTGGATGGTCTCCATTACTTCAGCGTCGCCGCTTTCGCGACCGCCTCGTCGATGGTGCCGACCATGTAGAACGCCTGCTCGGGCAGCGCATCGAATTCGCCGGCGATGATGCCCTTGAAGCCGCGGATGGTGTCCTTGAGCGGCACGATCTTGCCGTCCTGGCCGGTGAACACCTTGGCGACGTTGAACGGCTGCGACAGGAAGCGCTGGATCTTGCGCGCCCGGTACACCGTGAGCTTGTCGTCTCCGACAGCTCGTCCATGCCGAGGATCGCGATGATGTCCTGCAGTTCCTTGTAGCGCTGCAGCACTGCCTGCACGCCGCGCGCGGTGTTGTAGTGCTCCTCGCCGACCACGAGCGGATCGAGCTGGCGCGACGTCGAATCGAGCGGATCCACCGCCGGATAGATGCCGAGCGCGGCGATCTGCCGCGACAGCACCACGGTCGCATCGAGGTGCGCGAAGGTCGTGGCCGGCGACGGATCGGTCAGGTCGTCGGCCGGGACGTACACCGCCTGGATCGACGTGATCGAACCGGTCTTGGTCGACGTGATGCGCTCCTGCAGCACCCCCATCTCCTCGGCCAGCGTCGGCTGGTAGCCGACCGCCGAGGGCATGCGGCCGAGCAGCGCCGATACCTCGGTGCCGGCCAGCGTGTAGCGGTAGATGTTGTCGACGAAGAACAGCACGTCGCGGCCACGGCCATTGGCCTGGCGTTCGTCGCGGAAGTACTCCGCCATCGTGAGGCCGGTCAGGGCGACGCGCAGGCGGTTGCCCGGCGGCTCGTTCATCTGGCCGTAGACCATCGCGACCTTGGAATTCTTGAGGTTGTCCAGGTCGATGACCCCGGAATCCGCCATCTCGTGGTAGAAATCATTGCCTTCGCGGGTGCGCTCACCCACGCCCGCGAACACCGACAGGCCCGAGTACTGCTTCGCGATGTTGTTGATCAGTTCGAGCATGTTGACGGTCTTGCCGACGCCGGCACCACCGAACAGCCCGACCTTGCCGCCCTTGGCGAACGGCACCAGCAGGTCGATGACCTTGATGCCGGTGACCAGCAGGTCCTGGCCGCCGGCCTGCTCGTCGTAGTTCGGGGCGGGGCGGTGGATCGACCAGTGGTCGCGGGTCGTGATCGGGCCACGGTTGTCCTGCGGTGCGCCGAGCACGTCCATGATGCGGCCGAGCGTGCCTTCGCCGACGGGCACCGTAATGGGCGCGCCGCTGGATTCGACCAGCAGCCCGCGCTTGAGGCCCTCCGAGATGCCCATCGCGATGGTGCGCACGACGCCGTCGCCGAGCTGCTGCTGCACCTCGAGCGTCAGGTCGCGGTCCGTGAGCCTCAGCGCCTCGTAGATGCCTCGGGATCTGGTCCCGCGGAAACTCCACGTCGATGACCGCACCGATGATCTGCGTGATCTTGCCCGTTGCCATGTTCGTTTGTCCTTCACGTCGCCGTCCGAAGCGGGCGACGCTCTCGATTGCCCTAAACCGCCGCGGCCCCGCCGACGATCTCCGCCAGCTCCTTGGTGATCGCCGCCTGCCGCGCCTTGTTGTAGACCAGCTGCAGTTCGCCGATCAGCTCGCCGGCGTTGTCCGACGCGCTCTTCATCGCCACCATGCGCGCCGCCATCTCGCGAGGCCACGTTCTCGACGGCGCCCTGGTAGACCTGCGACTCGATGTAGCGCATCAGCAGACCGTCGAGGATCTCGACCGCACTGGGCTCGTAGATGTAGTCCCAGTGCTCCTGCAGTTCGCTGCGGTCCGTGAGTTCCAGCGGCACCGGCAGCAGCTGCTGCACCTCCGGCTTCTGCGACATCGTGTTCACGAACTGCGCGTTCACGAGGAACAGCCGATCGAGTCCGCCCGCGCGGTAGGCGTCCAGCATGACCTTGACGCGTGCCGATCAGGTCGGCGATGTGCGGGCGATCCCCGAGCGCCGTGACCGCTCGCCATGATCGGCAGCGCCAGGCGGCGGAAGAACGCCAGCCCCTTGGTGCCGATGAGGCACAGGCTCACCGTGGCACCCTTCGCCTGCCAGCTGCGCGCGAGCAGCAGCGCGCTCTTGAACACGTTGGCATTGAGCGCGCCGCACAGCCCGCGGTCGGTCGACACCACGACGATGCCGATCGCGCGGGTCTCGCGTTCGACCAGGAACGGATGGCGGTAGTCCGGATTCGCGTCGTGCAGGTGCCCGATCACGTTGCGCATGCTGGCCGCGTACGGACGCGCCAGCCGCATGCGCTCCTGGGCACGGCGCATCTTGCTGGCCGCGACCATCTCCATCGCCTTGGTGATCTTCTGCGTGCTCTTCACGCTCGCGATCTTGCTGCGGATTTCCTTGGTGCCCGGCATGAGCGTCAGTACGCGCCGGTGGCGACGAATTCCTCGCAGATCCGCTTCAGCGTCGGCCTCGTGCACCTTGAGGATCGGGGTTCGCATTGATCGCGTCGATCGATGCGCCATGGCTGCCGCGTGCGAAGCCCTGCAGCGCCGCCTCGAACTCGACCACCTTGCCGCGCTCGACCTTGTCCATGTAGCCGTTGTTGACCGCGTAGATCGACAGCGCCATCTCCGCGACCGACATCGGTGCGTACTGCTTCTGCTTCATGACCTCGGTCACGCGCTGCCCGCGTTCGAGCTGCCGGCGGGTGGCCTCGTCGAGGTCGGAGGCGAACTGCGAGAACGCGGCGAGCTCGCGGTACTGCGCCAGCGCGAGGCGGATGCCGCCGCCGAGCCGCTTGATGATGTCGGTCTGCGCGGCGCCGCCGACGCGCGAGACCGAGATGCCGGCGTTCATGGCCGGGCGGATGCCGGCGTTGAACAGGTCGGTCTCCAGGAAGATCTGGCCGTCGGTGATCGAGATCACGTTGGTCGGCACGAACGCGGTGACGTCGCCCGCCTGGGTCTCGATGATCGGCAGCCCGGTCAGCGAGCCGGTCCGGCCCTTGACCCGTCCCTGCGTCGCCTGCTCGACGTATTCCTCGTTCACGCGCGCGCTGCGCTCGAGCAGTCGCGAATGCAGGTAGAACACGTCGCCGGGAAACGCCTCGCGGCCCGGCGGACGGCGCAGCAGCAGCGAGATCTGCCGGTAGGCGACGGCCTGCTTCGACAGGTCGTCATAGATGATCAGCGCGTCCTCGCCGTTGTCCATGAAGTACTCGCCCATCGTGCACGCCGGAATAGGCGGACAGGTACTGCATGGCCGGTGGAATCGAGGCCGAGGCGGCCACCACGATGGTGTGGCCGAGGGCGCTCGTGTTCCTCGAGCTTGCGCACGACGTTGGCGATCGAGGACTGCTTCTGCCCGATCGCGACGTAGATGCATTTCATGCCGGAGGACTTCTGGTTGATGATCGTGTCGATGGCGAGCGCGGTCTTGCCGGTCTGGCGATCGCCGATGATCAGCTCGCGCTGGCCGCGGCCGACCGGCACCATCGCGTCCACCGCCTTGTAGCCGGTCTGCACCGGCTGGCTCACGGACTTGCGGTAGATGACGCCCGGGCGCGACGCGCTCGATCGGCGCGGTGGCGATCGGCGTTGATCGGCCCCTTGCCGTCGATCGGCCGCCCGAGCGCGTCGACCACGCGCCCGAGCAGCTGCGGCCCGACCGGCACCTCGAGGATGCGGCCGGTAGTCTTGACCGTCGTCGCCCTCGCCGATCGACTTGTAGTCGCCGAGCACGACCGCGCCCGACCGAGTCCTGCTCGAGGTTGAGGGCGAGGCCGAACAGGTTGCCCGGAAATTCGATCATCTCGCCGTAGCAGACGTCTGCGAGGCCGTGGATGCGGCAGATGCCGTCGGTCACGGACACCACGGTGCCGACGTTGCGGGCCTCGGTGACGCCCTTGAAATTCTCGATCCGCTGCTTGATCAGATCGCTGATTTCGGTTGCCTTGATCGCCATGTCTGTTGTCCTGTAACGGTCGTTAAGCGGTGAGCTCGTACGCGATCCGCTCGAGCCGCGAGCGCAGCGAGCCGTCGATGACCAGGTCGCCGGCGCGCAGCACGGCCCCGCCGAGCAGCTGCGGATCGGTCCCGGACTGCAGGCGCACCTGGCGCTTCAGGCGGTGCTGGAGCGCGCTGGCGAGCGTCGCGAGCTGGGCGCCGTCGAGCGCAGTCGCGGTCGTCACCGTGACGTCGATGACTCCCTGGGCATCGTCCTTGAACTGCTCGAACAGGGCCGAGATCTCCGGCAGGAACGACAGGCGCCGGTTGTCGGCCAGGGTGCGCACGAAGTTGCGGCCGTGCTCGTCGAGCGACGTTCCGGCCAGGTCGATCACCAGCTGCGCGAGATCGGCCGCGCGGACGGAAGGATTGCCGAGCAGCGCCTGGACGCGGCCGTCCTGGACCACCGCGGCCGCCGTGCGCAGCGCCTCCGACCAGGCGGCGAGCGTGCCGGCGCCGGATGCCTGCTGGAACGCAGCGCGGGCGTAGGGTCGTGCGATCGTGGTCTTCTCGGCCATGGGTCGCGTCAGCCCTAGATCTGGGTTGCGAGTTTCGACAGCAGGTCGGCGTGCGCGCGCGGATCGATCTCGCGCTCGAGCACCTTCGAGGCCGCGCTGATCGCGATCTGCGCCACCTCTCGCCGCAGGCCTTCACGCGCCCGGGCGGTGTCGAGTTCGATCTGCTGGGCCGCCGCCGCCACCAGCCGCTGGCCTTCCGCGCCTGCGCTGGCCTTCGCCTGCTCGATCAGGTCATTGGCGCGGTGCTGCGCCTGCTCGATGATCTGGCCGGCACGCGCGCGTGCCTCACCGATCAGCGCCTCGGCTTTCACCTGCGCCTGGGCCAGCGACTGCTCGCCCTGCTCTGCCGCCGCCAGGCCGAGCGCGATCCTGCGCTGACGCTTCTCGATCGGATCCGCCAGCATCGGCACGACGACCTTGTAAATGAACCAGAGCAGCACGAGCAGCACGATGAACTGCCCTATGAACGTAGCATTGATCGCGAGCATCTACCGGTCTCCCTATGGGGCGAACAGCACGGCGTGGCTCAATGCGATCCAAGCAGCGGATTGGCGTAGGCGAAGAACATCGCCAGACCGACGCCGATCAGGAACGCCGCATCGATCAGGCCCATGGCCAGGAACATCTTGGTCTGCAGCGTCGGTATCAGTTCCGGCTGGCGACCGCCCGCCTCGAGGAACTTGGAGGCCATGATGCCGATGCCGATGCAGGCGCCGGCAGCTCCCAGGCCGATGATGAGGCCGATCGCAATGGCGGTGTTGGCTTGAATGGTCGTGACTGCGTCCATAGGTTTAGCGTCTCCAGATCAAATTCAACGTGAGTGAACCCGAGTCCTCAGTGATGCTCTTCGGCCATGGCGATGTACACGATGGGCAGCACCATGAAGATGAATGCCTGCAGCAGGACAATGAGGATGTGGAACACGGCCCAACCGCTGCCGAGGAGCACCTGCACGGCTCACCAGACGCATAGCCCAAGTGGAGAACTGAGCCCGATACGCGAAAGATGCGTCTTCTATGCCTGCACCGATCTTCACCATATCCTCTCGCATTTCTGGCTCACTACCGTATTGCGAGACAAGGGCATATCGCAGATCGCGCTATGTAAGGCTGGGCGAGTGCGAACGATAGGCGCATCAAGCCATAGGCTCTGCATAACCACTGTTTTGGGGATGCCCTTATCTTTGTGCGCGCAGGACAAAATCGCATTCTTTAAGCCCATTGCTGGAAACCCGAAGACCTCGTGACCAGTTTTCGCATCTTTACCAACGCGATAAAGCGAATCGTTAAACTCCGTTTCTGGTTCCCTCGCTGCTTTGCTTGGGCTTACTGCTTTAACTTGCTTAGAAAGCATCTCGCGCTTTGCTTTCTCGCTCCAGGCATGCGTGATAAGCGGCGAAGTGCCAACGATCCAAGTTTGGGTCACCTTGAATACGGCTGGCTTTGAGAATGTTTCGGAAAGGTCCTCTTCGACATGAACTTCTTCCGCAGTTTTTCGTTTAGTTGCCATAACTCTTATCCTTCGTTCAACATATGACTGCCTTAGCTTTCAAGGCCAGGACTGGCACGGGCTTGCTGTTCCAGACTATGCCCCGACTGCCCTGCTATGCCGTGCCACGCGTTGCCACCGGATATGCCGGGCTTTGCTGACTGCCCCATGCCACTTCGCATCAACGAGCAGCCGACGCGACGGGGCTGCCTTGCCTAGCCACTCTTTTCCATGCCTCGCTATGCCTGCGCTCTTCAGCGCGACCCTTATCTAGCGAGACTAAACGCACATGTCAATGCAGGCCGATGGAATTTTTGCATAAAAAAAGGCCACCCGAAGGTGACCCTTTTTCCGTGACTGCCTCGCTATGCACAGCGCAGATACGCCCTGCATTGCCCCAACCAACTCAACCGAGCCAGCCTTAACCAGCTACGCTACACTACGCAACGCCAATCCCAACCACACCAAGACGCGATCAGCCACGCCGCGCCAAAAGCCAAAACTATGGCTTACGGATAAGCTATATAGGAAAGCCTGAGAAAAAGTAAATGGGCAGCTCGCAAACCTCGACTCAGAATTCTACGCAGACTCAAACCGCAAACCCGACTGCGCAGCAAGACATAACTCCAATCGCGAATTTGGCCCCGTCTATTGCCAATACCCAATACAATACGGGCATGAATCAAAATGTGCAGGGAATGAATTCCCAGCAGCTTGCGTCCATTCAGGGACTTGGTGGGTTGGCCCAGAACAATCCCGCGTCAGGATATATTAGTTCTGCGGCTAACTACGCACAAATGGCGGCTGACCCTAACAATGTCAACGCCATGACGCAACAGTATTACAATCCCATGGCAAGCAACGTCATGGCACAATTGCAAAACGTATATGGCCAGCAAGATGCACAACTTCTTGGTAATCAAGCCGCCTCCGGGGCAATCGGCGGATCTCGCTCTGGTGTAGCGAACGCTAATTTCGCGAATCAGCAAGGTTTAGCTGCTGGCCAAACTATGGCGGGCCTTTATAACCAGGCGTTAAGTGCAGCCCAAACAACTGCTGGGCAACAAGCTGGAGCTGCGTATAGTTTAGGGAACCTCGGTCAAGAATCGCTGGGAACTCAGCTCAACGGTTTAAATGCTGGCCTGCAAGGCTGGCACCCAATCCAACAGCAACGGCAAAACGTTCTCAATGCCCAAACCCAAAACGAAATTCACAAGCACCTTGTTCCCCCAACAGGAAGCAGCTGCTGGCATGAATATTGCCCAGGGAGCAAACGCACTTGGTTCCACTACGACTGGCACTGGCACTACTACAACGCCAGTCAATTACCTCGGAATGATTCTCGGCGCAGGTGCAGCAGGTGCGGGTGCCTACATGCAATCTGATGAGCGCGTAAAAACGGACATTGCCCCTATCGGCACAACTTACGACGGCCAGCACATCTACAAGTTCCGCTATGATGGCGATCCGACGACCCGCATCGGCCTCATGGCGCAAGAGGTGCAGAAGAAGCACCCAGATGCTGTCCGAACCGATAGCCAAGGCATCAAGGAAGTCGATTACAGCAAAGCCACTGCAGACGCTGCTCATGAAGCCCCTCAGCGTCTCCACAGAGACCTCGGTGGTGGCGTAGGCATAGGCTCTGGCGCATCCGGCCTACAAGGCTACAGCGGCCTCCAAAACCCGCTACAAGCCTACCAGGGGCTCCAGGACCCATTGGCCCAAGCCACGCAGGTTCAGGTTAATACGCCTCAGGTTCAGTTCCCCCAACTCAATATGGGGCAAGGCCAAGGCCATAGCAGGGTCAGCAGCAACAAGATAAGCAGGCTACCCAGCTCGGCCAAGCTCTCGGCAAGGGGATAATGCTTATTCCAATGCCCCTGAGAAAACAGTAGACTTTGGCGGAGCGGGGGCGGACTACGGTGGCGAAGTAACGCCTGCGCTCGATAGTTCGACAAGTGGCTTAAGTAGCGCAGCTAGCGGTATTGGCGATGCCTTATCCGGAGCCGGTAGCGCAATTGTCATGCCGCACAGGCGATGCATGTATAGGCCTCCGGGCCTCAGCCGCAGACCCTCCCGCATGCTCCGTAACAAGGCGGCCGCATACATCGAGATGATGGCGGTTCCGTCCAGCAGGAACTCCTCGGAGCCCGCGAACTCCAAGCCCTCTCCGGGGCACATTCCCGTTCGAGGCGCATGTCTCGAAACCCAGCACACCTCCCGCACTTGGTTCCGCATTTGGTGGACGCATCCATCGTGGCATGGGTGGTGGCACATCAGATGACGATGCGGCTGGCGAAGAATATG
>CAWIQV010000071.1:0-21219 GCA_963838275.1 uncultured Gammaproteobacteria bacterium | reverse complement strand
GACCTGGTTCCGCAGCACGGGCAACTGCACCGGGTCGATGCCCGGCCCGATTCCGACCAGCCCCTGATCGGTGTGCACTTCCAGCACGGTGCCGCCGCCGACAATGGCCCTGGAGACGTCCCACGGCCCCATGAAGCCGACGACGGGACCCAGATCCCTGATCACGCGCAGCCGCAGCAGGCGGATGTCCGTGATCCTGATCGGTCCGCCCGTGGATTGCTGCGCCTGCGCCGTGGCCGGCAAGGCCCCGGCGGCCAACGCCGCCGCCGGCAACGCGCTCAGGATGTCTCTGCGACGCATAGGTTCCTTCCCCCGGTTTACTGTGATTGCTCGTAGAATCGCGCGACGACGCCGGGGATATTGTTCAGACTCTTCCAGTCCGGATATCTGGCCTCGAACTCCGGTATCAGCAGCGCTCCGGCCTCCTCGGCGCTATGCCCCAACGCCTTGAGCTCCATCGCGCGCTGCTGCAGGGCGCGCAGCACTTCCCGCTGGGCGGCGATCAGCGAGCCGTCGCGGACATCTCCATGGTTGGGCAACACGATCAGCGGATGCAGCGCGTCCAGCCGGTCGATGACATCGAGCCAGTTGGCGACGCCCGGCGTATCGGCCGGCATCGACGGATACGTCTTGCTTCCCAGGAAATTGCCGCCGTGCAACAGGCGGTCCGGCTCCACGAAGATCGCGACGTCGCCGCGGGTCCGCGCCGGACCGTACCAGTACAGGTGGACCAGGACTCCGCCCCCCAGGTCGATCTGGACGCTGCGGTCGAACAGCACGTCAGGGTCCCGGAGCTTCACGTCCTTGAGCGCCGTCTTCAGGTCCTGCGAGCGCGCCACGAAGGTATCGATGTACTTCTGCGTGCTCTGGTCGATGTCGACCTTCTGCGCCGCAGGAATGATCCAGATCGTGCCGGACGGCAAACTCGAGGCGCCGCTGAGGTGCTCCGGCCGGAAATCGGTCGTGGTCAGGTAGAATTCCGTGTTCCTGCTCAGCCGCTGCACTTCATGCGCGACGGCCTCGCCGCTCCGCGGACCCATTCCCGTGTCCACGATCAGGGTGGCCCTGCTTCCGACGACGAGGGCGATGTTGGGGTTGCCGGGCCGGTTCCGGTCGGGAATCTCCCACACGTGCTCCGACAGGCGCTTCACCGTGCCTTCCTGCACGATGAACGGGTTTGGCGGTGGCGCCGCGGGCGCCGCGGCCGCATTCTGTGCCGGCGCGGGCAGCGCGGCGCAGCCCAGCATGGCGCCCAGGAGCACCAGCGGCGCCTGGGAGCGCCGGGAGTGAGCGCGATGTTTCATGGCGATCGGTGTTTCCGCGCCGGACTACTTCTTCAGCACCTTGACCACGTAATACTTGACCTCGGTCGGCACTTCCTTGAACCAGTGCGGAATGTTGGCCGGGATCACGATGACGTCGCCCTTGACCAGATGATAGGTGGTGCCGCCGGTGATCGAGGTACCGCGGATCTGCCCTGGACCAATCGGGTGACCACCCACCATGGTGCCACCGGTCACCATCGTGGTTTCGCCGTCGGTGATGTAGATCGTATCCATCAGCGAAGTGTGCAGCTCAGGCACTCCCGCCTTGTTGCGGTAGTTGCCTTCCACGATCACGTCGTCCGCGACCAGCAGATGAATGTCCGCCTTGTTGTCCAGTGCGGCCTGCACCTTGTCGTGTGCAATGAACGCGACCTCGGTCTGATCCGCTGCCCCGGCCGCGCCGCTCGCCGCCAGCAGGACAGCCGTACCCACCAGCGCCGTGAATGCAAATGGCGATTTCATGATGACCCTCCCGTGAGCCCCCGATCGTTGATA
Source organism: uncultured Gammaproteobacteria bacterium (assembly GCA_963838275.1). Taxonomy (GTDB): domain Bacteria; phylum Pseudomonadota; class Gammaproteobacteria; order Steroidobacterales; family Steroidobacteraceae; genus FEN-1191. Next base: position 19,399 of record CAWIQV010000071.1, on the reverse strand, counting down.
GGCGCGTTACGCCGGCTGCCCGGCCGGGCTTCGCTTGTCCGTGTACGATAGTTTGATACCATACTATCGTCGCGGGGGAAAGCTATTGTTGCAGGCGGAGCACATCGTGCGCAATGGGAAGATTCACCGGCTCGGCCTTCTGGCCGGGTTCCTGGGCCTGCTGGCGACGCTCGCCGGGGCAGACGCTCCGGGGCAGCCTGTCGGGGCGGGCGCCGGCGCGGGCGCGAGCGCGAGCCCAGGCCCGGGCGGCGGGGGCGGGCACGGAGCACCGGTGCCAGCCGCACGGGACGCTGCGCGTCCCGTCGGATGGCCTGCCGATATCGACGCGGCATCCGGCAACCGCCTGCCGCTGCCGGACCGTGACCAGATGGACGAGGCCGACAGGAAGATCTTCGACGAGGTGATGCGGGCGCAGGAGGCCGGGCTCAGCAGTCGCGAGAAGCAGCGACCGCAGCTAAGGCTGCACAGCCCGCAGCTGGCCCAGGCCCTGGACCAGGCCCATCACTACCTGAAGTACGGCACCGGCTTCAGTGACCGGCTGACGACGGTCGCCGTGCTCACCACCGCGCGCGAACTGACCAACCAGTACGAATGGACGCAATGGGAGGAGCACGCGCGCACCGTGGGGGATTCCCGCTACGTCGAGCCCGCGGTCATCGATGCGATCAAGTACTGCCGGCCGGTGAGCGGGCTGTCCGAGCAGGACGCTGCGGTCATCAGCCTTGGCCGCGAGACCTTCGGCCGCCGGCAGGTCTCGTCCGCGACGTTTGCGCAGGTGCTGCGCCTGTTCGGACGCCGCGGCACCGTCGACCTGGTGGAATTGATGGCCCTGTACGCCGCAACCGGTGCGGAGCTCGTGGCATTCGACGCGCAGCTGCACGCCGGGCAGCCGGGCCTGCTGCCGCCGCACCTGGCCAGCTGCGGTCGCTAGTGCAATGTCGCGGCGTAGCGCTTCAGCGCGGCGCGATCGAAATCATTGGCCGCCGCGACGTAGTCCTCGGTCACGACTTCGGACGCAGCAATGGCGTGCGGCGTGACGCCCGCGTCGGCCAGCAGCTGGATGTAGCGTTGCATGCCCGAGACGCTGAGTGCGCCGATGCGCCGGTTGGCGGGATCCGCGGCCGGAAGATTGCTCTGCCAGGCATCGAGCTCGGCGGTGGTGCGCCGCAGGTCTGCGTCGCTGACGGGTGCGCCGGAAGCACCGAGCATCAGTCGCGCCGCGGCTGCCGCGTTGTAGCGGATCAGCAGCGAGGCCTTCACGATCGCGCGTGCGAAGCGCTGCAGCGCCTCGCCCTTGGTCGCCATGACGGCCGGCGAGGCCGCGTAGCCGGCATTGGGCACGTCCTTGAACAGCGGGTGGTAGAAGATCCGGAGGCGCCGGCCGGAGACGATCAGCGGAATGAACTCGTAGTACGGAAATGCCGCGCCCGCGACCTTGCCGGAGGCGATCGCGTCGGCCGCGCGGTCCTCATAGCCGATGGGCACCAGCGTGTAGTCGCTCGGCTTCAGTCCCGCGACCGACAGTGCCGATTGGGTAGTGAAGGCCCCCGAGGCCGCTGCGGTGAGCACATGCACGCCGATGTTCTTGCCCCGGAAGTCCGCCAGCTTGCGGATCGGGCTGTCTTCCGGCACGGCGATCACGTAGGAGAATTTCGACGCGCGCGACAGGAACATCTTCAGTCGGATGCCATCGTCATAATTGGTGAGCAGCGGTTCGATGCCGATCGGGCAGATGTCTCCGGCGCCGCTCGAGCACATCCGGGCGGCTTCGAGCGCGCCGTCGACCAGGATCCTGGACACCACCAGATGCTCGTCCCGATAGAAGCCGGCGCCCTCGGCGACGACGTTCAAGGTGTTCATCAATGCCGGTGTATGGGCGCCCAGTACGACCGACAGTGCATCGTCGGCCTGCGCCGGGCGTTGCGCGCACAGCAGCAGGATCGCGGTGCTCAGCAGTTTGCCAGCGCGCCAACGCGTGGCAGTGCGCCAACGCGTGGCAGTGCGCCACGGCGTGGCAGTACCCCGCAGCCTGTCGGTGGCCCTGCGCATCGCGCGTCAGCTCCCCAGGTGGTGATCGAAGAAACGCACGATGATGTCATAGACCTGTCTGGATTCGGGCGGGGCGGGGTCGTACCAGAAGGAATGCCGTCCGCCTTCGAATACGTGCAGGTCGGATTCCACGCCCAGCCGGTCGAGCTGCTCGTGCGTATAGGCGGCCGTGCTCAGCTCGACGCCCCGGGTCCCGGCGATCAGCAGCGTGGGCGGAAACCTGCCCAGTACCTGTGGAGCATTGACCGGCGCAGCCAACGGACCATTCGGATCGACATTGCCCAGATCCGGATCGATGCCTGATTCGCCGCGCGACATCACGCCGTTTCCGAGCTCGCTGCCGGTATAGATCGCATCGCCCCGGGCGCCTCCGGCGCTCGCGCACAGCAGTCCCGCAGCTGCGGGGCGCGGAAGGTCGTGGACCTGGAACCAGGCCAGCGCGCGCGCCACCAGCACGCCGCCGCGCGAGCAGCCATAGATGCCGATGTTGCGCGGCTGATAGGTCTTGAGCAGCGCCCGGTAGACGTTCGCGACTTCGTCCACGGCGGTCGGAAACTGCGGCTCGTGGTAGTCGACGGCGACGACCTTGATCTTTCCGAGGAATGCGATCGGCTGCGAGCCGAGCTGCGCGCAGTCGGTCCAGCAGCCGGCGCTGTGCAGTTCGATCAGTACGCGACGCCGGTTCCTGGCCGACGGGCCCTCGTTGGGCGTCATGATCAGCACATGGACCCCGCCCAGCGTCGTATCCTGCTTGTGCACCGGATACAGGGCGTCCTGGCGCTGCCGGTGCAGCCGGTGCATCAGCGTCGAGCCGTCGGGCTGCCGTTCCGTGTTCCTGGGGTCCCGAGCGAGCAGTACGTCCTGCAGCAGCGACTCCTTGAGTTCCGGACTCATCAGGTTGGACAGCGGTATTGCCTGCGCCGGCAGATGGAACGTGCCGTCCGGGTCAACCACGATCGCGGCGGCGCGATTGCCGGCCGGCGCCGCGGTGGCGGCGCCCTCCTGCGCCAGGGCGGGTGCACCGCAGAGCGTCGCGGAGAGCAGCAGCACGGGGCCGAAGCGCCGTTTCGGGAAGGCATTGGTGATCATGGCTGCCTCGTGCTACTTCGCGCGGCCGCTGAACTTCCGGGACAGCAGCCGGATCTTGTACAGGTTGCCGTCCCTGGCGGTCTTGCTGTGACCTACGATGTAGAGCGTGTGGCCGTCCTTGCCGGCGAAGGCCAGATTCTGCGCCTTGATGGGCAGCTCCAGGATCCCCAGCGCCTGGCCCGCTGCGCTGAACACTTCGATGCCCGCGTTGCTGATGACGTACAGGCGTCCCTGGTCATCGATGGTCATGCCATCGATGCCGTTGTTCATTCCCCTGTCGGTCTGCACGATCCCCGCGAGCCGGGCGAAGTTGCGTCGATTTGCGAGGCTGCCATCGCGCTGCACGTCATAGGCGTAGAAGTACTCGGAGCGCGCGTCGACGGCATACAGCGTCTTCTCGTCCCGGCTGAGCACGAGCCCGTTCGGGCTGCCGATATCGTCGGTGGCCAGGATCACCTCGCCGGACGCGCGCACGTAGTAGATCGCATGCGCGCGCTGCGCCCCTTCGCCCGGATCCGTGAAGTAGATGCCGCCGTTGCGCGCCATCGACAGGTCGTTCGGCGCGATGAATGGCATGCCGTGGTAGGACTCCGCGACGAACCGCGCCTGCTCGGCCGGGTACACGATCGCGATGCCGATGTGCGGGCCGGCCCTGCGGCATGCATAGACCGTGCCCTTGCGGTCGACCGCCAGTGCCGGCAGCCGCCAGCGTTCACCCGCCGGGTCGTCGGCTCTCTGGGGATCGAACAGCACCGTGAAATGATCGTCGGCATCGACCCGGTACACGCGGCTGATACCGGGCTCCGAGAAATACACGCTGCCGTCGGGTGCCGCGATCGGCCCCTCGGAGCTGTTCAGACCCGCCCGGACCAGGACCAGCGGAGTGCCGGCGTCGACGACGCCCGGGATGGCGGTCGTGACCACCGCGTCGCGCGCCGGCGCGGGCGGCGACCGCGCGGGCTGCGACGGCTCAGGCTGCGCTGCGGCGTCCTGCGCTGGCGCCGTGCAGGACGCCGCGAGCGCCCAGAGGCAGAACCCGGCTGCGGACCACATGCTGAACGGGTGTTTCATGTCGTATTCCCCTCGCGTGGTCGCGCACTCTACTCCCCGATGGCCGGTTTCGTCAGCGGCGCGGCAGCGCCTTGAACTGACCTGCCGGTTTGTCCACACTTGCCAGCTCGACATGACAACGCACCGCATCAGCATGTATCTGGCGCGCCGCCTGCCGCCGGCGGTGGAGGCGGAAATGGCCCGCCAATACGATCTCCGGCTCAACGAATCCGACGTGGTACTGAGTGCCGCCCAGCTGGTCGCCGCGGCGCGCGGTTGCGAGTACCTGGTGGTCAGCGTCACCGAGCCGGTCAGCGCCGAGGTCATTGCCGGCCTCGCGCCGCGCCTGCGTCTGATCGCGACCCATTCGGTCGGCGTCGATCACATCGACCTGGCGGCCGCGAAATCGGCCGGTGTCGCGGTGCTGTACTCTCCGAACGTGCTCAGTGCCGCCTGCGCCGAGATCGCGTGGCTGCTGATCCTGAACGCGGCACGGCGCGGCTACGAGGCCGACTCGATGGTGCGTTCCGGACGCTGGACCGGGTTCGCGCCGACGCAGCTGCTGGGCCTCGGCCTGGTCGGACGGCGACTGGGCGTGTTCGGCATGGGCCGGATCGGGCGCGAGGTCGCCGCGCGCGCCGTCGGCTTCGGCATGACGATCCACTACTGCAATCGCCGGCGGCTGCCCGCGGGCGATGAGCGCGGCGCGATCTATCACGCCGCCGCGGACGAGCTGCTGCCCCACAGCGACGTGCTGTGCATCTGCCTGCCGGGTGGGGCGGACGTCGCGGGCTGGCTCGATGCGCGACGCATCGAGCTGCTGCCGCGCGACGCGATCGTCGTGAACATCGCGCGCGGCATCGTGGTCGACGATGACGCCCTGATCGCGGCCCTGAGGTCGCGGCGCCTGTTTGCCGCCGGCCTGGACGTCTACGCGAACGAGCCGGACATCGACCCGCGCTATCGCGAGCTCCCGAACGTGTTCCTGACGCCGCACATCGGCAGCGCGACCACCGAGACGCGCGACGCGATGGGATTCCTGCTGCTCGAGGGCATGCAGGCGATCGAACAGGGCCGACCACCTCCGAATCACTACAACTGAACAGCAGAGGCAACCATGAGATTCGACCAGAAGACCATCGTCGTGACGGGTGCGGGTGGGGGATTCGGCGAAGGGATCGCCCGTCGCTTCGCGGCGCTCGGGGGCAGAGTCGTCGTCGTGGACCTCAAGGGCGATCAGGCGGCCCGCGTCGCCGGCGAGATCGGCCAGAGCGGGGGCACGGCCATCGCCGTGACCGCCGACGTGACCCAGGACCGGGACGTCGCGACGGTCGCGGAGCGTACGACGGCGGCGTTCGGGCCGGCGGCGATCCTGGTGAACAATGCCGGTATCACGCACAAGAACCGGCCATTGCTGGAGGTCGATGAGGCGACCTTCGACCGCGTATTCGCGGTCAACGTCAAGAGCATCTACCTGACGGCCCGGCATTTCATCCCGGCCATGCGGGCGCGGGGCGGCGGGGTGATCGTGAACATCGCTTCGACCGCCGGCATCCGCCCACGGCCGGGGCTGACCTGGTACAACGCGTCCAAGGGGGCGGTACTGGCGCTGACCAAGTCGATGGCGGTCGAGCTGGCTCCGGACCGCATACGGGTCAATGCGGTCAATCCGGTCATGGGCGAAACCGGAATGCTGCAGGACCTGCTGCCGGGCGAGGACAGCGCGGCCATTCGGGCGCGCATGATTGCGACGATTCCGCTCGGACGCTTCAGCCAGCCGCGCGACATCGCGAACGCCGTGACCTTCCTCGCCGCCGACGAATCCGACCTGATCACCGGGTCGTGGCTCGAGGTCGACGGCGGGCGCTGCGTCTGATGAAACGCTACTCGATCGCGGTCATTCCGGGCGACGGCATCGGCCGCGAGGTGGTGCCGGAAGGCCTGCGCGTGCTCGATGCCGTGGCGGCGCGGTTCGGCTTCGCGCTGCACTACGAACATTACGACTGGAGCTGCGAAACCTACCGGCGCACCGGCCGGATGATGCCCGAGGATGGTCTGGCGCGGCTGCAGCGGCATGACGCGATCTTTCTCGGCGCGGTGGGCTACCCGGGCGTGCCGGACCACATTTCGCTGTGGGGGCTGCTGATCCCGATCCGGCGAGCGTTCGATCAGTACGTGAATCTGCGCCCGGTGCGACTGCTGCCCGGGGTGCCGTGCCAGCTGCAGGGCAAGCGGCCCGGCGACATCGATTTCTGGGTCGTCAGGGAGAACACCGAGGGCGAATACTCGCAGATCGGCGGTCGTTTCCATGAGGGCAGCGAGGACGAGTTCGTCATCCAGGAATCCATCTTCACGCGCAAGGGCACCGACCGCATCATGCGCTACGCGTTCGAGCTGGCGCGGCGGCTCGAACGGCCGCACGTGACTTCGGCGACCAAGTCGAACGGGCTGTACTACTCGATGCCCTATTGGGACGAGCGCTTTGCCGCGATGGCCGCGCAGTACCCGGGCGTGCGCACCGACCAGTATCACGTCGACATCCTGGCCGCGCGATTCGTCATGACACCGGAGCGCTTCGACGTCGTGGTCGGCTCCAACCTGTTCGGGGACATCCTGTCCGACCTGGGGCCGGGCGTCACCGGCACGATCGCGGTGGCTCCGTCCGCCAACATCAACCCGGAGCGGCGCTTTCCATCGATGTTCGAGCCGGTGCACGGCTCGGCGCCGGACATTGCCGGGCGCGGCATCGCGAACCCCATCGGCCAGATCTGGTCCTCCTCGATGATGCTCGAGCACCTGGGAGAGCCAGCAGCCGCCAGGGCAGTGATGAGCGCGATCGAGCGCGTGCTGTCCGACGATGCCGGCGCGCGCACTCCGGATCTGGGCGGGCAGGCGAGCACGATGCAGCTCGGTACCGCGATCGCCGCTGCCGTGCGCGACTGAGCAGAGGTGCCGCGGGCAGAAATGCCCTATAATGCGTCCGGGAGCAGCGACCATACCAAGAACCGGCTGCCGCGGTGGGTACTATGTGGAGAGCGATGTGCTGTCTGGCCCTGCTATGGGCCTTGGGCCCGGCGTACGCCGCCGAGGAGCACGCGGGTACCTATAGCGAAGACAGCATCACGCGCGGCGCCCGTATCTATTACGGCACCTGCGTCACCTGCCACGGCGAGAATGGCGACTCGATACCGCAGGTCAGCCTGCGATCCAACCGTTTCCGTCACGCCGTCACCGACGATGAACTGACCAAAGTCATCACCGGCGGCATCCCCGGTACCGGCATGCCGGCGAATACCCTGGAGGTGCCTGACCAGGGTGCCATCGTCGCATTCATCCGCAATATGGACGCACGGCTCGGCGAGGCCGCTTCGGTCGGCGATCCGCAGCGCGGCAAGCTGGTGTTCGAAGGCAAGGGCGGGTGCCTGGCCTGCCATCGCGTCAACGGCGTCGGCAGCCGGACCGCGCCGGACCTGAGCGATATCGGTCTGTCGCGCAACGCGAAATTCCTGCTGCAGAAGCTGGCGGATCCCCAGGCGCTGGTCATGCCGGTCAATCGCACCGTGCATGCCGTCACGCGGGACGGCCGGGTGATTACCGGTCGGCGGCTGAACGAGGATACGTGGTCGGTACAGCTGATCGATTCGCAGGAGAATCTGGTCGGCCTGATGAAGTCCGACCTGAAGGAATACACGCTGCTGAGGCAATCGCCGATGCCGGCCTACAAGGGCGCCCTGAGCGATGCGGAGATTGCCGACGTCGCCGGATACCTGCTGTCACTCAAAGCGGTGAACTGAAGCCATGCGAATCCTTTGGGCCTTGCTGCTTGTTCCAGGGGTGTTGTGGGGGCAGGGCGCACCCGTGACCTTCGAGCGCCTGCTGCACGCGAGCGCCGAGCCGCAGAACTGGCTGACCTATTCCGGGAGCTACGACAGTGCGCGCTATTCCCACCTGTCGCAGATCGATCGCAGGAACGTCGCCGGTCTCGAGCTGAAGTGGGTGTACCAGATCGAATCGTTGCAGAAGGCCGAGACCTCGCCGCTGGTCGTCAATGGCGTGATGTACCTGACCCAGGCCCCGAACGACGTCGTCGCGCTCGATGCGCGTACCGGACGGGCGTTCTGGATCTACCAGTACAAGCCCGCCGAGGGCTACAAGCTGTGCTGCGGCACGGTGAACCGCGGACTCGCGATCCTCGGGGATACGCTGTACATGGGGACGGTCGACGGTCACCTGGTGGCCATCGATGCCAAGAGCGGTCGCGCGTTGTGGAACAGGACCGTCGCGGACTACACCGCGAGCTACGCGATCGTGCTCGCGCCGCTGGTCATCAAGGACAAGGTGCTCATCGGCGTCGCCGGCGGCGAATTCGGCGTGCGTGGATTCATCGCGGCCTACGACGCCAGGACCGGCGACGAGGACTGGCGCTTCTACACGATTCCCGGCTCGGGCGAGAAGGGCAACGACACCTGGCAGGGTGATTCCTGGAAGCACGGCGGAGGGCCGGTCTGGGTGACCGGATCCTACGACCCGGAGCTCAACCTGACCTACTGGGGCATCGGCAATCCGGGACCGGACTGGGGTCCCGAACAGCGCAGGGGCGACAACCTGTACACGGACTCGGTGGTCGCGCTCGATCCCGATACGGGACAGCTGCGTTGGCATTTCCAGTTCACGCCGCACGATGCGATGGACTACGATTCGGTGCAGGTGCCGGTGCTGGTCGATGCCGACTGGCACGGCCAGCCGCGCAAGCTGATGGCCTGGGGCAACCGCAACGGTTTCTTCTACACGCTGGATCGCACCAACGGCCAGTTCCTGGGCGGGCATCCCTTCGTCAAGGTGAACTGGGCCAGCGGACTGGATGACAAGGGACGCCCGATCGAGACGCCGCAGCCGGCTGGGGCACTCACCTATCCCGGGAATCAGGGCGGTACGAACTGGTATTCGCCGTCCTACAGCCCGCGCACGCACCTGTTCTACCTGTCCGCGTGGGAGAACTATGCGTCGATCCTGCAGTTCGCGCCGGCCGAGTACCGGGCCGGACAGATCTTCACCGGCGGGCGGGCCGCGCCGCCGATCCCCGGCGCGGCGAATCCCTCGGTGCGCGTGCCGCCCATCCTGAACTACACCGACGATCTCGGGCGCGGTGCCGTGATCGCGCTCGACCTGAACGGCGCGATACGATGGAAATTCGAGACCACCGCGGTGGCCGACGGCGGGATCATGACCACCGCGACGGATCTGCTGTTCACCGGCGGTCGAGAGGGCTTCTTCTACGCGCTCGATGCGCGCGATGGCGGTCTGCTGTGGAAGGCACCGGTGGGCGGTCCGATCTCGGCGGCACCGATCACCTACCAGCTCGACGGTCGGCAGTATGTCGCGATCGCGGCGGGTCATGCGCTGTTCGTCTATGGCCTCAAGAGCAGGGAATAGACCCATGAATCCGGGCGTCCGCAGGCGGGATTTTCTGGTGGCGGTCGGCCTGGCGGCCGGTGGCGCGGCGGCAGCTCCGGCCTTCGGGCAGGCCGCGCCGGCACCGGCGGCTCCGGCGCCACGCCCGAAGTCGCTGCCGAACCGGATGGTGAGAACGAGGAAGCTTTTCAAGGCACCCGGGTTTTATCCGAACGGCATGGCGGTCGCGCCCGAAGGCGTCTGGCTCGCCCAGCAGTTCCTGACGGACGACGTCGCGAAGCGGGTCGGTTCCAGCCGCCCGGCCGGCCGGGAATCACTGTGGCTGATGGACTGGAGCGGCAAGCTGCAGCGCACGCTCCAGAGTGACGCCGTCAACACCTCGGGGCTGGCCTGCGGGGGCGGCTCGCTGTGGGTGATGTCGAACATGACGGACGCCACGACCGGCATCCACCAGGTCGACCTGGCCAGCGGCAAGCAGGTCGCTCATCGCCAGATTCCGGGCAGTCCGGGCGCGAACAGCGGCGGCATCCACGGCGCCCAATGGCACCAGGGCAAGTTGTGGATCGTGAACAACCGGATGCATTCGATCGTCTGCGTGAACCCGGCGAGCTGGAGCATCGAGACGCAGTTTCCGATCGCGGCACCGCTGGGCCTGACCCGCTATCACGACATCACCTTCGACCAGGACGGCACGCTGCTGCAGGTGATCGCCAACGAGAGCACCGGCTACGCCGACAGCAAGTCCGCGCTGGTGCGCTATGACGTCGGTACCGGCGAGCCGGTCGAGACCCTCACGTTCGTCGATGGCTCCTGCGATCCGCACGGGCTGGAGAACCACGGCGGCGTGCTGGTGTCCTGCGATGCGGGCTACCACCCGGGCTGGAAGAACTACGAGAGCCCCTCGAGCGGCTACGTCTTCAGCATCGAGATGGTCTGAGCCGCGCCCGGCTCGCGCCGCCGCGCCTGTGCCGCGCGCGGCGCCATCACCCGGTGCTGAAGCGGAACTCCGTTACTTCATGCATCGTCTTGCCCGGACTGAGTTCGGTGCTCGGGAAATCCGGGTGATTCGGCGAATCCGGATAGTGCTGGGTCTCGAAGCACAGCCCGTAGCGGCTGCCGTACTGCTTGCCGCCCTTGCCGGGCACGGTACCGCTGATGTTGTCGCTGTAGATCTGGACCCCCGGCTGCGTCGTCCAGACCGTCAGGACCCGGCCTGAAGCCGGATCCGCGAGCCTTGCGGCCCGGCGCAGCGTACCGGCGGGCCCATTGACGATCAGGTTGACATCCAGCCCCTTGCGCTGCGCGATCTGGACGAACGTCGAATCGACCACGTCGCCGACCCGTACCGGATGGCTGAAATCCAGCGGCGTGCCGGCGACCGGCGCGATCTCGCCGGTAGGAAGGCCGTCGGCATCGAATACCGTATAGCGGTCCGCGTACACGCGCAGCCGCTGGTCCAGCACGGTGCCGCGGCCTTCGCCCCCTAAGCTGAAATAGGCATGGTTGGTCAGGTTGACCACGGTCGGCTTGTCGGTGGTGGCGCGGTAGTCGAGTCGCAGCGCATTGTCCTTCGTGACGGTGTAGGTCACGGTCGCGGTCAGCGCACCGGGAAAGCCGCCATCGCCATCCGGACTCACGAGGCTCAAGGAGAGCCGGGGCTCGACGCCGTCATGCATTACCGCCTTCCAGACCTTCCTGGCAAAGGGTGCGGTGCCGCCGTGGATCACGATCTTCTGGTCGGCGGCGGTGCGCTCGAGCTGTACGGTCTTGCCGTCGAGCGGAAAAGTGCCGTTGCTGCCGATGCGGTTCGCGTAGCGGCCGATGATCGCGGCGGCGGGTCCGCCCTTTTCGTAGCCGGCGAGATCGTCCTCGCCCAGCACGACATCGGCGCTCTGGCCGTTCCGGTCCGGTGCCAGCACGCTCACGATGATGCCGCCGTAATTCGTGATGCGCGCCGTCAGCCCTCCGGCCCCCGTCAGCGTGAACAGGTCGACCTTCTGGCCCTCCGGCGTCACCCCCCAGTCGGCTCTGGTGATGTTCATCGCCCAGGCCGGCGTGGCGAGCACGCAGCAGGCGCAGGCCGTGGCAATGGCACCGGCAATGGCACCGGCAGGCGTAGTGCGGGCTGACATGGGAACCCCTCCGGATCAAGCATGGATAGTTGTAATGGGCGGCACACTACACCGTCTGCGCACCAGTTGCCAAAGGCCGCAGCGCTCAGAGCCGGTCCCAGAACTGCTCCATCCTGCGGCGCATCGCTGCATCCGGCACGCGGCCGTGCCCGGCCGCCTGGTTGTCTTCGAGATGCTCGATCTTCGAGGATCCGGGAATCGCGCAGGTCACCGCGGGATGCGAGACCACGTACTTCAGGCAGAACTGGCTCCAGCTGCGCACGTCGATGTCCGCCGCCCAGCCCGGCAGTTCATGGCCTGCGGCCTGCGCCAGCAGCGAGCCGCGGCGCCCGCCCAGCGGCACCGCGACCATGACCGCGATCCGGCGTTCCATCGCGACCGGAAACACGCTCGTGGCCGCGTCGCGGTTGGCCAGCGAGTAATCCACCTGGACGAAGTCGATCGGATAGCGGCGCATGTACTCGATCAGGCGCGGATGCTGATCCACGTCGACGCTCGTGATGCCGATATAGCGGGTCTTGCCCGACTGCTTCAGCTGCTGCATCAGCGGCATCAGCGGTTCGACGCTGTCGAGGAAGTGCGCGAACAGCAGGTCGACATGATCCGTCTGCAGGCGCGTCAGCGAACGCTCGAAGCTGGCAGCGCCCGCGGGGTCGCGCGGAAAGACTCCGGGAGCATTGAACTTGGTCGCCAGGAACATCCGGCTGCGCAGTCCGAGCTGCGCCAGCGCCGAACCGATCACCGCTTCGCTCTGGCCGTACATCGCGGCGGTGTCGATCACGGTGCCGCCGAGCTGCTGCATGCGCTGCAGCACGTCGCGCAGCGCGGAATTGTTCGGGTCGCCGAAAGCGTTGGTGCCGATGCCCATCACCGGGAGGGACTCTCCGGTGGCGGGAATCTGCTTCACGATCAGCGGCAATGCGGCGGCGCCATCGGCGGCCGGCAGCGCCGGGCTCAGCATCGCACCGATGCCGGCCAGGACAGCGGTCTTGAGCAGTTCGCGACGCGACAGGCACGGATCGCCGGCGGTTTGCATCGTACCTCCATCGGGGGAAGCCACGAGTGCGTATGGTACTCTCTCGCGACCAGAGGATTCGGGGGCGGCGTTGGAAAGCGCGTTATTCGGGTACCGGGGCTGGCTCGCGATGGCCATGGCCACGGCCACGGCCATGGCGATGCTGCTGCTGGCCGCGCGGGTGCCCGCCGCCGAGACCGCGGACTGGACCACGCCACAGGCACCGTTCCGGATCGCCGGCAACCTGTATTACGTCGGCAGCCGCGACCTCGCGTCCTATCTGCTGGTCACGCCCCAGGGTGACATCCTGATCAATTCCAGCCTCGAGAGCTCCGTGCCGCTGATCCGCAGCAGCGTCGAGCAGCTCGGGTTCCGGTTCCAGGACATCAAGGTGCTGCTGATCAGCCACGCGCATTGGGACCACGATGCCGGCAGCGCGGCCGTGAAGCAGCAGACCGGCGCCCGGTACATGGTGATGGATGACGATGTGCCGGTGGTCGAGAGCGGCGGCGCGCGCGATTTCCATTACCCCGACGTCCACTATCCGGCCGCGAAGGTCGATCGCGTGCTGCACGATGGCGATACCGTGCGCCTCGGTGACACGGTGCTGGTGGCGCACAGGACGCCCGGACATACGCGCGGCTGCACCACCTGGACGCTCGACGTGAACGACGGTGGGCGGCTGCTGCACGTCGTGATCGTCGGCAGCTGGAACGTCAACGCAGGCTTCCGGCTCGTCGATCGGCCGGGACGGCCGGCATCGTATCCGGGCATCGCGGCGGATTACCGGCACACTTTTTCACTGCTGAAGGCGCTGCCCTGCGACGTATTCCTGGGCGCTCACGGCGCCTATTTCGGCATGCTGGCCAAGCTGGACCGCCTGCACGCCGGCGAGACCGGCAACGTCTGGGTGGACCGCGAAGGCTACCAGGCCGCGATCGCGGACAAGGAGCGCGCCTTCGAGGCCGAGCTGGCACGCGAGCAGCAGTGAGCCGCCGGAAATTTACCTGGGCGTTCGATTTCCGCGTCGGTGGTTGAACAGCGGCGCTACGGGTCGAGTAGCGGCGCTACGGGTCGAGTAGCGGCGCTACGGGTTGAGCGGCGGCGCTACGGGTCGAGCAGCGGGATGTCTGCGGCGGGGCGCCGACCGGGCAGCGAGCGCAGGAATGCGAGGATGTCGGCCACGTCCTGGTCCGCCAGCACGCGCTGCGCATAGGCGGGCATGTCGTTCGGACCGGTGCGCACCAGCGCGCTGAATGCGGCCAGCGGCAACGCTGTCCGGGCCAGAGCCGGGGCCGGATAGTTGAAGCGGCCGCCCTGGCCGGCGCGGCCGTGGCACTCGAAGCAGCCCACCGCCAGGTACAGCCTGCGGCCGTTGGCGGTATCACCGCCCGGAGCATCTGCGGACCGGGCCACGCCGCCCTGCAGCAGCGACAGCCCCGCGATTGCCATCGCCCCGATAAGTACCCGATGTGGCCCGTGCACGTCGCGGCCGCTCAGCGTGGATCTGTCACGACATCTACGAGCGCGGGCTCGCCGCGCCGGACCACCGCCACCGCGCGCTGCAGGGCAGGGCCCAGCTCCGCCGGATCCGTGATCGGACCTTCGGCATGCACGCCGAAGCCGCGCGCGACGGTGGCGTAAGTCGATCGCCGGATCGGTCAGGGTCGTGCCGATGTGCGCATTGGTGATGCCGCGCATGTGACGGTTCGCCATCGCCTGCAGGTACATGTATTCCTGATGGTAGGCGCGGTTGTTGTGCATCGATGTAGAGGATCGGGATGCGGTGATGCGCCGCCGTCCACAGCGTGCTCGGGACGTACATGCAGGTCGCCGTCGCCGCTGAATCGCGACGCGTCAGGCGCCCGTGGCGCCTGTTGGCGAGCGCGGCGCCGAGCGAAGCCGGGGCGTTGTAGCCGATGCCGGCACCGCCGGAGAGCCGATCCAGCTGATGCGGCTTGTCGAATTCCCACAGCGGTGCGGCCAGGCGTTGCCGATGCGCGTTGCCGACCAGCGACCAGTCCTCGTCGCTGGATCTGCGCATACACCTCGGCGCACAGCCGCGCGGTGCGTGATCGGGCTCGCGTCCCAGCCGATCGTGGCGTCGGACTTGGCCTGCTCGACGCATGGTCGAGTGCGCCGCCGCGTAGCTGCTTGCCGCGCGCCTCGAAGGCCGATTTGCGGCCGGCGTCGACGAGCCGGCGCACCGCTTCGGTCAGCGCCGGCAGCGAGGCCTCGCCGTCGCCCGCGATCGCCGAGATCGACTGTCGTCGAAGCGGCCGAAATCCTGGTAATTGGCCTTCAGATACAGGTCGCGCACGCCGAGCGTGATGATTTTCGTGGTCGGCTTGTAGAGCGGCTGCGAGGTGCGCACGATGCGGTCGCTGGAACGCGTTGAGCGCGGCCCAATGATCGTTGATCTCGATCGCCAGGATCACGTCGGCCTGGCCCACCACGACGTTGCGGCGGAAGCTGCTGGTTGAGCGGGTGGCGGGACGGGAAAATTCATGCGCCGCCCAAGCGATCGAGCACCGGCGCATTGCAGCAGTTCCGCGAGTTCGACCAGCCGCCCGAGCCCGGCCGGCGTGCGCGCCATGCGGTCGACCGACGATGAGCGGCGCTTGCGCCTCGACCAGCATCTTCGCGGCCTCCGCCAGCGCGCCGTCGATCGCCTGCGGCGGGATCACGTTCGGCACATTTCGGGATGTGCAGCCTGTCGCCTTCCGGAATCGGGTTTTCCTGCAGTTCCGCGTCGAGCGACATGAGCACCGGGCCCATCGGCGGCGTGGTGGCGATCTTGTAGGCGCGCACCGCCGATTCGGCGAAATGCTGCAGCGAGGCCGGCTGGTCGTCCCACTTGGTGAATCGCGCACGCCCGCGGCGATATCCACGGCGGAATGCACCCATTCGGCGATCGAACTGCCGGCGCTTGTCGGCCTCGATGATGTTGCCGCCCATCGACATACACGGGCACGCGGTCGCACCAGGCGTTGTACATCGCCATGGCGGCGTGCTGCAGGCCGACCACGCCGTGGCAGACCATCGCCGATCGGCTTGCCTTCGATCTTGGCGTAGCCGTGGGCCATGGCGACCGCGATTTCCTCGTGCGGGCAGGTGAGCATCTCCGGGCTGCTGGTTGCCTGCCATAGTTGATGACCGCTTCGTGCAGGCCGCGAAAGCTCGAGGCGCAATTCATCGCCAGATACTCGATGTCGAGCGTGCTTGCAGCACATCGACCATGAAGTCGCCGCCCTGCTCGTCTGCGTGACCGGGTCCGCGGGAGGTGGCAGCGTTTCGGTGGCGAGATCGGGCGGCGGCGCGGCGCCGGCCGCAGGGCCCGGCGCCGGCTCCGGGCCCTGCGCGCGCAGCGGGCCGGCCGGCGCCATCACCGCGGCGCCCGCGAGGCTCATGCCCTGCAGGAAGCGGCGCCGTCCGGTGCTCGGCGGCTTTGCTCCGGGCTCATGCATACGCGTTCCCCTCGAGAGCGCGGCGCGTTTGACTACGGCAACCCCGGCTCCCCACAATCTGCGCTGCATTGCCGTTGCAGAGCAATCGGGGGAAGTCATGCCGCGTACAGTCTGGTTCCGCGCCGTCGTGATCGTACTGCTGGTCGGATCCGGCGCCGACATTCTCGCACAGACGCCGACGCCGACGCAGGCGCCGGCAGCGGCGGTGGCAGCGGCCGCGGATCCGGGGCTGATGCGCGCCGTGCTGACCCAGGCGGACCTGTCGATACCAGGCCGCGAAACCGTCGTGATGCGGGTGCAGCTCGCACCCGGCGCGCAGGTGGGCTGGCATACGCATCCCGGCGAGGAAATCTCCTACCTGACGGAGGGGACCGTCACGCTGATGATCGCCGGCCAGGCGCCACGAACCATCTCGGCCGGCCAGGCACTGGTGGTCCCGGCCGGCACGGTGCACAACGCCCGCAACGATGGCACGGTCCCGGCCGGGCTGGTCGCCGTGTACGTGGTCGAGAAGGGCAGGCCGCTGCGCTCGCCCGCTCCCGCACCGGCTGCCGCGGTTGCGACCGTGGCCGCACCGGCCCCGGCGCCGCGCTTTCCGCAATTGACGCTCGAGCAGCTGAACGATCAGCAGCGCCCGCTCGCGCAGTACGTGATGGGCTTCTCCAGCGTCGGCATCGGTGGGCCCTACAACCTGCTGCTGCGCAGCCCCGGCGCCGCGAAGCCGATGCTCGATCTGCTCGACTACCTGCGATTCCACACCAGCGTGCCGACCCGGCTGAACGAGTTCGCGATCCTGATCCAGGGCCGCGCGTGGCGCTCCCAGGTGGAATGGCATGCGCATTACCCGCTCGCGCTCAAGGCCGGTGTGTCCGCGCAGACCCTCGCGGGACTGAAGGCACTGCGACGGCCGGACGCGATGCAGCCGGACGAAGCCGCGGTCTATGACTTCTGCACCGAGCTGTATGGCAGCCACGGGGTCGCCGACGCGACCTACGCGCGCGTACGGCAGTTCCTCAGCGCCCAGCAGGTGATCGACCTGACCCTGGTCAACGGCGCCTACGTCGGGCTCGCCTCGCTGATGGCGATGGGCGAGCAGGGTCTGCCGCCGGGAGTGGAACCGGCCTTCAAGCCCGGCGAGCTCTAGCCCACGTGCCGCTCGGCCTGGATCAGGCCGCGCAGGTGGCCGAACGCGAACGCGAAATTCATGGCCTCGACATCCTGGCCGCCCTGGGCGCGCGGCGCATGGTCGGGCATCAGCAGTCCGCCGTAGCCGACCTCGCGATAGGTCTTCAGCGCGGTGACGAAATCGACGGAGCCTTCGTCGGGGAAGACCTCCATGAAGTCGTCACGATGGCCGCGGATGTTGCGGAAGTGCACGTTGAAGATCTTGTTGCGGCTGCCGAAGTGGCGGATGACGTCGAAGATCTGCGTGCCGGGATCCTGCAGGTCCTCGGAGACGGTGCCCTGGCAGAAATTCAGTCCGTGGTAGGGGCTCTCGCGGATGGCGAGGAACTTCTTCAGGCCGTCCACGGTGCCGAGCACCCGATCGACACCGCGATACCCTGCCGGCGGCATGCCGGGATCCTGCGGATGGCAGGCCAGCCGTACCTTGTATTCATTGGCGACCGGCACGACGCGATCCAGGAAATACGTGATGCGCTCCCAGAAGGCGTCGGCATTCACGATGCCGGCGCGCGTCGGGGCATCGTCCTTGAGCCCGTCGGTGAGCTTCCAGGTCGAGTACAGCGCATCGCCCCGGCCCGGAGTCGTGCCGCTACGCACCACCCCCAGGATGCTCATGTTGTACTTGAGGGTCGGGACGCCGGCGGCGGCGCAGGCCCGGATGTGATTCTGGAACGCCTCGATGTCGCGGTCCCGCTGCGGACTCTGGGCGAGCATGATCGACGGGTGCGGTTCGCGATCGATCAGGCTCGAAGGCAGCAGGACGCTGTCGGTGACGTCCAGCGTCAGGCCATGTCTTTCGACGCGCTCGCGCAGCCGCATCATCTCCTCGGCGGTGGCGTACAGGCGCGTCGGGTCGGCAATCGTCGCGCTGGCACCGACGCCTTCTACTCCGTAGCGTGCGACATAGGCGAACTGTGCATCGCTGCAGGGCGGCGCGACCTGGTGCCCGAGCCGGGCCTTCAGGGGCGGAGGCGTGGCAGCGCGCGGTGCGTCGGCGGCCGGCAGCCGCTCGGCGCCGAGCGCGACCGCGCCGGCGGTCGAGTACGAGAAGAATGCGCGTCGGTCCATGGTGCCCCCCGGTTCAAACTGTTTCAGGTCAAACGCTTTTAAACTTGGTCCAGGCGTCCACACGGTGCGACGCAGGGAATGCAATAAGGAGTATAATCAACGGCAGTCCGCCTGATGGCATCCGCCAAGAGATGCCCGAACCGAGTCAACCAAGGGCGCCTCCGGGCGCCCCCAGAGGAGACCTCAGCGATGGCTATATCGATCGATGTCAATGGCAAGACCCTCGAGGTCGATGCCGATCCCGCGACGCCGCTGCTGTGGGTGCTGCGTGATCACCTGGGCATGACGGGTACGAAATTCGGTTGCGGAATCGCACAATGCGGCGCCTGCACCGTGCACGTCGACGGTCACCCGATGCGTTCCTGCCAGTTTCCGCTGTCGGCGGCCGCCGGCCACAAGATCACGACGATCGAGGGCCTGAGCGTCGATTCCAGCCATCCGCTGCAGCAGCTCTGGATAGAGATGAACGTGCCGCAGTGCGGCTACTGCCAGGCCGGCATGCTGATGGCCGCCGCGGCGCTGCTGAAGCAGATCCCGAAGCCGACCGACGAGGATATTGACCAGTACGTGAGCAATATCTGCCGCTGCGGTACCTATCCGAAGGTTCGGGCTGCCATTCACAAGGCGGCCGAGGGCAACACCTCGAGGAGCTCCACATGAGCGCCGATACCAGCCTCGATCGCCGGCAGTTCGTCTGCTCCACGCTCGCCGCCGGGGGCGCGCTGGTCATGGGATTCGGCGACCGGCCGGCGCTGGGCGCGGAGGCGCAGACCATCATCTGGGACAAGCCCAATCCCACCGGAGCCGTCGAATTCACGCCGTGGATCAGCATCGCGCCGGACGATACCGTCGTCGTTCGCGTGACCGCTCCCGATATCGGGCAGGGCACCCTGACGCAGGCCGCGGCATTCGTGATGGAGGAGCTCGGGACC
>CAWIQV010000070.1:0-31485 GCA_963838275.1 uncultured Gammaproteobacteria bacterium | reverse complement strand
TTTTCTCCGCGCCAAACTTCAGTTACGTATTGCTATGCTCGCGCCAGAGCCTTGAGGCCTTCTTCGCGGATCGCGCCGAAAACGGTCTTGCGGCAAACTCGGCGGCCCGCAAACTATCCTGCCTCAAGCGCTTCATGCAGTTTCTCGTCGCCGAAGGATTGCGCGCCGACGATCCAGCCCGGCTCATCGATGGCGCGAAGGCCAGGCGGAGCCTGCCCGCGACACTATAAGAAGATAGCGGAGGTCGATCTTCTTTTGAACGCGGCCCATGAAGCCGCCCACGTCGGCCAACCCCGGGCGCGCGGCGGCGCGCTTTGCGTCTCGCCTGCCTGCTCGAACTCCTCTACGGAACGGGCTTGCGCGTCTCCGAACTGGTGAGCCTGCCGCGAGCCGCGCTTCGCGGCGACAGGATGATGCTGACCGTCAAAGGAAAGGCGGGCGCGAGCGCATCCTGCCGCTGAACGGGAAGGCCCGCGATATCCTCGACGCATGGATCGAGTTCGGAAAGCGCCGCCGCCCCGTCGAAATGGCTGTTCCCCTCCTGGGGCGAGGAGGGCCACCTGACGCGTCAGAAATCCGCGCGCGACCTCAAACGCTTGGACGCGGATCGGCATCGACGAGGAGCGGCTATCGCCGCATGTGCTGCGCCATGCCTTCGCGACCCACCTGCTCGACCGCGGCGTCGATCTGCGCGTGCTGCAGACGCTGCTTGGGCACTCCGACATTTCGACAACGCAGATCTACACGCACGTCATGGAAGATTGCCTGCGCCAGACCGTGTTCAATTTTCATCCGCTGAGCGAGCGCGCGGAGCCGCCGAAAGCCGATTGAACGGCTAGGGCGGAGCCCGAAAATCGGGATCGGTTTCGTAATTCCGTCATCCCGGAACGACGCCTGCGTCGTATCCGGGATCGCGAAAAGGCGCTTCGATTTGTAACGGCCCCGGATATGCGACAAGCGCATTCCGGGGCGACGATGAATGTGACGCCTGCAGAGCGCTGGGGCAGTCGCTCGCGACCGGGGACCCGCGCGAAGGCAAGGCACCGCTCGGCGCGGTGGTCGATCGCAGGGCGGTGACGCATGTCAACGCGCTGATCGAGGACGCGCGCGCGCACGGCGCACGGATTCTCGCCGGCGGTCCGGCCATCGGCGTGCTGATGCCGGCCACCGTGGTCGATGGAGTCACCGCCGAGATGAAGCTGTATCGCGACGAGAGCTTCGGGCCGGTGGTCGCGCTGATCCGGGCGCGCGACGAGCAGGACGCGATACGGCTGGCCAACGACAGCGACTACGGCCTGTCGGCGGCCGTATTCACGCGCGACACCGCGCGCGGCCTGCGCGTGGCACGCCAGATCCGCTCCGGCATGTGCCACATCAACGGTCCGACCGTGCACGACGAGGCGCAGATGCCCTTCGGTGGCGTCGGCGCGTCGGGCTACGGTCGTTTCGGCGGCAAGGCCGGCATCGAGCAGTTCACGGAGCTGCGCTGGATCACGATCGAGACCTTGCCCGGCCATTTCCCGTTCTGAAGGAACGGCGCCCATCGGGACGGCCTAACTGCAGGGATGCAGCGGCGCCGCACGCGCAGCCTGCATGTCCTGCTCGCTGGCCGGTCCGCGCGCAGCGCCGGGAAAGTCGATCTCGGCCTTGAAGGGGTCGCCGCCGGCATCGCGCAGGTCCGACAGGCCGTCATAGTGCACCAGCACGCGCGCGTCGCTGCTGTAGTAGACGTCGATCCCGCGCAGGAACCAGCCCCAGAATCCGGACAGCCGTAGCCGGAACACCTCGGTGGGCGTGCCCCCGAGATCCTGGCTGCGCAGGTGCTGCACCTGGAAGCGGTAATCCTCGAGCCGGCTCGGCACCAGGAACGGCATCTGCAGCGCATCGCCTGCCACCAGGCGCTGCCAGTTGGCGCGCACGAACTCATCGAAGCCCGCATCGGCGACCAGTCCCATCACGGCCGGCAGTGGACCGCTGTGCTCCGCGTCGGAGGCATGCGGTCGGAAGAATACGGACCTGCCGTCCGGCGTCGTACGGATGCCCTCGCGCAGGCCGTTGCTGGAGTCCTCGAGCATGAAATCGGGCGCGAGCGGATCCACGTACGACACCGTCTTGCGCGCGAACGCGCTGCCGTCGCCGCAGGTGTACAGCACGACACGTTCGCGCAGTTGCCCGCCGCGATAGTGCAGCACGTGGCGTTCCCCATACAGGAACTCGGACGAATGCCGCACGTGGGCCGTGCCGGCATAGCGCACATAGCCATCGGCCATGCTGGGCGGCGCGACGCTCGCCGGCGCGATGCCGGCTGCCGGCACGGTGCCGGCGGCCAAGGCCAGGCCTGACAGCGCGCAGCACAGCCAGGGCAGCCGGCGCCCGGCGTCTCTGCGGATGATCAGGGACATGGAAACTCCATGCCCCCTATACGTCCGTCCAGGGGCAGTCGGATGCGCTAGCGATCGTGTGAATTGTCGCCGCGATTCTGGTCAGCGCGCTGTGCCTGGGGATGCTGATCCTGCGGGTGCTGGTCCTGCGGATGCTGATCCTGCGGATGCTGATCCTGCGGATGCTGTGCCGGGGCCTGGGCCTGGCGAGCCTCGGGTCGGGGCCCGGAGGCGCGCGACGGGGCCGGCTGCGGGGTCGGAGCCCGCGGCGCGGTGCGGGCGACCTGTTCCTGCCGGACCTGCTCCGGTACCGGATTCAGGTGCGACTCGCTCGCCGCGGCACGCTCATCGGTGGACGCATGGGCCGTAGTACCGCCATGGCCGCCGTTGTAGCTGACGCGCGTCGCATTCTCGTTGCTCACGGTCCGGTTGTAGACGTTCGTGATCCGGGAGTTGCCGCGCAGGTTATTGACCGAGCGATTGTAGAAAAAGTGGTCCTGCGCCCAGTAACCGCCCTGATAGCCGGAACCGCCGTAACCGTAGCCGTAGTTCACGCCGCCGTAGTAGCCGACATGTGCGCCCCAGTAACCGCGGTGCCACAGGTAGGCACCATTGGCCCAGGCCCAGTAACCCGGGGTCCACAGGTAGCCGGGCTGTGGCGCGAGCACCCAGGCTCCCGGCACCCAGTAATAGGCCCGCTCGCCCCAGGCCCAGTAGCCCGGCGTCCACAGATAGCCGGGACCGGGTATCTCGGGTTGCGCGTAGACCGGGATTTCCGGCGGTGCGACCGTGATCGAGACGCCGATGCCGACCTGTGCGCCGGCCACGCCCGGCAGCAGTCCGAAGGCCGGTACGGACACGCAGAGCAGGAGACTGGCCGTCCGGCCGGCACGTCGATGGGTCATGCTGGATTCCCCGAACAGGATCAACGGCACCGAGCATGCCGGGGAATCTCAGCGCGGTCGGTGCGGCGGCGTACACACCCGCCGCACGCGCGGCGGGACGTGGCGGGTGGGCAGGCGCCGGCGGGCTCGGGACTCAGCGGTCCCGAAGCTTGGACAGCAGGCGCAGCATCTCCATGTACAGCCAGACCAGGGTGACCAGCAGGCCGAAGGCCGCATACCATTCCATGTAGCGCGGCGCGCCCTGCGCGACGCCCGATTCGATCATGTCGAAATCGAGCACCAGGTTGAGCGCCGCGACTCCGACGATCACCAGCGAGATGCCGATGCTCAGCGGACTCGAGTCGTTCATGAACGGTGTCGCGACGTGGAACAGGCCGAGCACCATCGTGACCAGGTACAGCAGGAAGATCGCACCGGTGGCTCCGATCACGATCGCGCGCATGCGCGCCGTCGCACGGATCAGCCGCATCGAGTAGGCCACCAGCAGCGAGGCGAGCACGCCGAAGGTCAGGCCCACGGCCTGGATCGCGATGCCCGGGTACTTGCGCTCGAGCAGTGCCGAGACCCCGCCGATCGCGAGTCCCTCGAGCGCGGCGTAAGGCAGCGCCAGGTACGGCGCGAGCGTCATCTTGAAGCTGATCACCAGGGCCAGGATCAGGCCGCCGATCGCGCCGACCATGACGGGCACGTTCACCGTCGCGATGTCGCCGGTGGCGAGGTACTGGGACCACGGCCACAGCGCGGCGCCCAGCAGCACGACCAGGAGCAGGAACGACTTGTTGATCGTGCCCTGCAGCGTCATGCGCTCGCTGGCGACCGCCGGGCGCGGCAGGCCGGCGAAAGTTCGGTCGTTCAGGCCGGGGTTGCCGGACTTTACCGGCAGCGTATTGCGATTCTCGAAGGCCATGGCAGCAGTCTCCTCAAGTCGAAGCCGGCGTGACGGCGCCGGCGATGCTATCCGATTCCTTGTTGCGCTCGATCAGCGCATACGCCGAATGATTGTGGATGGATTCGAAATTCTCGCTCTCGACGACATAGGCGCCGATGCGCGGGCTCGCTGTTCAGGCGGGCCGCCACGTCGCGCACCATGTCCTCGACGAACTTGGGGTTGTCGTAGGCCCGCTCGGTCACGTACTTCTCGTCCGGCCGCTTGAGGATGCCGTAGAGCTCGCACGATGCCTCGCTCTCCGCGATGTCGATCAGTTCCTCGATCCACATGTGATCGCGCAGCCGCGCCTTGATCGTCACGTGCGAGCGCTGGTTGTGCGCCCCGCGCTCGGAGATGCTTCTTCGAGCACGGGCACAGGCTCGTGACCGGTACGACCACCTTGACCCACATCACCGCCTCGCCGTGGCAGATCTCCCCGACCAGTGACGCCTGGTAGTCCATGAAGCTCTCCACGCCGGAGACCGGCGCGCGCTTCATCACGAAATACGGGAAGTTCATCTCGATGTGCCCGGCCACCGCGTCCAGGCGCGTCGTCATCTCGGCCAGCATGACCCGGAACGACTCGACCGAGATCTCGCGCTCGTGATGCAGCACCTCGACGAAGCGTGACATGTGCGTGCCCTTGAAATCGTGCGGCAGGTTCACGTACATGTTGAAGGTCGCCACCGTGTGCTGCTCGCCTGCGGTGCGGTCCTTGACCCGCACCGGATGGCGCACGTCCTTGATGCCCACGCGATTGATCGGAATCTGGCGCGTGTCGGCGCGGGACTGCACGTCCTCGACGGTCGCGACCTTGGGCGGCCGCGTTTGCAGGGCGATGTTCATCAGGTCCCCTTCAGGCCTCGGTACATGGCGCGGGTCGGACGAGGATCGGGCCGGCCTCGCTACAGCGGGCTGGATCCGCCCGCAGCGGTCAGTTTGGGGGCGGCCCTGGAGTGTTTCAAGCCTGGGACCAGCGCGCGCCAGCGGTCGATCTGGCTGGCAATGCCGGCCGGATCCAGGCCGGCCTCGGCGAGGCAATGCTCGCGGCTGCCGTGCTCGATGAAGCGGTCCGGGATTCCGATGTGCAGCCGCGGTGTCGTGAGGCCTTCCGCGTCCAGGGCCTCGGCGCAGGCGCTGCCGGCGCCGCCAGCCACGACGTTTTCCTCGAGGGTCACGATCGCGGCATGACTGCCGGCAATCTCGCGCAGCAGCGCGAGATCCAGCGGTTTGACAAAACGCATGTTCACCACGGTCGCGTCGAGGCGCTCACCGAGCGCGAGCGCGGTGGCCAGCAGGGTGCCGAAGGACAGCAGCGCGAGCCCGCTGCCGCCGCGGCGGCGCAGTTCGGCGCGACCGACCGGCAAGGCGCTCATCTCGGCCGCGATCGGCACGCCCGGACCCGTGCCGCGCGGATACCGCACCGCCGCCGGACCCGGCAGCGTCGTCGCCGTGTAGAGCATCTGGCGGCACTCGTTCTCGTCCGCCGGGGCCATCACGACCATGTTCGGCACGCAGCGCAGGAAGCTCAGGTCGAAGCTGCCGTTGTGGGTCGCCCCGTCGCTGCCGACCACGCCGGCGCGATCGAGCGCGAACACGACCGGAAGGTTCTGCAGCGCGACGTCGTGGATCAGCTGGTCATAGGCACGCTGCAGGAAACTCGAGTAGATCGCGACCACCGGCTTGAACCCCTCGCAGGCGAGGCCGGCCGCGAACGTGACCGCATGCTGCTCGGCGATCGCGACGTCGAAGTACTGGGCCGGAAAGCGGCGCGAGAACTCGACCATGCCGGAGCCTTCGCGCATCGCCGGAGTGATGCCGACGACCTGCGGATCGCGTGCCGCCATGTCGCACAGCCACTGCCCGAAGATCTGCGAGTAACTCAGGGTCGCGGACTTCTCCTTGTGGATCGTACCGCTGGCCGGGTCGAACGGGCCGGGACCGTGCCAGGTGATCGGGTCGGCCTCGGCCGGCGCGTAGCCCTTGCCCTTGCAGGTCACGATGTGCAGCAGTTGCGGGCCGTCGTGGACGGACTTCTGGTTGCGCAGCGCGCGCACCAGGGCCGGCAGGTCATGGCCGTCGATCGGACCGACGTAGTTGAAGCCGAGCTCGTGGAACAGCGTCCCGGGCAGCACCATGCCCTTGACGTGCTCCTCCGAGCGTCGCACCAGCTCGCGCACCGCGGGCAGCTGCTGCAGCGCCTTCTTGCCGCCGACCCGCAGCTTGGAATACAGCTTTCCCGAGATCACGCGCGCCAGGTAGTTCGACAGCGCCCCGACGTTCTCGGAGATCGACATCTCGTTGTCGTTGAGGACCACGAGCAGGTCCTCGGGCAGGCTGCCGGCGTGGTTCAGGGCCTCGAAGGCCATCCCGGAGCTCATCGCCCCATCGCCGATGATCGCGACCGCCCGCCGGCCTTCGCCGCGCCGCGCCGCCGCTATCGCCATGCCGAGCGCCGCACTGACCGAGGTGCTCGAGTGGCCGACGCCAAAGGCGTCGTAGGGACTCTCGCTACGACACGGGAAGGGCGCCAGCCCGCCGGTCTGCTTGATGGTATGGAGCCGGTCGCGCCGGCCGGTCAGCACCTTGTGCGGGTAGGCCTGATGGCCGACGTCCCACACCAGCCGATCCTCGGGCGTGTTGAAGACATAATGCAGTGCGATGGTCAGCTCGACGGTACCCAGGCCGGCGGCGAAATGGCCGCCGCGCGTACTGACGGTGTGGATCAGGAACTGCCGCAGCTCGGCGGCCAGGGCCGGCAGCTCGTGCTCGGGCAGCGCGCGCAGGTCCGCCGGGGACTCGATGGCACCCAGCAGCGGGTAGGTGGGGGTCCTGTCATCGGGCATCGTGGCCTCCAGTCTACACGCTTCTGGCGGGACTCAGTGGGCCCGCTCGATGACATAACGCGCCAGCTCCCGCAGCGGCAATACCCGCGGTCCCAGGGGCCCCAGGGCCGCCAGGGCCCGGTCGCGGTGCAGCGCGGCGAGCTGCCGCGCTGTGGCGAGTCCGAACACGCTCGGGTAGGTCGGCTTGCCGTGGGCCGCATCGGCACCCTGCTGTTTGCCGATCGTGCCGGTCTCCCCGGTGACATCGAGGATGTCGTCATGGATCTGGAACGCGAGCCCGATCTCGGTGCCGAACTGGCGCAGCGCCGGGCGCACCGGATCGTGGGCCAGGCCGGCTGCTATCGCCCCGAGGTCGATGCTCGCCTGGATCAGCGCGCCGGTCTTGCGCCGGTGCATGCGCTCGATCTCGATCTCGGTGAGCTGCGTGCCGATCGCCGCCAGGTCGATCGCCTGCCCGCCGGCCATGCCCTGCGGGCCGATCCCCTGGGCGAGCGTCTTCTGCATCAGCACGGTGTCGGCCGCGTGCGCCGGCATCGCCGCGTCCGCCTCATCGCCCGCGAGCACTTCGAAAGCCAGCGCCTGCAGCGCGTCCCCGGCCAGGATCGCCGTGCCCTCATCGAAGGCGCGATGGCAGCTCGGCTTGCCGCGGCGCAGATCATCGTCATCCATCGACGGCAGGTCGTCGTGGATCAGGCTGTAGGCATGGATCAGCTCGACCGCCGCGGCCGGCGCATCGAGCCGCTCGAGCGGTGCTCCGAAGGCTTCTCCGGTCGTGTAGACCAGCACCGGGCGCAGGCGCTTGCCCCCGCCCAGCACGCTGTAGCGCATCGCCTCGCACAGCCGCGGGATCGCGGCGTCGGCCGGCAGGGTGGCCGCGAGCACGCGCTCGATGCGCGCCTGGTATCCGGCAATGCGTGCCGGCAGCGAGCCGGCGTGCTCACTGCTCATGGTGCCGCGCGTGGCTCCGGGCCGCCGGCGTCGAAATCCTCGATTGCAACCGTGTCGCCCCGCTGCAACAGGATCTGCACCTTCTGTTGGGCCGCGGCGAGCGCTGACTGGCACTCGCGGGTCAGACGCACGCCCTGCTCGAAGGTACGCAGGGCCGCATCGAGCGGCAGGTCGCCTGACTCCAGCTGCGCCACGAGGCGCTCGAGCTCTTCGAGGGCCTGTTCGAACCCGGGTTGCGCTGCTGCCGGCGACCCGGACCGGGGTTGCTCACTCATCCGCAAACCCTAGCATATGCGTTGCGGGGCGGGACGCCCGCGGGGCGGGCACGCGCCAATCCATTAGAATTGGTCTAATAACCGACCGGCACCGGGATCGGGACGTGGCTTCGATGCAGCCGCTGCTAGAATCCGCGCCGCACCACGGCCTGGAACAGCATGGCAGAGTCATACACCGCCTCCGATATCGAAGTATTGAGTGGCCTGGACCCGGTACGCCGGCGGCCGGGCATGTATACCGACACCACGCGGCCCAACCACCTCGCGCACGAGGTCATCGACAACAGCGTCGATGAGGCGATCGCGGGCCACTGCCGCTCGATCCAGGTCACGCTCTACCGCGACCACTCGCTCGAGGTCGCCGACGACGGGCGCGGCATGCCGATCGACATCCATCCGAAGGAGAAGGTCAGCGGCGTGGAGCTGATCCTCACGCGGCTGCACGCCGGCGGCAAGTTCACCGAGGGGTCCTACAAGTTCTCCGGCGGCCTGCACGGGGTCGGCGTGTCGGTGGTCAACGCGCTCTCGCGCCAGCTCGAGTGCAGCGTGCGGCGCGGCGGACGCGAGTACCACATCGGCTTCCGCGACGGGCGCGTGCATGCGCCCTTGAAGCTCAGGGATCGGCACGGTCGGCGCGCGCAATACCGGCACCACGGTGCGCTTCTGGCCGGACCCGAAGTTCTTCGACTCCGACCGCTTCTCGGTGCCCGACCTGCGACGCGTCCTCAAGGCCAAGGCCGTGCTGTGCCCGGGCCTGCGGGTCAGCTTCCTGAACGAGAGCGACCGGCGAGCGCGAGGAGTGGTTCTACACCGGCGACCTCGGCGCCTACCTGCTCGAGCAGCTGCGCGGCGCACAGCTGCTGCCCCCGGAGCCGATCACCGGCCGGCACGAGAGCGAGCAGGACGTGGTCGAGTGGGCGCTGGTGTGGTCGCGCCGATGCCGAGCCGCTGATCGCCGAGAGCTACGTGAACCTGATCCCGACCACCGCCGGGGGCACGCACGTGAACGGGCTGCGCGCCGGCGTGGTCGAGGCGGTGCGCGAGTTCTGCGAGTTCCGCAACCTGCTGCCGCGCGGCGTGAAGCTCACGCGCCGAGGACGTCTGGAATCGCGCCTGCTTCGTGCTCTCGGTCAAGATGCGCGACCCGCAGTTCGCGGGCCAGACCAAGGAGAAGCTCAGCTCGCGCGAGGCCGCGACGCTGGTCGAGACGCATCGCGCGCGACGCCGCGGCACTGTGGCTCAACCAGCATCCGGACGCCGGCGAGCGCATCGCGCAGTTCGCGATCGCCAACGCGCAGGAGCGGCTGCGCGCGGCCGCGCGGGTGGTGCGCAAGCGCGCCGTGAACGGACCGGCGCTGCCGGGCAAGCTCGCCGACTGCACCAGCCAGGATCCGGCGCGCTCCGAGCTGTTCCTGGTCGAGGGCGACTCGGCCGGCGGCTCGGCCAAGCAGGCGCGCGACCGCGAATTCCAGGCGATCATGCCGCTGCGCGGCAAGATCCTGAACACCTGGGAACTCGAGCCCGGCGAGATCGGCTCCTCGCAGGAGGTGCACGACATCAGCGTCGCGCTCGGCGTCGATCCGGGCGCCGGCCGACCTCTCGCGAGCTGCGCTACCACAAGATCTGCATCCTCGCGGACGCCGACTCCGACGGGCAGCACATCGCGACGCTGCTGTGCGCGCTGTTCCTGCGGCACTTCCGCCCGCTGGTGCTCGGCGGCCACGTGCTACGTGGCGATGCCGCCGCTCTACCGCATCGATGCCGGCAAGCAGGTGCTGCTACGCGCTGGACGACGCGCGAGCGCGACCTGCATGCTCGCGCGCCTCGCCGCCGAGCATGCCCGCGCGAAGCCGGTCGTGACCCGCTTCAAGGGCCTGGGCGAGATGAATCCGCCGCAGCTGCGCGAGACGACCATCGATCCGCGCACGCGCCGGCTGGTGCAGCTGACGATCGAGGCGCGCGACGAGACCGACCGCTCATGGACATGCTGCTCGCGAAGAAGCGCGCCGGCGACCGGCGCGAATGGCTCGAGCGCAACGGCAACCAGGCCGAGGTGCCAGG
Organism: uncultured Gammaproteobacteria bacterium; assembly: GCA_963838275.1. GTDB lineage: Bacteria > Pseudomonadota > Gammaproteobacteria > Steroidobacterales > Steroidobacteraceae > FEN-1191. Next base: position 21,141 of record CAWIQV010000070.1, on the reverse strand, counting down.
TCTGATGGCCGGAGCAGAAGCTGAATTTCGAGGGTGTCGAGCGGCAGCGCGCTCGGCCTGTTCACGGAGAAGGCCTACCTCGACTATTCGATGTACGTGATCCTCGACCGGGCGCTGCCGGCGCTCGGCGACGGCCTGAAGCCGGTGCAGCGGCGCATCGTCTATGCGATGAGCGAGCTCGGCCTGTCGGCTGCCTCCAAGCACAAGAAGTCCGCGCGCACGGTCGGCGACGTGATCGGCAAGTTCCACCCGCACGGCGACACGGCCTGCTACGAGGCCATGGTGCACATGGCGCAGGAGTTCGCCTACCGCTATCCGATCGTCGACGGCCAGGGCAACTGGGGTTCGGCCGACGACCCGAAGTCCTTCGCCGCGATGCGCTACACCGAGGCGCGCCTGACGCGCTACGCGGATGTGCTGCTCGAGGAGCTCGAGGCACGGCACGGTCGACTGGAGCGCGAACTTCGACGGCACGCATGGACGAGCCGACGCATGCTGCCGGCGCGGCTGCCGAACCTGCTGCTCAACGGCGCCTCCGGCATCGCGGTCGGCATGGCGACCGACATTCCGCCGCACAACCTGCGCGAGATCGCCGCCGCCTGCATCCACCTGCTCGACCAGCCGGACGCGACGACCCGCGCGCTGATGAAGCACGTGAAGGGTCCGGACCTGCCGACCGGCGGCGAGATCATCACGCCGCGCGCCGAGCTGATGGCGTTCTACGACACCGGCAGCGGCAGCTTCCGCGCCCGCGCGACCTATGAGGTCGACGATGCCGGCGGCGATCGTCGATCAATGCGCTGCCCTACCAGGTTTCCGGCAGCCGCGTGCAGGAGCAGATCGCGCGAGCAGATGCGCGCAGAAGAAGCTGCCGATGGTCGAGGACCTGCGCGACGAGTCCGACCATGAGAATCCGACCCGGCTGGTGATCGAGCCGCGCTCCAACCGCGTCGACGTCGAGCAGCTGATGGCCCACCTGTTCGCGACCACCGACCTGGAGCGCAACTATCGCGTCAACCTGAACGTGATCGGCGCTCGACGGCCGGCCGCGGGTGATGGGCCTGCAAGACGCTGCTCACCGAGTGGCTCGAGTTCCGCAAGCACACCGTGCGCCGGCGCCTGCAGCACCGGCTCGAGAAGGTGCAGCGCCGGCTGCACCTGCTCGACGGCCTGCTGATCGCGTACCTGAACCTCGACGAGGTGATCCGCATCATCCGGCGCGAGGACGAGCCCAAGCCGGTGCTGATGCAAGCGCTTCAAGCTCTCGGACGAGCAGGCCGAGGCGATCCTCGAGACCAGCCTGCGCCACCTCGCGAAGCTCGAGGAGATGAAGATCCGCGAGGAGCAGCAGCAGCTCGCGCCAGGAGCGCGACCGAGCTCGAAGCAGCTGCTCGGCAGCGCGGCGCAAGCTGCAGCGGCTGGTGCGCGAGCGAGATCCGAGGCCGACGCGCGCGAGTACGGCGACGAGCGCCGCACCAGATCGTCGAGCGCGACGCGGCGCAGGCCATCGAGGAGACCGAGCTGCTGGTCGAACGAGCCGGTCACGGTCGTGCTGTCGACCGGCGGCTGGGTGCGATCGGCCAAGGGCCACGAGATCGACCCGCGCGCGCTCTCCTACAAGACCGGCGATGCGCTTCCAGGCCGCGGCGCGCGGCCGCAGCACGCAGCAGGCGGTGTTCATCGACAGCACCGGGCGCACCTACAGCCTGCCGGCGCACACGCTGCCCTCGGCGCGCGGCCAGGGCGAGCCGCTCTCCGGCCGGCTCGATCCGCCGGACGGCGCGCGCTTCGCCGGCGTGCTGATCGGCGAGCCCGAGGACCTGTGGCTGCTCGCGACCGATGCCGGCTACGGCTTCACGGTGCGGCTCAAGGAGCTGCATTCGCGCAATCGCGCCGGCAAGGCGGTGCTGCGGCTCGACGCGGACGCGCAGCTGCTGCCGCCGCTGCCGGTTCCGCTCGAGGGCTCCCAATGCGCCGGCGACGCGCGCGTCGCGCTGGTGAACTCCGAGGGACGGCTGCTGCTGTTCCCGGCCAGCGACGTGCCGGAGCTGCCGCGCGGCAAGGGCAACAAGCTGTTCGACATCCCGACCCAGAAGGCGCAGCGAGGAACGCCTGGTCGCGGCAGCGACGCTGCGTGCCACCGCAGTCGCTCGCGGTGTTTGCGGTGAGCGCCAGATGACGCTGACTCCCGCGGACCTGAAGGACTATCGTGGCGAGCGCGCGCAGCGCGGCGCGATGCTGCCGCGCGGCTGGCGCACGGTCGAGCGCATCGCCGCGATCGAGCCGGCGCGACCACCCTAAGCGCTGTGCCGTACAGACCCTGGGCGGTCCGTGCTCCTAGAGTGCCCGGCATCACTCCAGGAGATCACCATGAGCACCCCATTCAGCGCCAATGACTCTGCCGCCAACGGCCACGCCGCCGCATCGGCCTCCGGCCAGGCGCGACCGGCGATCGACGCGGCGCTGGCATCGCTGACGCGCGAGTTCCACAGCTTGGTCGCGGACGTCGAGGACCTGGTCCAGGCCACCGGCGCGCTGACCGGGGAAGAGCTGGCGCGTGCCAGGCTGAAGCTACAGGCGCGTGTCAGCGCGGCGCGCGACTATCTCGGCGACATCGCCGGCGACATGACCGATCGGGCGCGCGGCGGCATGAAGTCCGCTGATTCGTACGTGCGGGCCCAGCCCTGGCGCGCGATCGGCATCACCGCGGCGGCGGGCGTGCTGATCGGCTTCCTGCTCGGTCGCCGGCGCTGAAGCGATCCCGTCGAACATGAGTCTGCCGCGATGAGCACGCCGGCGAGCGCGATCAAGCCGCTGCATGCGCTGCGCGTGCTGCAGCCTGCGGGCGGCGCGCTGCTCGAGCAGCTCGGGCTCTATCGCCGTCTGGTCGCGGTCGAATGGCAGCAGGAGCGCAGCCGACTGCTGCAGCTGCTGCTGGCCGCACTGCAGGCGTTTGCGTGCCTGCTGTGCCTGCTGCTGGCAGCCGGAGCGATCGTGGTCGCGGTGTGCTGGGCGACTCCGTACCGGATTCCCGCGCTGGTGGCCGTGCCGGGCGCGTATGCGCTCGGTGCCGCGCTGGCCTGGCGCCGCGTGCGGTCGGTCGCGGCCCGGGGCCGACACAGTTTCGCGGCCACGCGCACCGAACTCGCCGCTGACCTGGAGCTGCTGCGGAGCAGGCTGTGAACGGCAGGCTCGAGCGCGACCTGCTCGAGCAGCGGACTGCGTTGTGCCTGGAGCTGCAGGCGCAGCGTGCCGTGATCGCCCGGCAGCTCGGAGCCGAGCCCTTGCCAGGACGCGCGTTTCCGCGCAGCCAGACCATGCGGCTGCTGGCCCATCGGCCGCTGCAGGCATTGCGGCTGCTGGTCGGCCTGATCGGCCTGGTACGGCGCTAGCCGCGGGGCGTCGCCGGTGATCCGGGCGGCGGCTGCGCGAGTGCCTCGGCCCGGTGGCAGGCCACCAGGCTTGCTCCCACGGCCCGCAATTCCGGCACCTCTTGAGCGCAGCGTTCGAGCGCATGGGCGCAGCGCGTGCGGAAGACGCAGCCCGAGGGGGGTGCCAGCGCCGAGGGGACTTCGCCGGCCAGCGGGGTCACGCGCCGCGCGCGCGCGCGCCGCGGGTCGGGCACCGGGACCGCCGCCAGCAGCGCGCGCGTGTACGGGTGCATCGGTGTGCGGAACAGGGCTTCGGTCGGTGCAATCTCCATCACGCGTCCGAGGTACAGCACCAGCACGCGATCGCACAGCTGCCGCACGGCCGGCAGGTCGTGGGCGATGAACAGCAGTGCCACGTGCGTTTCCTGCTGCGCGGACTTGAGCAGCGCGGCGATCTGCGCCTTGATCGACACGTCGAGCGCGGACAACGGCTCGTCGCACACGATCAGTTCGGGGCCGACGATCAGGGCGCGCGCGATGCCGATGCGCTGTGCCTGCCCGCCGGAGAACTCGTGCGGATAGCGCGCGAGCTGCGCGCGGGTCAGGCCCGACGCGCTCGAGCATCGCGCCGGTCGCAGCATAGCGTTCGGCGCGCGTCGAGCTCAGGGCGAAACACCTGCAGCGGTTCCCCGAGGATCGCACCGATCTGCATGCGCGGATCGAGCGCCGAGAGGCCGTCCTGGAAGATCATCTGCAGGTGCGCGCGCATGCGCCGTAGCGCCTCGCCGCGCAGCCGCAGCAGGTCCTGGCCGCGGAACACGATCTCCCCCGCATCGACGTCGATCAGCCGCAGCAGCGCGCGACCGAGCGTGGACTTGCCGCTGCCGGACTCCCCGATCACCGCGAGCGCCTCGCCCGGCATCAGCTCGAAACTCACTCCCCGCAGCGCGCGCAGCCGCAGGTGGCGGCCGCGCTGCTGCACCGCGTAGCTGACGTCGAGCGCGCGCACGCGCAGCAGCGCATCGGGCTCACGGTACGCCGTCCAGGCTCGGCAGCGAGCGCAGCAGGAGACTGGGTGTAGGGATGGCGCGGGCGCCTCGAACAGCTGCTCGCAGCCGGCCAGTTCGACCAGCTTGCCGGCCCGCATCACGCCGATCCGGTCGGCGAGCTGAGCGACCACGCCGAGGTCGTGCGTGACCAGCACCAGCGCCGCGCCGGTGCGCTCGCGCACCTCCTGCAGCAGCGCGAGCACCTGGGCCTGCACCGTCACGTCGAGCGCGGTGGTCGGCTCGTCGGCGAGGATGATCTCCGGCTCGGCCATCAGCGCCATGGCGATCATGATGCGCTGGCGCATGCCGCCCGAGAGCTCGTGCGGATACTGGCGCGCGCGCCGCGCCGGCTCGCCGATGTGCACCGCCTCGATCATCGCGAGCGCGCGTTCCTCGGCGGCCGCTGCGCGTCAGCCCGTCGTGCAGGCAGCGCGACTTCGCGCAGCTGCGTCGATCATGCGCAGGTACGGGTTCAGCGCGGTCATCGGATCCTGGAAGATCATCGCGATGCGCGCGCCACGGATGCGGTTGAGCTGATCGGCGGGGAGCCCGAGCAGTTCCGTGCCGCGGTAGCGCATGCTGCCGCCGAGCCGCGCCTGCGGCGGCAGCAGGCCCAGGATCGAGAGCAGCAGCTGCGTCTTGCCCGAGCCGGATTCCCCGACGACGCCGAGACATTCCCCGGCCTCGATGTCCAGGTCCACGCCGTCCACCGCGGTGACGCTGCCGCCCGGGGTGTCGTGGCGGATGCTCAGGCCGCGGATCTGCAGTACGGCGCCGTCGCGGCAGGCGCGGCGGTCGCGGCGGCGGGCGGCATGTCAGCGGTCCCGCGGGTCGAGGGCATCACGCAGTCCGTCGCCCAGGAAGTTGAAGCAGAAGATGATGGCGGCCAGCAACAGTGCCGGCACCAGCAGCAGGTGCGGGAAGGACTGCATGCGGCCGGCCCCTTCGGCCACCAGCGAACCGAGCGAGGTCATCGGCGACTGCACGCCGAGACCCAGGAAGCTCAGGAAGGCCTCGAACAGGATCACCGTCGGGATCGTCAGCGTCGCGTAGATCACGACGATGCCGAGCAGGTTCGGCACCAGGTGGCGCAGGATCATCGCGGGGGCACGCACCCCGGCGACCCGCGCCGCCTCGATGAATTCCCGGCTCTTGAGCGCGAGCGTCTGGCCGCGCACGATGCGCGCGATGTCGAGCCACGACACCGCGCCGATGGCGACGAAGATCAGGATCAGTTCGCGCCCGAACAGCACGGTCAGCACGATCACGAACGGAATGAACGGAACCGAGTACAGCACGTCGACGGCGCGCATCAGCAGCGCATCGGTGCGCCCGCCGATGTAGCCGGCGGTCGTGCCCCACAGCACGCCGATCAGCACGCTCACGACGCTTGCGGCGATGCCCACCAGCAGCGAGACGCGGCAGCCCCACATCGTGCGCACCAGCAGATCGCGCCCGAGCGCGTCGGTGCCGAGCAGGTGCCAGCCGTGGGCCCCGGGCGGCAGGTACAGGTGCTGCCAGTCGAGCGTGTAGTAGTCGTACGGCGAGAGCAGCGGCAGCAGCAGCGCGGCCAGCACGATCAGCAGCAGCAGTGTCGCGCCGCCGATCGCGGCCCGATTGGCCCGCAGGCGCCGCCAGGCCTCGCTCCACAGCGAACCGCTCATCGCGCGTACCGCACGCGCGGGTCGAGTGCCGCGTAGCACAGGTCCACCAGCAGGTTCAGACCCAGGATCAGCGCGCCGTACAGGATCGTGATGCCCATCACCAGCGTGTAGTCGCGGTTCAGCGCGCCGGTCGTGAAGTAGCGGCCGATGCCGGGCAGCCCGAACGTGGTCTCGATCACGATCGAGCCGGTGATCACGCCGGCGAGCGCGGGCCCCAGGAACGAGACCAGCGGCAGCAGCGCGGGCCTGAGCGCGTGGCGCAGCATGATGGTACGCAGCGGCAGTCCTTTCGCGCGCGCGGTCAGGATGAACCGGCTGCCCAGCACCTCCAGCGTCGAGCCACGCATCAGCCGTGCGATGTAGGCGGTGTACGGAAAGGCGAGCGCCGCCGCCGGCAGCACCAGGTGCGAGATCCCGCCCCAGTCCCCGGGCGGGAGCCAGTGCAGGCCGATCGCGAATACCAGGATCAGCAGTGGTGCGATCACGAACAGGGGCACCGAGATGCCGAGCACCGCGGCGGCCATCAGCCCGTGGTCCCACCAGGAATTGCGATGCAGCGCCGCGAACACGCCGATCGTGCCGCCGAGCAGCAGCGCGACCAGGATCGCCGTGCCGCCGACGGCCAGGTCGACCGGAAAGCCCTGCGCGATCAGTTCGTTGACCGAGGTGTCGCGGTACTGGAACGACGGCCCCAGATCGCCGTGCGCGAGATTGCCGAGGTAGCGCAGGTACTGCCGCCACAGCGGCTCGTCCAGGTGATACTGCGCTTCGATGCTCTTCTGGATCTCCGGCAGCATCTGCTTCTCGGAATCGAACGGGCCGCCCGGTGCCGCGTGCAGCATCGCGAAGGCCAGGGTCGCGATCAGCAGCAGCGTCGGGATCGCGCCGAGCAGGCGCCGCAGCGTGTAGCGCAGCATCGGTGCTAGCTCCCCTCGTGTTCGAGCAGGAACATGTAGCGCGAGAGGTTGCGGTCCTCGATGTTCGGGGCCCAGCCTTTCAGATACGGCTTCACCAGGTGGCGCACGGAATAGAAGTACAGTGGGATATAGGCGGCGTCATCGTTGAGCAGGCGCTCGGCCTGCTCGAAGTAGCGGTAGCGCTCGGCGACCAGCGGCTGGGTACGGGCCTGCTCGAGCAGGGCATCGAAGGCCGGGTTCTCGTAGCCGGCGTTGTTGAGTTCGAAACCGGTCGTGTAGAGCTCCAGGAACGTGAACGGATCCAGGTAATCGCCGATCCACGCGTCGTGAAACAGGATGGTCTTCTTGAGCCGCCGCTCCTGCAGCAGGACCTTGAACTCCATCACGTGCAGGCTGATCTCCGCGCCGAGGGTCTCGCGCCACATCGCAGCCACGGCCTCGAAAGTCAGCACGCTCACCGGATCGCCGCTGGGAATGCTCATTTCGACCCGCAGCGGGTGTGCGGCCGAGTAGCCGGCCTCGCGGTAATAGCGCTGCGCCAGCGCATGGCGTGCGCTAGTGGTGAGCTGCGCCCAGTCCGGCAGCTGCGGCGCATAGCCCTCGAGCGGCGGGATCAGGCTGTAGGCGGGAAAGCCCGCGCCGTTCAACACATGCTCGGTGATCATTTCGCGGTCCACCGCGAGGTCGAGCGCCATGCGCAGCGCGCGGTTGCCCTTGAACGGCGGACGCGTCAGATTGATCCCGATCTTGAAGGTTCCGAAGTACGGCGCGGTGACGACCTGGGTGCCGAGGCGGGCGCGCAGGAACGGCAGGTCGGTGGTCGGGAAGGTCTGGATGTACTGCACCTGCCCGGCCAGGAAACGCTGCGCCTGCGCGGCGCGGTCTTCGACCACGTAATAGACGACACGCTGGAGCCGCACGTGCGCCGCGTCCCAGTAGTTCGGGTTCTTCTCGAGCGTCAGGCGGTTGCCGATCACGTTTTCGGCCAGTACGAACGGGCCGTCGGACACCAGGTTGCCGGCACGCGCCCAGTCGTCGCCGTAGCGGCGGATCACCGGCTCGTACAGCGGCTGCAGGTACATGTTGGTCAGCAGCTGCGGCAGGTACGGGGTCGGCGCCGCCAGCTGCACTTTGAGCGTGTGCGCATCGAGCGCGCTGACTCCCAGCTCCGAGGGCGGCTTCCTGCCCGTGGCCACTTCCATCCCGTTCAGCAGCGGTGAGAGCGCCTGCGCATACTCGGCGCGCGTGGCCGGATTCGTGGTCCGGCGCCACGCATAGACGAAATCGCTGGCCGTCAGCGGCTCGCCGTTGGACCAGCGCGCCTCCGGCCGCAGGTGAAACACCCAGGTCAGGCCGTCGGGGCTGCTGTCCCAGCTGCTCGCGACTCCGGGCACGACGCGGCCGGCCGGATCGAGCGTCGTCAGGCCCTCGAACAGGTCGTCCATGATGTCCTGGGTCTGGACATCGGTCGCCAGCGAGGGATCGAGGATCTGCGGTGCCGAGTCGAGGGCCCGGTAGAGCACCTGCTCGGCGGCCGGCTCGGTGCCGACCCGGATCGTCGCGGCCGCCGTACCCGCGCCCTCGCGCGAGCCGCTGCAGCCCGCCAGCGCGAGCACGAGCGCGACGAGCAGCGGCCAGGCGGCGCGGGGCCGGTGGGTCACGACTTGTATACGACCTCTTCGGGCGCGTGCACGAAGTAGCCCTGGATGTACTGGATGCCGAGCTGCCAGACCACCGCCATCGTGTTCGCATCCTCGATGCGTTCCGCGACGGTCGCGATGCCGTGACGTGTCGAGGCTTCGGCAATGGTGCGCACGCGCTGCTGCTGCTCCGGACTGCCGGCGAGGCCCTGCATCAGCGAGCCGTCGATCTTGACGAAATCCAGTCGCAGCGCGCCGATCAGGCTCTCGGTATCCCGTCCGGTGCCGACGTGCTCGAGTGCGAGGCGCACTCCGAGGGCGCGCAGGCTCATCAGCAGCTGCGTGGTCTGCTGCAGATGCTTGGACGCGACCTCCTCGGTGATCTGCAGCACCAGGCGGTGGGCGTCCGTGAAGGTCGACTTGAGTTGCAGCTCGAGCCACTGGGGCAGGCTGCTGTCCAGCACGCTCTCGCGCGACAGGCGCACGAACAGCGAGTTCGGCTTGCGCTTGCCGATGAAGGACAGCGCCGCCCCGAGCACCCAGCGGTCGATGTTCTTGAGCAGGTCATTGCGCGCCGCCGCCGGCATGAATTCGGAGGGCAGCACTTCCTTGCCCTGCGCATCGAGCATGCGGATCGCGACGTCGAACATCTTTTCGTCGCCGCCGGCCAGCGCCGCGATCGGCTGCTGCACCAGCCGGAAGCGGTTCTCCATCAGCGCCGCCTTGATGTGGCGCACCCAGATCTGGTCGTAGGCCTGCACGCGCGTGTCATTGTCGGCACGATCGACCGTGCTGACCTGGCCGCCCCCGTGCTCGCGCGCGCGGCGCAGTGCCTCCAGCGCGTCCATCACAGCGCCGTTCAGGTCCGGCTTGGCGAGCGGCACGACGCCGAGGCCGATGCTGCAGGTCGCGCGCAGGCTGTGGCTGGCGGTCTGGAACAGGTGCTTGGTCACGCGGTCGATCAGGCTCTCGCACCACGCTTCCACGTCGCGCGGGTTGCCGCGCTCGAGCAGCACCAGCAGCGTGGTGCCGCTGAAGTGTCCGGCAATGTCGTTCGGGCCGAGCAGCGAGCGCACGATGCCGGCGAACGCCAGCAGGAAATGCTCGCTGTCCTCGATGCCGAGGTCGCGCTCGATCGCGGCGAACTTGTCGGGCTTGACGCAGGCCAGGTAGCGCAGGCCCCCCGCGACCGAGTGCTCCAGTCGCTGCCGGATTGCGGCCAGCAGATGACGGCGCGTCGGCAGCCCGGTACCCGGATCGTTCTGGACCGCGGATTCGAGCTCCTGCGCCAGCGCCTGCTCGTCGCGCTTGTGTGCCGGCACGATCAGCCGCACGCTCGGGTCGCCGTCGAACTCGCCGAGGGCCAGCACGAGCTCGAGCGGGACGATCGAGCCGTCGCCGAGGATCGCGCCGGCCTTGAGCAGATGATCGTTCCAGCGGCCCATCTGGCACGCGGTCAGCGCGGCCTTCAGTGCGGTGTGCGTCGGCTCCTCGAACAGGTCCATGACCGGCTGGCCGATCAGCGCGGCCGCGTCGGCGAAGCCGAACAGCTCGAGCCATGCGGAATTCGCGTCGACCAGGATGCCTTCCTGCACCTGCGCGATCGCGTCATTCGAGCGTTGCAGTACCACTTCGAGCTGGCTGCGATAGTCCTGCGAGGCGCGCAGCGTGTTGCTGAGCGCGCGCTCGAGGCGGTAGGCGCGCAGCTCGCGCGTGATCACGGCCTGCAGGCGGTCCGCCTGGCGCAGCGTCACGGTGTCGCGTGCGCCCTGGGCCATGTCGGCCGCGATGCGCGCCTCGTCCAGCTGCTCGCGCACCACGATCAGCGGCACGCTGCCGGCCACCTGGTCGCGCACGGCCGCCAGGTCCGCGACCTCGACTCCTGGTTTGGCGCAGCAGATCAGCAGCTCCGGATTGAGCTGCTCGAGCGCATCGGCGACGTCCTGCAACGCCGGGATCCAGGTGCAGTGGGCAGCCAGGCCGGAGCGCCGCAGCAGGCCATTGAGCGTCTCGACGGGATCCCGCGAGGCACTGTGCACGATCAGCGGGACCGCGGTATTTTCGTTCAATCAGCTCTCCCTGAAGGACCGGATTCTAGCACCCGGTCCTGCGCCGGCTGTGAAGCGCATCGCACGCGTATCCGCCCGGGTTCAGGCGCCGAGCACCGTCTTGGAAGCCGATCCGGGAATGTCGCGGACCAGTCGCGGCACCAGGTAGCCGGGCAGCCGCCCGGCCAGCTCCGCCATCAACGCGCGGGCCCGGGCCTCCGGTACTTCGAAGTGCGCGCTGCCGCGCACCCGGTCGAGCAGGTTCAGGTAGTAGGGCAGCACGCCGGCGGACCACAACGCCAGCGACAGCGCCTCGAGGGCAGGCACCGAATCGTTGACGCCCGCGAGCAGCACCGACTGGTTCAGCAGGGTCGCGCCCGCGGCGCGCAGTCGCCGTGCCGCCGTGCACACCGCGTCGTCGATCTCGTTGCCGTGATTGCCGTGCAGGACGATCACGCAGGGCCAGGGCAGGCCGGCCAGCCAGCGCAGCAGTGCATGGTCGACCCGTTCGGGCAGCACGATCGGCGTGCGCGTGTGCAGGCGCAACCGGCGCACGTGCGCGATCCCGGCGAGCCCGGTGGCGAGCTGCTCGAGCCGCGCCGTACTCAGCGTGAGCGGATCGCCGCCGGAGAGGATGACTTCCTCGATCGTCGGGTCGGCGGCGATGGCCGCGAGCGCCGCGTTCCAGCGTCCGCCCTCGGTGGCCGCTTCGCCGTACGGGAATTCGCGCCGGAAGCAGTAGCGGCAGTGCACGGCACAGGCACCGGTGGTGATCAGCAGCGCGCGGCCGCGGTACTTGTGCAGCAGCCCCGGTACCGGCTGGTAGCGCTGCTCGGCGAGCGGATCGGCGCCGAACCCGGGCTGCTCGATCAGCTCGGCGGCTGCGGGCAGCACCTGTCGCAGCAGCGGATCGTCGGGATCGCCACGACGCATGCGGCGCACGAAGCCGCGCGGTACGCGCAGCGGGAAGCCGGCCAGCGCAGCGCCCAGCTGCGGTACCCGCATGGGATCGAGCCCCAGCAGCCGCAGCAGCTGCTGCGGGTCGGTGACCGCGTGTGCGAGTTCGCGCTGCCAGGGCTCGGGCTGCCGGGCTTGCGCGTGCGAGGCCTCGGCGTGGCTCGCGCCACCGTGCTGGCGGGACCCGGTTGATGCCGTTATCATACGCGCCCTTTTTATGAGGCCGTCATTGTGCGGTCTCCCCGGGCGGAATGGAAATGGCCAGCTACTCCACCAACGAGTTCAAGTCGGGCCTGCGCATCCTGATCGACGGCGAGCCGTTCGCGATCGTCGAGAACGAGATGGTCAAGCCCGGCAAGGGCCAGGCCTTCAACCGCGTCCGGATCCGCAACCTCAAGACCGGGCGCACCATCGAGCGCACTTTCAAGTCCGGCGACAGCGTCGAGGCCGCCGACGTGCAGGACGTGGACATGCAGTACCTGTACAGCGACGGCGAATTCTTCCACTTCATGATCCCGGACAACTTCGAGCAGCATGCCGCGAGCAAGTCGGTGGTCGGCGACGCCTCGCAGTGGCTCAAGGACGGTACGGTCTGCATCATCACGCTGTGGAACAACGTGCCGATCGTCGTGACGCCGCCGCCTCACATCGAACTGAAGGTGGTCGAGACCGACCCCGGAGTGCGCGGGGATACCGCGACCGGTGGCCAGAAGCCCGCGAAGCTCGAGACCGGCGCGGTGGTGCGCGTCCCGCTGTTCATCAATGAAGGCGAGACCATCCGCGTCGACACCCGCACCGCCGAATACATCTCGCGCGCCAAGCAGTAGTGCGGGACGCGCTGCGGCCGGCCGCCGGCCCGGTACCTCGGGATTCAGGCCCGGGCGAGCGGGAACGGCAGCACCGCATCGATATGCGCGGCGCCGATACGCAGCATCAGCAGCCGGTCGATCCCGAGCGCGACGCCCGACGCCTCGGGCATCCCTGCCGTGAGTGCCGCCAGCAGCAGCGGGTCGATCTCCGGCAGAGGCTGGCCCGCCGCGGCACGGGCCGCGCGGTCCTGCTCGAAGCGCATGCGCTGCTCCACCGGATCGGTGAGCTCCTCGAAGCCGTTGGCGAGCTCGACGCCGCGGAAGTACAACTCGAATCGCAGGGCCAGGCGCGGATCGTTCGGGTCCAGCCGCGCCAGCGCCGCCTGCCCGGCGGGATAGTGATGCAGGAAGCAGAATGCGCCGTGGCCGAGCGCCGGGCCGATGCGTGCGCCGACGAGCCAGTCGAGCAGGTCATCGCGGCTGCAGTCGGCGGCGAGCCGGACGTCGAGACCCTGTGCGATCGCGTGGTCGCGCAACGAGTCCAGCGGCGCGGCGAGCGGATCGATCCCCAGGTGGCGGGCAAAGGCGTCCGTATAGCGCAGATACTCGATCGCAGGCGCGTCCGGCAGGTCGAGCAGCGCGATGCTCAGCGTCGCGACCTCCGCCATCAGCGCGGCCATCGGGAAGCCGCAGCGGTACCACTCGAGCAGCATGAATTCCGCGTTGTGCAGTGCTCCGGCTTCTTCGCCGCGGAACACGTGCGCGAGCTGGTAGATGTCCCCGCTGCCGGCGGCCAGCAGCCGCTTCATCGCGTATTCGGGCGAGGTGTGCAGGTACAGCGGTGCCACGTGGCCGGGCAGCTGCACGCGCGCGGAATGGAGGTGCCGGTCGGTCACGGCGTGGCCTACCAGCGCCGGCGTGTCGACCTCGAGCACGCCGCGCGCGGCGAAGAATTCACGCACCGCGCGCAGCAGCTGTGCGCGCAGCCGCAGCACCGGCAGCGCCGCGCTCGGCTGCCATGGGGGCGGCGCAGCTCATCGTGCCAGCTGGCCGAGGCGCGTGCCGACGCGCACCGGCGTACCGGGCGCAACGGCGGGTCCCAACGCATCGCGCCCGGCGGAAGCAGCAGGATCACGGTCGATCCCATGTTGAAGCGGCCGAATTCCGCGCCGCGCTGCTGCCACAGGTCCGCTGCCCGCGAGCCTCGAGCTGCTGCACGCCGCGCGTGCCCGCGCGGGCGTGACCTGCCCGTGCCAGATCGTGCTGCATGCTGCCGACGAACAGCGCGCCGACCAGCACCAGGACGAACGGGCCGTGTTCCGATTCGAAAGCGCAGATGACGCGCTCGTTGCGCGCAAACAGCGCCGGCACGCGCGCGGCGGTGGCCTCGTTGACCGAGAACAGTCGCCCCGGAACGTGCCACGCCGAGCGCAGGTGGCCCGCGAGCGGCATGTGTAGCGCGATGATAGTTCGAAGGCGCGAGATACACGGTCGCGTAGCTGCCGGAGCGCAGCGCCTGCGCCAGCGGCGGCTGCCGCGCCGAGCAGCGCTTCGAGGCGTGTAGTGGCGTCCCTTGGCCTGCAGCAGTTCGGCCTCGCGCATCACGGCGGCCTGGCTGACCGTGCCGTCGCAGCACGAACCGATGGTGCGCGGATCGGGTTCGAAACTGCGCGCCCCGGCGCGCAGCGCGCGCGTGAAGAACGCGTTGAAGCTCGGGTAGCGCATCGGCTCGGGCTCCAGCGCGTCGTCCATCGCCGGACGATAGGCGCGTACGAAGCGGCGGATCAGCAGGTTCTTGATCCAGGCGGTCTCGCAGCGCGTCAGCGCATAGGCGATGCGGCACAGCAGGTGCTGTGGCAGCAGGTACTGCAGCGCGACAAATCCCCGGCCCATCGGCGTGAGCGGCGGTGCTGGCGCGCCTACAGCACGGACGCGCTGCCGGCCCGCTGCAGATCGGCGCTCAATGCGGCGACCGAGAAGGGCGGCGAGAAGACGGCCACGAGCCGCGCGTGCGTATCCAGCAGGTACAGTGTCGCGGAATGATCCATCGTGTAGTCACCTCCGGGCAGGTCCTGGCGGACCGCGATCGCGCTCAGGCTGCGCAGCAGCGGCGCGAGCGCGGTGCCCGGACCACGCACCCCGATGAACTGCGGATCGAACGCCCCGAGGTAGGCCCGCAGCAGCGGCGCGCTGTCGCGATCCGGATCGATGCTGACGAACACGAACTGCAGCGGCGGCAGGGGCCGGGCCTTCTGCACCTGGGCCAGGGCCGCGAGCGTGGTCGGGCAGACATCGGGACAGTGCGTGAAACCGAAGTACAGGAGAGTCGGGTGGCCGGCCAGCCGCGCGTTGGTGAACGGCGCACCCGCGGCGTCGGACAGCTGGAACGGCGCGAGTGCGCGCGGCTGCGGCAGCCAGGTCCCCGACGCCAGCGCTACGGGGCTCTGCTGCATCATGCGGGCGAGCAGCGCGCCGGCGACGACGGCCGCGAGCCCGAAGCAAGCGAACCAGAGGGCGGAGCGGCGAGACATGGCGCCATTATCGCATAGCGGCCGGAGCGCACCCCGGAGCCTGCGCGCCCGCGCGCCGGTCCACACGGTGGCGGAGCTGATCGAGCGCTGCGCGCGGCGCCTGGCGCGCGCACGGCTGCACTACGGCCACGGCACCGACAATGCGCGCGACGAGGCTGCGGCGCTGGTGTGGCACGCGCTGCGGTTGCCGCACGCTGCGCCGGCCTCGCGCCTGCGGCGCGCGCCCACCACTGCCGCGCTCGAGCGGCTCGAGGCACTGATGACGCGCCGCATCGCCGAGCGCATCCCGGCCGCGTATCTGACACAGCGCTGCTGGTTCGCCGGACTCGAGATGCACGTCGATCCGCGCGTGCTCATTCCCCGCTCGGCGATCGCGGAGCTGACGGAACGCCGTTTCGCGCCGTGGATCCAGCCCGGGCGCGTGCGCCGCGTGCTCGACCTGGGCACCGGCTCGGGCTGCATCGCCATCGCCTGTGCGCGGGCGTTTCCGCGCGCGCGGGTGGATGCCAGCGACATCTCGCCCGCGGCGCTCGAAGTCGCGCGCCTGAACGTCCGGCGCCACCGGCTGCAGCGGCGCGTAAGCTGCCGCGAGTCCGATCATTTCGCCGCTCTGGGCGCCCGTCGCTACGATATCATTGTGAGCAATCCGCCCTACGTGGGACGGCGGGAGCTGGCCGGACTGCCGCGCGAGTACCGGCACGAGCCGCGGCTCGCGCTGGCGGCCGGAGCGGACGGAATGGATTCAGTCAGGATCATCTTGCGCGAGTCGTTCTTGCACCTGAATCCCGGCGGGATCCTGGTCGTCGAGGTCGGCAACACGGAGACGGCGCTGCGGCGCGCGTTTCCCCGCCTGCCTTTCACCTGGCTGTTCTTCGAGCGTGGGGGTGGCGGGGTGTTCGTGCTCGGGCGCGAGCAGCTCGCGGCCGGAGCGCAGCAGCGTTAGCAGAGGCGGGCGGGCGATGTCGGGCAATGCGATCGGCAGGCTGTTTACGGTGACCACCTTTGGCGAGAGCCACGGTCCGGCGCTCGGGTGCATCGTGGACGGTTGCCCGCCGGGCATGGCGCTGGACGCGGCGGACCTGCAGCAGGACGTGGACCGGCGGCGCGCCGGGACCTCGCAGTTCGTGAGCCAGCGGCGCGAACCGGACCTGGTGCGCATACTGTCGGGAGTATTCGAGGGCGTCACGACCGGCACGCCGATCGGGCTGCTGGTCGAGAACAGCGATGCCCGTTCGCGCGACTACGAGCGCCTGCGCGACCGCTTCCGGCCCGGACACGCCGACTACACCTACCAGCACAAGTACGGGCTGCGCGACTATCGCGGCGGCGGGCGCTCCTCGGCCCGCGAGACGGTGATGCGCGTGGCCGCCGGCGCGATCGCGCGCAAGTACCTGGCCGAGCGCCTGCGGCGTGCGCATCTTCGGCTACCTGAGCCAGATCGGTCCGCTGCGCCTCGAACCGCTCGATCCGGCCGCGGCCTACGACAATCCGTTCTTCTGTCCCGATCCGTGCGCGGCTGCCCGAGCTCGAGCAGCTGCTGTGGGATACCCGTGCCGCGGGCGATTCGGTCGGCGCGCGGCTCACGGTCTGCGCCGATGGCGTGCCACCGGGCTTCGGCGAGCCGGTGTTCGATCGGCTCGACGCCGACATCGCCCATGCGATGATGGGCATCAACGCGGTCAAGGCGGTCGAGCTGGGCGACGGGGTCGCGGTCGCGGGCCAGCGCGGCAGCGAGCATCGCGACGAGCTCACGCCGCAGGGCTTCGCTTCCAACCACGCCGGCGGCGTGCTCGGCGGCATCTCCTCCGGGCAGCGCATCATCGTGCACCTGAGCCTCAAGCCCACGTCGAGCATCCAGGTCCCCGGGCGCACGATCGACCTCGCGGGCAATCCCGTCGACGTGGTCACGACCGGTCGGCACGACCCGTGCGTCGGATTGCGCGCGACGCCGATCGCCGAGGCGATGCTCGCGATCGTGCTGATGGACCATTGCCTGCGACAGCGCGCGCAGAATGGGGACGTGACCGTACGAACTCCCGACATCGAGCGGGCCCATGGCGCTACCATCCCCCCTTCCAGCCGGCCGGCGGGCAAGCCATCCGCGCTGCCGGGCGCGGACGATTGAGCGCCTCCCGGGGCGTCATCCGTCCTGTCAGTCCATCCTCTCAAGGAGACGGTCGAGCGATGAGCAGGTCATTCAGGGTTGCAGTGGTCGGAGCCACCGGACTGGTCGGCGAGACGATGATCCGGGTGCTGGCCGAGCGCGGCTTTCCAGTCTCGGAACTCCATCCGCTGGCGAGCAATCGTTCGCTCGGCAAATCGGTCGAGTTCGGAGGCCGCCACCTCGCGGTCGAGGAACTCGCGGGTTTCGACTTCGCGCGTGCCGACATCGGTCTGTTCTCGGCCGGCAGCGAGATCTCCGCCGAATTCGCGCCCAAGGCCGCCGCCGCCGGCTGCGTCGTGATCGACAACACGGCGCAGTTCCGCTACCAGGACGACATTCCGCTGGTGGTGCCCGAAGTCAATGCGCATGCGATTGCGGGGTACCGCAAGCACGGCATCATCGCCAATCCGAACTGCTCGACGATCCAGATGGTCGTGGCGCTCAAGCCGATCCACGACGCCGTCGGCATCGAGCGCATCAACGTGGCGACCTACCAGTCGGTGTCCGGTGCGGGCAAGGAGGCGGTCGAGGAGCTGGCGACCCAGAGCGCCGCGCTGCTGGGCGGTCGACCCATCGATGCGCCGCGCGTGGTGGCCAGGCAGATCGCGTTCAACTGCGTGCCGCAGATCGACCGCTTCCTTGACAACGGCTACACCAAGGAAGAGATGAAGATGTACTGGGAGACCCAGAAGATCATGGAAGACCCGACCATCCGCGTGAATGCGACCGCGGTCCGGGTGCCGGTGTTCTACGGGCACTCCGAGGCCGTGCATATTGAGACCCGGCGCAAGATTTCAGCGGCCGAAGCGCGCGAGCTGCTGAACCACGCACCCGGGGTCACGGTCCTGGACGAGCGGGTCCCCGGTGGGTATCCGACCGCGGTTACCGAAGCAGCGAACCACGACACGGTTTATGTGGGCCGTATTCGCGAAGATATGTCGCATGAGCGGGGCCTCAACCTCTGGATCGTGTCCGACAATATTCGCAAGGGCGCTGCGACCAACAGCGTCCAGATCGCCGAGATTTTGGCCCGCGAGTATTATTAAGTTATATTGCACCCCAAATGAGCGCAGGGTCTGTGAAATCGCGCTAACTCAATGTTTTCGAAAGCTTATCTAGCAGCCTGGTCCGCTGGGAGACACGATGTTCACGCGTAATTGTTGCCGGGTTCTGCTGCTCGCGCTGCTCTCCCCGGCGGTGACCCTGGCGCTCGGCCTCGGGGAAATCCACCTGCACTCGGCCCTGAACGCCCCGCTGGATGCCGATATCGACCTGCTCGATGCGACCCCCGAAGACGTCGCCGGACTGCAGGCGACGCTGGCGAGCCGCGATTCCTTCACCCGCTACGGCCTGGACTATCCGGCGTTCCTGAGCAGCCTCAGCCTGACGGCGGCGCCTGGTTCCGACGGGCACACGGTCATCCACCTGAGCACGGTCGATCCGGTCAATGAGCCGTTCGCGACGCTGCTGGTCGAGATCAACTGGGCCCGCGGGCACATCGTGCGCGAGTACACGGTGCTGCTCGATCCTCCGGTGTTCGCGGGCCCGAGCGCCGATGCGGCCGCGGCCGCCGCGCCGCTCGCGGCGCCGGCGAGTGGCACCACTACGCGCAGCGGCAGCATCGAGCGTCCGGCGGCCAGCGAGCCCCCGAGCCCGCCGCCCCCGGAGGCAGCCGCGGCGGCTCCGGCCGGCGCGCCGGCGGCCAGCGCGAGCGCACCGAGCGAGACTCCGGGCAGCGCGTCGCCACCGGCGGTCAGCACCGGTCACGACGTGCACAGCGGCGAGACGCTCTCGGGCATCGCCGCCCAGGCCTATGGCCATGCGGACCGTACCGCGCGCGAGCGCCAGCTGGTCGCCATCTACCGTGCCAACACCCAGGCCTTCAGCGGCAACATGAACCTGCTGCGCGCCGGCACGCACCTCAGCCTGCCGGGCGATGCCGAGATCGAGGCGGTCAGCCCCGGGGAGGCGGTCGCCGAAGTGCAGCGCCAGAACGCCGCGTGGAATGAATCCCACGGCCCGTCCAGCGCCTCGAACGGCACCACCGGATCGGGCCAGCTGCGCCTCGTGACGCCGCAGGAATCCGGCCCCGCGGCCGGAGCGGGCGCCAGTGCCGGCTCCGGGGCCGGGCCCGCAGCCGGCGACACCGCGGCGGCGGCCCGTGCCGCGGCCCTGCAGCAGCAGGTCACCCAGCTGCAGTCCCAGTTGTCCGATTCCCAGCGCCTGCTGCAGCTCAAGAACGAGGAGCTCGCGCGCCTGCAGGCCCGCGCGGCGACCAGCGCGGCGGCGCCGGCGCCCCATCCTGCGGCTCCTGCACCGGCCATGCCGGCGGCGCCCGCGGCCCCGAGCCCGCCGGCCGCGGCGGCACCGCCCGCGGCGCCGTCCGCACCGCCCCCCGCTGCGTCGGCACCGCCGCCGCCCCCGAGCCCCAGCGCCGCGGCGAGCGTACCGAAGCCGGCGGCCGCGCCGGTCGTGCACCCGGTGGTGGAGCCGGAAAGTTCGATGCTCGATCTGGCCGAGGAGTACTGGTACGTACCGGCCGGACTGCTGGCGATCCTGATCGCGCTGCTGGTGGTGCGAGCCGTGCGCTCGCGGCAGGAAGACGCGTTCGACCGTTCGCTCGGGCGCATGGCCGAGCCCGGCTTCGACAGTCCGCCGCCGACCAAGCTGCGCAGCGACACGATCCCGGTGCGCGCGCTCGGTGGCGTGCGCGACGAGCCGTCGTACAAGGTCGAGGAGTCCGGCAGTCACGAGGCCCCGAATTTCGATCGCGTCGGCGTGGTCGGCGGTGGCGCGGGCACGCGCCCGGTCGCCGTCGAGGATCACGTGTCGACCGGCGCACCGGTCGGTATCGACCAGGGCGATCCGCTCGCCGAAGCGGACTTCCACATGGCTTACGGCCTGTACGACCAGGCGGCGGATCTGGTGCAGATCGCGATCACGCGCGAGCCGGCCCGCCGCGACCTGAAGCTCAAGCTGCTCGAGGTGTTCTTCGTCTGGGGCAACAAGGACCGCTTCCTGCAGAGTGCGCGCCAGCTGGCGGGTTCGCGCGAGCAGGCCCTGCCGGGCGAGTGGGAGAAGATCGTGATCATGGGGCGGCAGATCGCGCCCGAGGATCCGCTGTTCGCGAACGCCGGTGCGCTGGCGGGTGCCGCCAGCGGCGGCGTCGATCTCAATCTCGAAGGCGGCCAGAACCGCATCGACTTCGACCTGCATGGCGAGCCGGTGGTCAGCGCCGGCCCGAGCGATCCGGGCGTGGACCTGGATCTCAGCGCGGCACTCGGGGACTCGGATCCGACCGGCGAGGCACGCAAGATCAGCGATTCGGGCGTGAACTTCACGCTCGATGACACCGGCGTGACGGCCGACGCGACCGGGACCACGCGCGAGATGCCGAAGACCCGCCGCGCCGACAGCACCGGCTCGACGCGCCTGACCGGCGGAGGTACCGCGGATCCCGAGGTCCCGACCGTCGAGCAGCCGCAGCTGCGGGGCGTCGACAATCCGACCATCCGCCAGAAGCTGGATGCCGCCACCCGCACCGGCATGGCGAGCGCCGACCAGACCGCCGAGCTCGAAATCGACGATCTCGGACTCGACCTCGGCTCGCTCGACACCGGCGTGCACGAATCCCTCGACTATCCGTCGGCCGACCTGAGCGGACACGACGCCGGCGGCGACGCCAGGAGTACCGCGCATCCGCAGTCGGATGCCCCGACGCTGCTCGCGGGACTCAATGATGCGACGCGCCAGCTGCTCGCGCGCGCCGATGCCCAGCGCGGCGAGACCATCGTGACGCCGCCCCCGGCGCGGCCCCAGACCGCGACCGGGACCTGGCTGTTCTCCGACAGCGACTTCGCGGAAGTCGTCGCGAAGGGCCCCGCGGCGGGCAAGGCACGGGCAGATGCGCCGACCCAGATCGTCACGCAGATCGCGCCCCGCCCCGCGATGGCGCAGGACGCGGATACCGCTGCGACCTCCCGGCTCGTGC
>CAWIQV010000069.1:0-28348 GCA_963838275.1 uncultured Gammaproteobacteria bacterium | reverse complement strand
CGCTGCTCGCAATCGGCCTGTTCAACTCGATCATGTTCCCGACCATCTTCTCGCTCGCCTCGGAGGGGCTGGGCGCGCGCGCCGCGGAAGGATCCGGGATCATCTGCGTCGCCATCGTCGGCGGCGCGATCGTGCCGCTGCTCACGGGCCGGGTAGCGGATCTCGCCGGCCTGCGCCTGGCGCTGTGGGTGCCGGCACTATGCTACGCCGGCATCCTCGGCTTCGGGATCTACGCGCGCCGGCCGCTGCTGGCCGCCTGAATCAACCGCTACCGGCCGCGAGCGCCGGCACGGTCGAGCCCAGCAATTCGGACAGCGGGGCTGGCCGATGCAGCGCGAACCCCTGCGCGAAATGGATGCCCATGTCGCGCACCTTCTGCAGGATCCGCGGACCGTCGACGAATTCGGCCACGGTGCCGACCCCGATCACGCGCGCCACTTCCGCGAAGCAGCGCACCGCGGCCTCATCGATCGGATCGTCCAGGAGGTCGCGTATGAACTGACCGTCGATCTTGAGGTAATCGACCGTCAGGTGCTTCAGGTAGCCGAACGAGGACGCTCCGGCCCCGAAATCGTCCAGCGCCACCCGCACCCGCAGGCCGCGCAGCTGCTCGACGAACGAGCTGGCGTCGGCCATGTTGGTGACCGCGGCGGTTTCGGTGATCTCGAAGCAGACCCGATCGCAGACGGCAGGACCCGCCTCGCGCAGCACGTCGATCGCATGGCGGTGAAACGCACGGTCGCCGATCGACTGGCCGGACAGGTTGATGGCCAGCATGTCGATGACCCGCACGTCCGGCAATGCGCGCAGCCACTCGATGGCGCGCCCCATGACCCAGCGATCGATGCGCGAGGCCAGATGGAATCGTTCCGCCGCCGGCAGGAACGCCCCCGGCGGCACCAGTGCGCCGTCCGGATCGACCATGCGCAGCAGCACCTCGGCGTGCAGCCCCGGCTCGGGCGAAGTGAGCGCGTCGATACGCTGCGCGTGCAGCGTGAAGCCATCGGTGTCGAGTGCGTGTTCGATGCGCATCGCCCACTGCATTTCCGTGCGTCGCCGCTGCAGCACCGTATCCGAATCGATCCAGGCGTGCAGCCGGTTGCGGCCCGCGTCCTTGGCCGCGTAGCACGAGCTGTCCGCCGCCTGCAGGATCGCGGCGGTGCTCTCCCAGCGATGGTCCACCGGCACCAGCCCGATGCTCGCACCGACACGGAAGCTGCGCCCCTCGTGCAGGAAACGGAAGTCATCGAGTGACTTGCAGATCTGCTCCCCGACCCGCTGCGCATCCCCGGCCGGACAGTGCTCGAGGATCACGGCGAACTCATCGCCACCGAGTCGGCCGAGCAGATCCTGGGCGCGGACCGCGCCGGCCAGCAGCCGCCCCACCTGCTGCAGCATCTGGTCCCCGACGGAGTGGCCGCAGGAATCGTTGACCAGCTTGAAGCGATCGATGTCGATGTACAGCAGCGCGTGCTGGCTCGAATCGTCCTTGGCCAGCTGCAGCACGCGGCTCAGTCGGGTCTCGAATTCGCTGCGATTGAGCAGCCCCGTGAGCGCGTCGTGCGTCGCGCGGTAGTGCAGCTCGCCGGACAGGCGCCGCTGCTCGGTCACGTCGCGCAGCACCAGCGCGACGCCGAGCATGGTGCCATGTTCATTGCGTATCGGCGACGACGAAGCCTCGATGCCGAACTCCTCGCCGGAGCGTGACACGAGTATCAGCTCTTCGGTCCGACTGGCCACGCCGCGATGCGCGAGGCAATCCGCCCACTGCTGCGCCACGGGTTCGCGCGTCTGCTCATGCCGTGCGCAGAACACGTCTCCGAGCAGCCGGCCCCGCGCCTCCCCGTCCGACCATCCGGTGATGCGCTCCGCCGCCGGGTTCAGCCATGCCACCCGCCCACCGACGTCCGTCGTGATGACGGCATCGCCGATCGACTGCAACGTGACGCGCAGCAGCTCGTGCTGCTCGTTGAGTTCCGCGCGCAGCCGGCGCGACTCCGTGACATCCTGGAATCCGCCGACGAGCCGCACCGCAGCGCCGTCCTCCCGCTCCACGGCCCCGGTCGCGCGCACCCAGATGCGCGCCCCGTCGGCGCGGATCAGCGGCAGCTCCAGATCCCATTCGACCCCGTCGGCAATCGCGCGGTCGACCGCAGTCTGGATCACCGACCTGGCTTCCGGGGCGTAGAACCCGATCGCCTGTGCGACCGTTGGCCGGTAGCCGACCGGCACGCCATGGATGCGGCAGGTCACCGCCGACCAGACCAGTTCCTGCGTGCGCAGATCCACTTCCCAGGCGCCGACCCCGGCCACCGCGCCGCTGCGCTGGAGGAAGCGCTCGCTCTTGCGCAGTTCCTCTTCCTGCAGCTTCAGGGCGGTAATGTCCAGATGAATCCCGCACAGCCATTCCGGCAGTCCGTCGGCGGTCCAGGTCTGCACCCGGGCGCGCTGCAGCTCCCAGTACCATTGCCCGTCGCGGCGACGCACGCGCACTTCGCATTCATAGGACCTGGCTTCCCCGCTCAGGTGGCGTTCCATGCTCGCGCGCGCGCGGGCCAGGTCCTCGGGGTTCATCTGCGCCGCGGCCTGCTCGGCCGTGATGGCGCGGAATTCCGCCGGCTCGTAGCCCATCATCTGCACGGAACGTTCGTTGAGCCTGATCTCCCCGGTCTGCACGTTCCATTCGAAGGTTCCTGCCTGCGTGCCGTCGATGATGAAGGCGAGGCGTCGTCGCTCCTGCTGCAGGGCCTGCTCGGCCTCCCAGCGCCCGGTGATGTCGGTGAGTGAGCCCGCATAGCATTCGATCCGGCCTCCCGGATCGCGCACCGCGCGCGCGCGACAGTTCACGCGCAGCTCCGAGCCGTCTGGACGCCGGATGCGGTACTCGAGCGCATGGTCGCTGCCCAGGGCGGTCACGCGCGTCCACTCGGACTGCACGTGGGCGCGGTCATCGGGATGCACGTTCTGCAGCCAGCCGGTACCGAGCGCCTGGCTGCAGCCCAGCGCGTTGATGCGCTGCCAGCGCTCATTCGTGTACACGTACCGCCCGGCGGCATCGGACATGAAGATGCCCACGGGTGAACAGTCGCTGAGCGTGCGGAATCGCGCCTCGCTGTCCGCGAACGCACCGGCCGCGTCGGGCGGCGGCGGGACGCTGCGCCGCTGCAGCGCGCTGACAGCCGCGCGCGCGAGCGCCCGCAGGATCTCGAGCTGCTCGGGCCCGAGGCGCCGCGGAACCCGGTCGAGCACGCACAGTGCGCCGACGCGGCTGCCGTCCTCGAGGGTGAGTGGTGCCGCGGCGCAGTAGCGGATTGCGGCCGGGCCGGTCACGAGCGCGTCGTCGGCAAACCGCGGATCGAGGCTC
Source organism: uncultured Gammaproteobacteria bacterium (assembly GCA_963838275.1). GTDB lineage: Bacteria > Pseudomonadota > Gammaproteobacteria > Steroidobacterales > Steroidobacteraceae > FEN-1191. Next base: position 24,984 of record CAWIQV010000069.1, on the reverse strand, counting down.
GCATCCCCGATCTCCAGGATCTCCGTTCCCAGCATGGCCTGCGCACAGAATGAGCTGGCGAGCGGTGCCTGCCGCCCCGCGCTCCAGCCGACGGCCGCCTCGAGCCTGTGCCGGCCGGATTCCACCAGACTGAGCAGCGCGATGGGCATCGCGGTCGCGAGCGCGGCCGCGCGCGTGAGCGCCTCGGACGGCTCATCGGGCCGCGTCGCGAGGATCTGCGGCTGGTGCGGGGAGTCGATCGTGAGTCCCTCTGCCGCGGGCATCGGTGCCGCCATCACGCCCGCCTGCGCCACGCCGGCAGCACCATTCTTGACTCTCCGACCGGCATCTCCCGCGGCACTCCCTGCCAGCAATCCGGGGATTCTCGGCGCGCGGGCCCGGCCGGACGTTCGACTGCGTCACAGTGGCCGGCCGGACCGGAGCGGGGCCATGGCCGGTCTGAGACCTGCATCGCCCCGCCTCAGGCGTAACTGCGCGCGATGAACCAGTAGGTTCCGAGCCCGACCAGCCCGGCCGACAGCGTATCCACCACGATCGGGCGCGGCATGGCGAGCCGCGCGCGCACCAGCAACGCGACGAGCCCCAGGCTCAGGAGCACGAGGGAGAGCTGGCCGACTTCCACCCCGAGATTGAAGCCGAGCAGGATGCTCAGCAGCTGCGCACTCGGCAGGCGCAGCTCCAGCAGGTCGGCGGCGAAGCCGAAGCCGTGAATCAGTCCGAACACCACCGTCACGACCATGCGCAGGCGGGCCGCATCGCGCAGGTGCCCGGAGAGCATCAGGTAGTTCGCGGCGAACAGCCCGGCACCGAGCAGCAGCAGCGCGGGCAGGCCGCCGAGGCCGGCGTAGCTGCCGGCGGCCATCAGCAGCAGTGCGCCGCCGACGCTGGCGGCCACGACGCCGGGTCGGCGGGTGGCGACGGCGATGTTCTCGGCGCCGATCATCGCGATCGTGAGGGCGACCAGCGCATCGATGAACTCCGCGTGCGGGCGGATGATTCCGGTGACTGCGAGTGCCAGGGTCGCGCTGTGTCCGATGGTGAAGCCGGTCACCACGAACACCAGATCGCGCAGCCGCCGCGAGATCAGCACCAGCCCGAGCAGGAAGGACATGTGATCCACGCCGGTGAAGATGTGCATGATTCCCATCTGCACGTATTTCAGGAAGCCGGCATCGCGCATGGTCTCGTCCCCGGCACCGGTCTGCAGGGTCTGGTGGTCCTGCGTGAACAGCTGCTGGATCAGGCTGCCGTCGGCGGTCTGGATCTGCGCCAGCGAGACGTGCGAGGGCACCAGGTCGAAGAACACCGCCGAGTGCAGCGCGATGCCGGTCACGGCCGGACACTGAAACGTCATCTCGAAGCGCCGGAACTGGGAGGTCGCCGCCAGCGGGCGCGGCGGCCCGGTCAGCGGGCAATCCTGGCCCTGGGCACTGACGGTGAGGCGCTGCCCGAGGTACTGCGCCAGGCGCTCGTTGGTCGGCTGGGTCTCCCCGGGGCGGTCCAGCCGTGCGCTCTCGACCAGCGGGACGGTGAATGACAGGTGCACGAGCCGCCCGTCGATCCGCCAGTTCGAATAGCTGGTGCTCTTGGTGTGCGCCGCGGCCGCCCCGCCCCAGCAGGCCAGCGCGAGCAGCAGCGCCCAGCGCAGCGCGCGCCTCATCGCGCGAACTCTGGCGCCAGTGCGATGTCCGCACGGCCGTGCAGGTATCGGAGATTCGCCTGCAGCACCTTGTCCTGCGCTTCCTTCTTGAAGTCGGTGAATACCCTGTTCTGTGCGTCCTCGAAACTCTGGGCGACCGGAAACTCGTGACGCACCATCGCGATCAGGTGTACGCCATCGGGCTCCTCGACCGGATCGGAGACCTCCCCGTCCTTGAGTGCAATCGCCGCACGATACAGCGCGTCATCGAGCTTCGCGCGCACCGCGAACTGGAACAGGTTACCGGTATCCACGTGCCCGGAATCCATGAAGCGCCCCGAATCGGCGAGGCCGTACTGCCGGATGACCTCGGCGAGCCCCGCGCCATTGCGCAGCGCGGCCACCGCGGCGCCGGCGACCGCGCGTGCCGCGCCCGCCGGGTGACCGGCGCCGCGTCCCACCACGAGGTCGCGCAGCTGCATGACCCCTTCGGAGGAATAGCGATCCTGGTGCGCCTGGTAGTACTGCCGCAGCTCCTGCTCGGTCGGCTGCTGCGCGAGCGCATCGGCGCTGACCTCGAGTTCCACGCCGGCTACGAGCGCATTGCGTACGTCCGGATCGTAGCTGGGCAGGTCGATCTCGAGCCCACGCTGCATCATGAGCTCCTCATCGATCATGTCATCGAGCGTCTTGCGTCGCTGCGCGGCGCTGGTCTGCGCAAACGGCAGCGTGAACTGCGCCTGCGCCTGCGCCATGAAGTCGCTGCGCAGGATCGGGCGGCCGTTGACCAGCGCAACCGCCTCGGGCGGCACCCCTCGCGAGCGCGTGCCCTTGGCCGTGAACAGCCCGTAGCCGGCGATCAGCAGTCCGATCAGCGCGCCGCCCGCCATCAGGACCATCGAGCGGCGCACGGAGGGCCGCGAGACGTCGAAGAATGCGTCCTCGCCGTTCACGTGCTGGCCGCGTCAGTGGCTCGCCGCGCGCAGGCGCGGCGTCGCCACCAGGTACAGCGCCAGCGCGCGGATCTGCACCGGAGTGAGCCGGCCGAACCAGGCCGGACACTTGCCGTGCCGTCCGTTCAGGACGCTCTGGTACAGCGTCGCGCGCTCACCGCCGTACAGGTACACCGGCCCGGTCAGTGCCGGAGTGCCGTAATCCACGACCCCGCGCAGATCGTGTGCGTGGCAGTCGAAGCAATTGCCCTTGTTGTAGTAGATCGCCCGCCCCCGCTGCGCCGCGGACTCGTCATGCGGCCGGCCCGCCACGCCCAGCAGGAACTCGACCACGTCGGCCGCATCCTGCGCGCTGATCTGGCCGGTGCGCACCAGCGCCGGCATGTCCGTGAGGTTACGCGCCTTCGGGTGCCCGGAGCGAATCCCGTAGTAGATCGTATGCTCGACGTCCACCGGATCGTTGCCGTACAGCCATGCCCCGCGTGCGAGGTCCGGGACTCCGTGCGCCGGGTCCCCCTGCATCGCGACGCCATGACAGGCCGCGCAATGCCGCCGATAGAGGGGCGCCGCCAGTCGCAGCGCTGCCTGGAGCAGGCCGGGATCCTTCAGGATCTGCTGTGGCTCGGAGCGCACGAGAAGCGCCTGCGTGCTGCGCCGCTCCGCCCAGGCCGCGACGCCGGCGGTGATCGCGAGCAGCAGCACCAGACCGATCAGCAGCCGTCGGAGGGAGCGGATCACCGGATGGCGAATCCGATCCAGCGCCCGCAGAAAACCACCGCGATCCAGAATACGAGCGACAGCGCTCCGGCCAGGCGCGCGGCCGGCGGCGGAACCGGTGCCGTATCCCAGTCAGCGACCCGCCGGTACGCGCCGAAGTGAAACACCAGCATGTTCAGGGCAGCCAGCGCCATCATCAGGAACTTGAGCTGGAACTGCAGCAGGTTCAGGTAGGTCACCGCCTTGGCCATGAAAAGCACGGTTCCGCTCAGCGCGGCGCAGATCCAGGCGACCCAGGTCACCGGCACGATGTTGTCGGTCAGTCGCCTGATCGAAACGCCGCGCGCCGACCATCCGATCAGCCGCAGGTCCAGCATCGCGATGGCACCGAACACGACGACCAGCGACAGCACGTGCAGGATCTCGACGATCGCAAAATCCCACTCGCTGCCTGCGGCCTCGCCGCGGATCGCTGCCGAGAGCGGCAGATCCTGCAGCGCCGTCAAGAGGCTGGTGATGCTCATTGGCAGTGCCTCCACTGTGCCTGCGGCCGGTTCACTGTGCCTGCGGCCGGTTCACTGGGCCTGCGGCAGGATCCACGTATAGGCGATCAAGCGGCCGCACACGATGATGCCGATCCAGAGCACCGAGGACAGGATCGCGAACGTCCTGGCACCGGCCGGCCGTGTCACCGCCGCGTCCCAGCGCTCCGCGTTCGCACCGATCGAGGCGGAGAATGCCGCGCTGAGCAGCACGACCAACGCCAGCAGCGTCATCTTGGTCCAGAAGAACGGCGACTGGAACTCGCGCACGGGTTCGGCCGTCGTCTGCACGAAGCCGGTGAGCACCAGCACGAACAGCGCACCCCACATCCACGGCAGCAGGCTGCGCGCGAGCTCCGAAATGTAGCGATCGAGGAACCACAGCCCCAGCAGCCGCAGGTTGATCGCCAGGGCCGACCCGACCAGCACCGAAATGGCGACGATGTGCACGCACTGCGAGACCGGGATGATCCACAGGACGTCCTGGAACAGCTTGCTCAGCGCGGTGGTCGCGAGCCACGACGCGAATGGCCAGGCGGCAAAGGCATGCAACATCCGGTATCTCGCTTTGGGGTCCCGGGCGCGCCGTGGCGCAGCGCCAGCCGGTGACAGCTCATCGCAGGCGGGGATCGTGCCGGGCGGCGCGGCGGCCATCCAGGCCGCCGCGCCGATGCGCATCGTGACGCGTCGCTACGCCGCCGCCAGCGGGTTCAGGCTACTTCCCCGGCGCGCTCGCGCCCGCACCGGGGGTCGCGACCGCCGGCACTCCGCCGTGCGGATCCAGTACCGTGCCATCACCTCGGGTCAGGTCGATCCAGGCGCCGGCCGGTCGTCCATCCTTCATCGGGTGGGTGCGCACCGTGACTTTCTCGCCAGGCGGCAGTGACGATTTCTTGATGCCATTGCGCAGCAGCGTGCTCGGGCCTTCGGCCTCGAAGCTCCATTCCACATCCTTGCCGTCCGCGCCTGGCGCCACGACGATCAGCCACGAGTGCGGATTCGTGTACTGGAAGTCCTTGACCGTGCCCTTCACGCTGATCGTCTTGTCCATGTCGAACATCGCAGCCGAATGATGGGCGACGGCCGGCGTGGTGACGGCTACCGCCAGTATCGAACCGGCGACCGCCCCGACATATACCCTGTTCATGTGTGCATCCTCCGTTCTGAACCAGTCGCCAGGGCCGTGACCCTGGCAATGCATCCGGACCGTTACTTCGCCTTGGGCTGCGCTCCGGACAATGTATCGAGCAGCTTGTTCGGATCCTTGTAGCCCGGCTCGCCCGGCAGGATGAACTGCGTCGAACCGTCGGGAGTCTTGACGACGTTGTTGTTTTCCTCGCAGGACCAGTAGTTGATGCGCAGATCGGGTGTCTTCACGCGCTCGTACTTCTGCACCACGTGCCAGGGCTTCGCGAGACCCTCGGGATCATAGACGTCGACGGCATCCTCGATCAGGTCCGGGCTGACCTTGCGCCAGCGCTCCACCGTGGTCACCTTGTCGCTGTAGTCGGGTTGCAGGCGCTGGTATTCGCCCGGCTTGAGGTTGTTGGTGTGCACGACCAGCGTGTCACCATCCCAGAATCCCACCGAATCGCCCTCCCACAGCGGATAGGCCTCGTCGTCCGGGATATGGCCGCGTCCGTCCGTGTAGACACGCCGGATCTCCTCGAGCTGTTCGTTGATCAGCCAGGCTTCCTCCGGCCGCAGCACGAACTCGCGCAGGAACGGCTCGGTGAGCCAGCGCGGATAACCGGCCGGCAGGCAGTAGCTCAGTTGATCCCACTCGATGCCTTTGGTGTTGAAGTCCTCGACCTTCTTGTCGTGCAACTTCTTGTAGGCGGGAGTCAGCACCGCGGTGGTCTCCGCCTGGCTCTTCTGCTTGGGATCGAAGGCGAGGCCGGCGTCGAAATTACGCGTCCACAGCCCGGTCCAGTCCGGAAGCTTGTCCCAGGTAACCTTGGTACCGCCGTGCGCCTTGGCCTTCATGGCCAGGTATTCATCCCAGGAAGTCTTGTATTGAGGTGTCGCGGCCGACGGCGCCGCAGACTGTGCGTGCGCGGCCGTGGCACCGAGCGCGCACGCCAGCGCCATTGCGACCGCTGCGCGGACTCGCATTCCGGAAATCTTCATTGCATTGCCCCCATTGACCAGCCGTTTTTCCGGGCAGCACGATGGCGATCCCGGCATTGCGCGTACATGTTACCCAGCCGCGCAATAATCGAACAACTGTTTGACTAGTGTAGTGCAGCCGTAGCTAGGGCGCAACACGGGGCTGCGTGCGCCGAGTGCACCGTCGGCGCAGCGCGGACGCGCACGGCGCTGCGCGTTCCGGCTTCGGGCCGCCGCGGCGTGTGGCACGATGAGCACCGTGAAGGCAGACGGGTTCCTGATCAGCATGCTCGGCGCGGTGGCGCTCGCGTGCCTGTTCCCGTTGGTTGGCGCTTCGCACGGACCACTGCAGCTCGGACGGGTGACCCAGCTCGGCATCGCGCTGGTGTTCTTCCTGCACGGGACCGAGCTGTCCACGGCGGCGCTGCGGGCCGGTGCGGCCAACTGGCGGCTGCACCTGTTCGTGCAGCTCAGCACCTACCTGCTGTTCCCGCTGCTCGGCCTGCTGCTGTTCTTTGGAGCGCGCCGGCTGCTGAGCCCCGATGTGCGGCTCGGCATGTTCTTCCTGTGCGCCCTGCCGTCGACCATCTCATCATCGATCGCGATGACCAGCATCGGCAGGGGCAATGTCGCGGGTGCGGTGTTCGATGCGACGCTCTCCGGACTGATCGGCATGGTGCTCACGCCGGTACTGGTCGGCCTGGTCAGCGCGACGGAGATGCATCCGCTGCCGATCCTGCCCGCGATCGAGGACGTCACGTTGAAGCTGGTGCTGCCGTTCGCCGCGGGACAGGTGCTGCGACCGCTGCTGCACGCCGTGCTGCATCGCTGGCAGCGCCTGCTGCGCCACGCCGATCAGGGCGTCATCGTGCTGATCGTCTATGTCGCATTCTGCGATTCGGTGCTGGCGGGCATCTGGTCCCGCTACGGGCCGCTGGTACTGCTGCAGATCCTGGTGCTGGCCTCGCTGCTGCTGGCGCTGGTGCTGACGCTCACGCGGCTCGGGGCGCGCTGGCTGCGGCTGTCACATGCCGATGAAGTGGCCGCCGTGTTCTGCGGCTCCAAGAAGAGCCTGGCCAGCGGCGCGCCGATCGCGCAGGTCCTGTTCGGCGGGGGAGCGTCGCTCGGTCTGCTGATGCTGCCGCTGCTGGTCTACCACCAGCTGCAGCTGCTCGTGTGCGGCATCCTGGCGCGTCGCTATGCACAGCGGCATGCCCGCCAGGAGGCCTTCGCAGGTACCGGCTGAGCCCGGTCGCGCCGTGGGCAGGTTCAGTGCGCCGCAGCGGGGACGGTGGGCCGCAGCACTTCCCCGCGCACGTTGAAGCCGCCGAGCGTGAGACTGTATGGCACGCAGCTCGCGTTGTAGTCGAGCCCACGCCAGCTGAATCCTTCCTTCACCACGGCCCGCATGCCGTCGACGAGCTCGCAGTCCCCCTCGTCCATGAACTGGGGACGGCGCGGTGTGACCTGGGTCGCGGCCCAGTGAGCCTGCACGATATCGGCGTCACTGGACTCCGGTGCCGCCTGCAGCGTGTCGAAGTCGACCGTCACGAACGCCTCGTGGCTCGGCGAGTTCGGTCCACGGAAGCAACCAGTCGCCTGCACCTGGGCGTCCTTGCGCGCACCGAGGAACAGCAGGATCTGCTTGACCTTGTCCTCCAGGCCATCGCACGTATAGAGCGCCGTGAGGCCGTAGTACTGGAAGGCCGCGTGGTGATGCTTCCACGCGCTGCGTTCCGCGCTCGCCCCGGCAGCGGTCTGTCCGGCCGTTGCCGGCTGGTCCGCGGCTGCTGGCGATTCGGAAGCGCTCAACGCCTGCCCTGCGCCCAGCCACAGCAGGGTCGAAATCACGACGGCGCGAGCGGCGCCTGGACGCGATGCATGCAGCATGGCGGCACCCTCCATGAAGTCCAGCCGAGTATAACGCCGAAGCGCAGTCCCCGGTTGACAAGGCCCGACGCATCGGCTGCACCACGGGTTAGGATGGCGCCGGCAACAGGAAGGCACGATGGATCCCCCGCCCGCAATGATGGAAGTGATCGAGATCCGCCAGCCCGGCGGTCCCGAGGTGCTGCATCCGGCATTGCGGCCGCTGCCGACCCTGCGGCCGGGCGAAATCCTGGTCCAGGTCGAGGCGGCGGGCGTCAATCGACCGGATCTGCTGCAGCGCGCCGGCAACTATCCGGTGCCGGCCGATGCCTCGGACCTGCCTGGACTCGAGATCGCCGGCACGGTCATCGCCATCGACGTAGCGGCGTCCGGGTGGCGGATCGGCGATCGGGTCTGCGCACTGACCAATGGCGGCGGTTATGCGCAGTACTGTGCCGTGCCGGCCACGCAAGCGCTGCCGGTGCCGCCGGGACTGTCGATGACCGAGGCGGCTTCGCTGCCCGAGACGTTCTTCACCGTGTACTCGAACGTTTTCGGCCGCGGACGCCTGCAGGCCGGCGAATCTCTGCTCGTGCACGGGGGCGCTTCGGGCATCGGAGTCGCGGCGATCCAGATCGCTGCCGCGAGCGGGCATCGCGTATTCGCCACCGCCGGCAGCGCCGATAAGTGTGCCGCGTGCCTGCGACTCGGGGCCGAACTCGCGATCAACTACCGCGAGCAGGACTTCGTCGCCGCGATCCGCGGCGCGACCGACCAGTCGGGCGTCGACGTGATCCTGGACATGGTCGGTGGCGACTACGTGGAGCGCAATCTGCAGTGCCTCGCGATCGAGGGCCGGCTGCTGATGATCGCGTTCCTGCACGGAGCGCGTGCGCCGGTGGACCTGGCTCTGCTCATGCGCCGGCGGCTGACGATCACCGGCTCGACCTTGCGGCCGCGCAGCGCGCAATTCAAGGGCGAGGTCGCGCAGCAGCTGCGTACGCAGGTGTGGCCGCTGATCGAAGCCGGCCGCATCCGGGCCGTGATCGAGCGCACCTTTCCGCTCGATCAGGCCGCCGACGCGCACCGGCTGCTGGAGGCCGGAGAGCACGTCGGGAAGATCGTGCTGACGGTCGCGACACCCGGAGCGCGACGCTAGAGTTCGCGCAGTCCGGCCGTGACCGGCATGCGTGCGGCGCGCAGCGCCGGGAACAGGCCGCCGATCAGGCCGATCGCCAGCGCCCACTTGAGGCCCTCGGCGAGCAGTGCGGGCGAGACCTGGAACGCGAACACCACCTGGCTGAAATTCGCTCCCAGCGTCGAGGCGGTGAAGTCATGGAACACCAGCCAGGCGAGCGCGGCCCCGAGCGCGCCGCCGAGCGCGGCCAGCAGCATGGTCTCCAGGATCACCGCGACCACGACCGGCAGCCCTCCGAAGCCGATGGCGCGCAGCGTCGCGATCTCGCGCGCGCGCGTCGCGACCGTCGCGTACATCGTGTTGAGCGCCCCGAACACCGCACCCACACCCATGATGACTCCAACCGTGGTGCCGAGAATCCGGATCAGCCGCGAGAGCTGCTCGGACTGCGCGTTGTAGTATGCCCGCGTCGTGCTGGCGTCGACCTGGAGTCGCGGATCGCTGGCCAGGGCCGCGCGGAACGCGTCGATCGCGGACGGATCGGTCAGCCGCGCCGTCACCGACGCCACCGCGCTGCCACGTCGATAGGTGGATCCGACGACCTCGACGTCGCCCCAGATCTCGGAATCATGAGCGTCGCCGGTCTGGAACGCGCCGACGATGCTCCACAGCTGTCCATTCAGCCTGAGCGTCGAGCCGACGTCGACGCCGCCGAACTGCTCGCGCGCGCCCTTGCCGACGATCAGTTCGCGCAGTCCGGCGCGAAACCGGCGGCCATCGATGATGCGCAGCTGCGGATGCAGCGCCCAGGCCTGCTCGCCGACGCCACGCAACTCGACGTTCGCATCCAGTCCGGTGTTGCGCTTCGGTATCGATGCCACGACCACGAGCTCCGCCGAAGCGATCGGTCGGCCGGTCGGATCGTGCAGGACCTGCGGCGCCTGGGAAACCAGCGTCGCCACCTCATGCGAGAGCTGCGAATTGATCTCGGTCTGTGATCCGGCGCGCACCACGATCGCCGTGTCGTCGCTGCCGGTCTCGCGCAGCGTCGCCTCGAACCCCGCTGCCATCGCCAGCAGCGCTACCAGCACCGCGACGACTCCCGCGATGCCGACGACCACGACCGCGGAGGAGCCCAGTCGCTGCGGGATCGTGGCGAGGCCCATCCAGGTGATGGATCGGATCTGCGCACCGCGCCGTGTGAACGCGATGGCGAGCGCGAACAGCAGCGCGAGCACCGCCAGCACCACCCCCGGCAGTTCGGCCAGCAGCACGATGGGCAGCGCCACCCCCAGCAGCCGGAGCAGCCCGCCGGCCAGGGCACCGATGGCGCGCAGGACCCGTTGCATTCCCGCCCGACCTCAGCGGCCCGAGAGCGCATCGACGATGCGCAGACGCATGCCACGCCGCGCCGGCAGCGCGCCGACGACCAGACCTATCAGGATCGCCAGCAGCAGGCCGCGCGCCCAGATCGCCGCATCTACCGGCACCATCGGCACCGCGGTGCCGATCGCGGCGCGCACGCCGCTGACCACCAGCATGGCGAGCAGCAGGCCCAGCGTGCTGCCGAGCACCAGCAGCAGCACGGACTCGGTGAGCACGAGCGCGAGCACGCTGCGCGCGGAGAAGCCGATGGTCTTGAGCACGGCCAGCTCCGGAATGCGCTCACGCACCGCCTGCGCCATCGTATTGCCGGTGAGCAGGATGAGCGTGAAGAACACGGCCCCCATGATCGCCCCGACGATCAGTCCGATGTCGGCAAACTGGCTCACGAAGGCGACGTTGAAAGCCTGCTCGCTCTGGCTCTTGGTCTCGTGGTCCGAATCGGCCGACAGCGCGTCGATGCCGGCCGCGATGCGGTCGGTCGCCGAGCGGTCGGTGACCCGCTCGACGTACCAGCCGACACTGCCGTTGCCGAACGCCCTGGCCTCGTCGAAATAGTTCCAGTTGAACAGCAGCAGGTTCTCCTGCCCCTTCTGCTTCGGATCGCGGATCCGGTAGATGCCGACCAGATCGAGGGTCCATACGTTGCTGCCGCTCTTCTGCGGAAAGATGGTCGCCTGCAGCGGGATCTTGTCCCCGATCGCCCAATGGAAGCGCTGCGCCAGGCTTTCCCCGACCACCGCGCCGGTCCGCGTATCGTGAAAGGCCTGGCGTTGCGCCGCCGGCAGCTCGAACTCCGGGAACAGGTCCAGATAGTCGTCGGCCACCGCTTCGTTGGCAAAGAAATTCTTGGGATCCTGGTAGATGCCGCCGAACCAGTTCGCATAACTGACCTTCGCGACCCCCGGCACGGCGGCAATCCGCGCATCCAGGCTCTTCGGGAGCTGCAGGGTAAAGCTGGCCTTGCAGATCGTGATCAGCCGGTCGACGCCGGCGACGCTGTCGCCGGCGTTCGCGAAGGCGTCGCGTACCGAATCGAGCAGCCCGAACAGCAGGAACGCGGCCAGTACCGAGACCAGCGTGAAGCCGGTGCGGGCGGGCCGCCGCAGCAGCGCGGCCCAGACCAGGTGCAGGTATTTCACGGTGCTACCGCGGCCTGGTGCTGCACCAGCGTGCCCTTGTCCAGATGCAGCGTGTGACGCGCGTATTCGGCGGCCTTCGGATCGTGCGTCACCATGATCACGGTCTTGCCATGGTCGCGGTTGAGCTCCTGCAGCAGTCCCAGTACTTCCACCGCCGCCTGACGGTCCAGGTCCCCGGTGGGCTCGTCACACACCAGCAGCATCGGATCCGACACGATGGCGCGGGCGATCGCGACGCGCTGCTGCTGGCCGCCGGAGAGTTCGCCCGGCCTGTGGGCCGAGCGGTCTGACAGGCCCACCAGCTCGAGCGCCACCTCCGCGTTGCGCCTGCGCTGCGCAGCATTGAGACGCGTGAGCAGCAGCGGCAGCTCGACATTCCTGCGGGCGCTGAGCATCGGCAGCAGGTTGTAGAACTGGAACACGAAGCCGACGGTGGCGGCGCGCCACTGCGCGAGTGCGGTCTCGCCCATGCGATCGATCCGCTGTCCGGCGATCGCTATCTCGCCTTCCGTCGGCGAATCCAGCCCACCGATCAGGTTCAGCAGCGTCGTCTTGCCCGATCCGGACGGACCCATCAGCGCGACGAAATCACCGGCTTCGATGTCCAGATCGATGTGGTGCAGCACCTCGACCTGCTGGGCGCCTCGCTGATAGACCTTGCTCAGGCCGCGGATCCGGACCAGCACGCTCATGCGGCCACGGCTCAGGGTCCCGCCACGGTAACGCGCGCGCCGTCCTGCAGTCGCTCACCGGGCGCCCGCACCAGGCGCGCCCCGGGCTCGATCCCGGTCACCAGGCGCAGGTCTCCATGGTCCGGTCCGACGCCGACCGCGCGCGCATGCACGCTCTGGCCGTCGATCGCGAACACCACCGCATGCCCGTCGCGCGTCACGATCGCCGAGCCGGGCACCAGCACCCCGCCCGCCGCGGCCGCATCGCCCGCCGCGGCCGCATCGCCCCCGCCGGCCGCGCGTTCGAGGAACGACACGCGCACTCCCATGTCCGGCAGCACCCGCGGATCCTTCTGGTCGATCCCGACTCGCACCTTCACCGTGGCCTTGCTGCGGTCCGCCGTCGGCACGATGGCGATCACGTGCGCGGGAATGGTCCAGTCCGGGTAGGCGTCGAGCACCGCCTGCGCGGGCTGATTGGCCCGCACCCGGTTGATGTAGGCCTCGTTGACATCGACCTCGATCTCGAGCGAATCCATGTCGACGATCGTGCCAACGCCGGTGCGCGTGAAGCCCCCGCCGGCGGAGATCGGCGAGATGATCTCGCCAGTCTGGGCCGCCTTGGCGATGATCACGCCATCGAATGGCGCGCGGATCGTCGTGTAATCGAGCTGCACCTGCGCCGCCTGGATGCCGGCCTGGGCGAGCTCGACCTGCCGCTGCTGCGAATCGGCCTGCGCGCCCAACGAGTCCACCAGGGTGCGCGCGGTCTCGAGCGCCTGGGTGGACACCAGGCGTCGCTCCTCGAGATCCGCGTTGCGCGCGAGGTCGCGCCGCGCCTGCTGCAGCTGCGAGCGGAACTGCACCAGCAGCGCCTGTGCAGCCTGGTACTGCGCCCTGGCCTGCGCCAGCGCCGCCAGCTGGGCCGCACTGTCCAGGCGCGCGAGCACCTGGCCGGAGTGCACGCGCTCACCCTCCTCGATCAGCACCGCCGTGAGGGTACCGGTGATCTGCGCCGCGACCGTGGCTTCGCGGCGCGCGGTGACATAGCCGGTCGCCTGCAGGATGGCCGTGCTGCCCTCGCCCGGGGTACGGGCCTGCGCCGTGACGGACTGCACCGCGGTGGCGGCGCCGCGCAGGTACAGCCCGCCGGCCGCGGCCGCTGCCACCAGCAGCAGCACGCCCGCGACGATCCACGCACGCTTCGAACCGGCGCGCACCGGCTCGCGCTGCTCGGGACCGAGGCGCAGCGAGTGCAACAACGAACTCTTGTCGGGGCTGGAAGGCATGCGCTGGCGGGCGTGGCGGTGCGATACGGAGCTGCCGCCGCCATGGTACTACGGCGACCGCACGCTCATCAGGCGGTAGCGCGACGCGGCGTCCCGGGCGGCAGCGCCTCCTGTGCACGCCCATAGAGCCGCTCGGCCTCGAGTTCGACGCGCTCGCGGAAGCTGGTGAATTCTGGCGGCACATGGTGCCGGGCGTAGGCGGCCAGCGCCGCTTCGATGAAGCGCGAGACCTTGACTCCGTCGCGCTGCGCCTGCCGCCGCACCTGCTGCATGAGCCGGGAATCGATCCAGAACGTCAGATCCTCATCGCCGTCGCGTCGTGCCGGAAACTCCAGCAGCGGCGCCGCCCGCTGCTGGCGCAGGAACCAGCCGATTGCCTCATCGTGCACCTGGTCCTTCGTGGCCCAGCGCGCGTCGCGCGTCGAGCGCGTGGCGCGCCTCGCAAGCTGGCTGCGCATCCAGACCTCGGTTTCGATCGCTGCGCGCACTCGGGACGGAAGGGTCTGGTGCTGCAGCGTACGCAAGGCGCGGGTGCGTGCAGGTGGCTTGAGTGTCTTCCCGGGCATCGGCACCTCACGGCTACGGAACTGGCGCAGCAGATGTTAATAGGTTACTGGATTCGTTACACCTTACATCGCCATCGGGCGCCTCCGGAGCGAATCCGGGGTGTCCAGACTGCACATCAGCGGTTGGCATGCATGAGGCCTGAATCCCCTGCGGCAAAACCGAGACATCGGGCTAGCGTTTCGCTATACAAATTAATTTTATTCATATAAATAGGTAATAAATCTTATGTTTAATATCATGTTGCTAAACGGTGCACTGAATCGGGTCACTCAATCCGAACGACCTGATTGCTATGGAAAAAAACAGCCTGATCGCGCCCGTTTCGACCCCTGAAGCATTGAGTTTCACAGGCATCGCGGTATATTCGGCGTACACCCCCTTGATGAGGCAGGGTTTTCTTCGGATAAGAACTGAGGGGTCACGGGCGGCGGACCCGTCGACACACCCGCGGAGCGTGACATGAGAGACCTGAGCGCGCGGCTCGAAGCAGCCGCCCTATCACTGACTGGACCCGGCCCGATCAAGGACCGACTCTGCGACGCCTACTGCTCGCATCTCGAGGATGTCATAGCGACCGACCTGCCGGCCGAGTATGGGGCCGAGTTCGCGGCGATGATCCAGGCGCTGCATCGCGCACGCGCCCTGCCTGGCGAGCACGTCGTGAAGGCCTCGATCCGCAAGCTGTCGAACGACGAGGCGAGCCGCTACGCCGAGCTGGTGGTTCGGCTGTATGGCATGTTCGCCGGCATGCAATACCAGGTGGCGGGTTCCCGCTCCGGCATGCGCGGCAATGCACCATTGCTGAAGCTGCTGTCGGCCGAGGTCAACGCCAGCCCCTGAGGGTGCAGACTCAGTCGAGCTTGAATTCTATCGTATCCCAGCGCGTCGTCTGCTCATGGCGTGCCTGGCGCCGGATCGAATCGATCAGCGCGCGTTCATCCCAGGTCACGTTCTCGTCGACCAGCCCGTCGAGCGCCTTGAGCCGCGGGGTGTCGCGACCGAAGAACGGCAGCAGCAGCACCGGCTTGTCGCTGGCCTTGGCGTAGTTGAGCTGAAATACCAGCAGGTCCTGCTGCCGGGGCACCAGGCTCGTGAGCGCGACGATCACCTCCGCGGTCGTGATCTCGCGCCGTAATTCCTCGCGCAGCGCGTCTGGCGAGGGCATGGTCGGCCTGAAATCGGGTGCGCTGCAGTTGCGGTAGTAGAAGTTGCGCGCGCTCTCGAGGTACTCGAACACGCGCACGTAGTCGTCGCTCTCCTCGAACGCATGGGTCACGAATACCCGTATGGGATCGCGCTGTGACATGGGGGCAGTGTACTGTGGGCACCTGAGCCGTGGATAGAGAGGTCCCGGGGCCGGCCATGCGCCTGATCGTCTACAACATCCGCTATGCCACCGGAACCGGCCCGGCGTTCCACCTGCCGATGCCCGGGGCCGGCTACCTGCGCAGCAGCCGCCGGGTGCTCGAGCAGATCACGACTTTCATCCGCTCCGAGGATCCGGACGTCGTCGGCCTGGTCGAAGTCGACACCGGCTCGGTACGCACCGGGATGCTGAACCAGGCCACCTACATCGCGGATGCAGTCGGGCACTACACCGCGCACCAGTGCAAGTACGGCACCGCCTCGATCAACCAGCTGCTGCCGATCGTGCGCAAGCAGGCCAATGCACTGCTGGCCGCACCGCGCGTTACCGGCGAGCGGTTCCACTACTTCGATACCGGAATCAAGCGCCTGATCATCGAGCTCGAACTGGACGATATCTGCGTGTTCCTCGTCCACCTGTCGCTGAAGTACCGGCACCGCCAGTACCAGCTGCGCGCGCTGCACGACCTGGTGGTGGCGGCGCCCAAACCGGTCATCGTCGCCGGTGATTTCAACACCTTCTGGGGCACCAACGAGATCTTCCTGTTCATGCGGGCCGCCGGCCTGCACAGCGCGAATACTCTGGGCCTGCCCTCGTTCCCGTCTCGCAATCCGCGCGTCGAACTGGACTTCATCCTGGTGAGCCGCGACATCGAGGTGACCGGATTCCGGGTTCCGGCGGTGACCTTCTCGGACCACCGCCCGCTGGTGTGCGACTTCCGGGTGCGCGTTGCGCAATGAACGCACCCGCCAACAGTGCCGGGGACATCGCGGCGGCATGGAGCCTGGAGCTCGACGCTGAGCGGATCGGCTGGCTGACGCTGGACCGGCCGGGCAGTTCGACCAACGTGCTCTCGCGTTGCGTGCTGGTCGAAGGCGAACGGGCGATTGCCGGCCTGGCGGGCCAGGGCCTGCGCGGGCTGGTGATCCGCTCCGCCAAGCCATCCGGATTCATCGCCGGCGCCGACATCCGCGAATTCACGACGCTGGGGTCCGAGGCCGCGGCACTGGAGCATGTACGGCTCGGCCAGCGGGTATGCGCCGCGCTCGAGGCCCTGCCCTTCCCGACGGTGGCGCTGCTGCATGGCTACGCGCTCGGCGGCGGCCTCGAACTCGCACTCGCGTGCCGCTAT
This sequence comes from uncultured Gammaproteobacteria bacterium, assembly GCA_963838275.1. Lineage (GTDB taxonomy): Bacteria > Pseudomonadota > Gammaproteobacteria > Steroidobacterales > Steroidobacteraceae > FEN-1191. The sequence goes on along the minus strand of CAWIQV010000069.1, from coordinate 8,467 downwards.
CGCCTCGCACTCGACGACGGGAAGCTCGCACTGGGGCTGCCGGAAGTCCAGCTCGGGATCCACCCGGGCTTCGGCGGTACGGTGCGCAGCGTACGCGTGCTGGGCGTCCGGGCGGCGATGGGCCTGATGCTGGGCGGGCGCAACGTGCGGGCCGCCGAGGCGCTGCGCATCGGCCTGGTGGATCGTCTGCTCCCCGATGCCGCCGCACTCCCGGCCGCCGCGCGCGCAGTCATCGCCGCGGCCCCGGCGCCGCGCCGGGCTGCCGTCAGCGATCGGATCCTCGGCTGGCCTGGCGTGCGTCGCTGGCTGCGCGCATCGCTGGAACGCCGCGTGGCGGCCCGGGCGCCGCGCGCGCACTACCCGGCGCCGTACGCGATCATCGAGCTGTGGGTGCGCTACGGCGCGAGCGGACCGCGGGCCTACGAGGCCGAGGCGCAGTCGATCGCGCAGCTGTTCCACAGCGCGACGCGCACGCAACCTGATCCGCGTGTTCCTGCTGCAGGACCGCCTGAAGGCGCTGGCCGGCCGCAGTGCGGCCCCGATCGAGCGCGTGCACGTCGTCGGCGCCGGCGTCATGGGCGGCGATATCGCGGCCTGGTGCGCCCTGCGCGGACTGCGCGTCACGCTGCAGGACCGGGAGCTGCGGTTCATCGAACCGGCGCTCGCGCGCGCCGCGCGCGCTGTACGAGAAGCGTATCGCGGATCGCGGGCAGCGCGACGCCGCCCTCGACCGGCTGCAGCCGGACGTCGACGGTGCCGGCGCGGCGCACGCCGATCTCGTCATCGAGGCCATCTTCGAGGACCTCGCTGCCAAGCGCGCGCTGTATGCGGTGGCCGAGCCGCGCCTGCGCCCCGGCGCCCTGCTCGCGACCAATACCTCGAGCCTGACGCTCGAGGCGCTCACGCCGACGCTGGCGGACCCGGGCCGGTTCGTCGGGCTGCACTTCTTCAACCCGGTCGCGCAGATGCCGCTGGTCGAGGTCGTGCATTCTCCGCAGACGCGTGCCGAGACGCTCGCGCAGGCCCTCGGGTTCGTGCGCCGCATCGACAAGCTGCCGCTGCCCTGCCGCAGCAGCCCGGGATTCCTGGTCAATCGCGTGCTGTTTCCGTACCTGTTCGAGGCCATGCACGCCGCCGGCGAGGGCATCGCCTTCGGGCTGATCGACCGCGCCGCGGTCGAGTTCGGCATGCCGATGGGGCCAATCGAGCTGTGCGATGTCGTCGGCCTCGATGTGGTGCTGCACGTCGGGGAGATCATCACCCGCGAGCTGCACCAGGAGCCGCCCGCCTTCGTCGAGCGGCTGCGCACACTCGTGGGCGAGGCCAGGCTGGGGCGCAAGAGCGGCCAGGGCTTCTATACCTGGAACGAGGGCAAGCCGGTGCGTTCGCGGCTGCCGGGCACGCCTGCGGCGGACCTCGCCGACCGGATGGTGTTCGCGATGATCAACGAGTGCGTCGCGTGCGCGCGCGAGGGTATCGTCGGGGACCTCGATCTGGTCGATGCCGGGGTCATCTTCGGCGCCGGATTCGCTCCGTTCCGCGGCGGGCCGTTGACCTATGCGAGGCAGCGCGGCGTCGACACCTGCCTGGCGGTGCTGGCGCAGCTGGAGCGGCGCTTCGGGGCCAGGTTCCGCGCCGATCCGGGCTGGGCGCTGCTGCGCTGAGCGGCGCGTCGCGCATGGCAGCGACCCGGGGGGTCGTGGATGCCACCAAGGCGTGAACTCGGCCCGCCAGAGGGCCAGAGGGCCTGTGCTACCATCCTCCGGTTGAACGCAACGGGCGCATGAGACTGCGCAACCTGGGGCCGGTCCGAAGCAATGAGCGAAGAAAAAGCTGTCGACGTCGCGCTGCTGCGGAAGTTCTCGCCATTGGACGGGATGAAGAAGGAGAACCTGGTCGCCCTGGCCCGTAAGGTCGCGGTAGTCCAGGTCCCGGCCAACCGCCTGCTGTTCAAGGAAGGCGAGCGGGACAAGCGCGTCTACTGGCTGCTGCCAGGCCTGGTGGAGTTGCGCGAGGGCACGCGTACCGTGGCGATGATCCGCGCCGGCAGCCCCGAGGCCCGCAATCCGCCTGGCTCAGCAGATGCCGCGCAAGGTCACCGCGCGCGCAGTCGATCCGGTCGAGGTCCTGGCCATCGACAGCGAACTGCTCGACATGATGATCACCTGGGACCAGACGGGCACCTACGAGGTCGCCGAGCTGCAGGCGCAGTTCGCGGGCAGCGCCGGCGAGGACTGGATGACGACGCTGCTGCAGACGGAGACCTTTCATCGCATACCGCCGGCGAACATCCAGGCCATCTTCATGCGCATGCAGCGCGTGGTCTGCCGCGCCGGCGAGACCGTGATCCAGCAGGGTGCCGAAGGGGACTTCTTCTACGCGATCGTGAGCGGCAAGTGCGCCGTCACGCGCGAGACGCCGCTGAACCGCAGCGGCCTGAAGCTCGCCGAGCTCGGCGATCGGTGACACCTTCGGCGAGGAGGCGCTGATCTCGGAGGCCAAGCGCAACGCGACCGTCACGATGCTCACCGATGGCGTACTGATGCGGCTGAACAAGCAGGATTTCCGCGAGCTCATGAACGAGCCGCTGGTGCAGTGGGTCTCGTACGCCGAAGCCCAGGCGCTGGTGCGGCGCGGTGGACGCTGGCTCGACGTACGCCTGCCATCGGAGCACCAGAACCTCGCCATCGACGGCGCGATCAATATCCCGCTCTACTTCATCCGCCTGAAGATCTCGACGCTCGACCGCAGCCTGCCATATGTCGTCTATTGCGACACGGGCCGGCGCAGTTCTGCCGCGGCGTTCATCCTGGTCGAGCGGGGGTTCGACGCGCACGTGCTGCGTGGCGGGATCGACAGCGCCGACCGCGCCACGATCCGCAGCGCCTGACGCGCGCGCCGGGCCGCGGCGGTCGCTACATCGTGTGGGTGATCTTGTCGCCGGCGAGTGCGCCGGCCAGGTAGTTCTCGATCTTGGCGCGGGTCTGGCCGCGGTCCTGGTCGGAGAACTGCACGCCGATGCCCGCGGTACGCTTGCCCTGCGCGCCCTTCGGCGTCACCCAGATGACCCGGCCGGCGACCGGCAGCTTCTCGTCCTCACCCATCAGGTTCAACAGCATGAAGACCTCGTCGCCGAGGCGATAGTTGCTGTTGGTCGGTATGAACAATCCGCCGTTGTTCACGAACGGCATGTAGGCCAGGTAGAGGGCGCTCTTGTCCTTGATGGTGAGCGTGAGCAGTCCCGGCTTGCTCGCGCCGGACCTGGAATTCAAATCCTTGGCCATGTTCCCCGATCGACCCCTAGGCTGATATAGCAGTACAACCCATCATCGCGCGCCCGCCCGGAGCGCGCCCGCCAACGTCCACAACAGCTGCTCGAGCGCCAAGGCGCGGTTGAGCGAGGTCAGCCGCAGACGGCGCAATTCATGCACGTCGTCCAGCAGGCGCAGCAGCCGGGCGATATTCATGGCCGAACTGGATTCTGGCAAGTGCGCTCCATTGCGCAATTCCGGCGACTCGCGGGCGCCGCCCGCGGCTTCATCGATGCGCCCTGTGAGCCAGTTCTCAATACATGCCAGCCGCAACTCGAACAGCTCGCCGCGCGCCCAGCGCTCCGCGCTCGGCGCGACCTCGAGCCCGCCGGAGCGCAGCGCCTCGAGCGCCGTGCGGACGTCGGTCGCGAGCCGGGACACCTCGGACGGATCGAACTTCAACGCCTCGAACGGTGCGTTGCCGAGCACGTCCAGCACCGCGCCCCACGGGCCGGGGCCACGCTGCTCGCCAAGCCACTGCAGCGCCTCGGCACGCCCCGGAGCCCGGAGCACCAGGCGCTGGCAGCGGCTCAGGATGGTCGCCGGCAAGCGCGATGGTACCGCAGTGGCCAGGATCAGGGTGGCGCCCGGCCTCGGCTCCTCGAGGGTCTTGAGCAGCGCATTGGCGGCATTCTGGTTCATGGCATCCGCTGGCGAGATCGTGGCCACCGTGGCCCCGCCGCCATGGGCCGTCAATGCCAGCGCGGCGGCCAGTTCCCGCACCTGGTCCACGCGGATCAACCGGGAGTCCTCCAGGGGCGTCACCGCATGGGCATCCGGATGGGCTCCGGCCAGGAACAGCCTGCAGTCCCGGCATTCGCCACACGGCGCCGGGCTCGCACGGCACAGCAGCAGCTGTGCGGCGAAGGCCGTGAGCCAGTCGCCGCCGACCCCGCCGGGATCATGGATCAGCAGCGCCGGCGGAAACCGCCCCGCCTCGAGCGCGCGCCGCAGCTGCGTGACCTGCCCGCTCAGCCACGGAACCTGCGGTGGCGGCGCCATCTCAGGGCACCTGCGAGGAGGCGGGCAGCAGATCGGCGAGGGCCGCGAGCGCCCGCTGCGCGACGGTTCCGGCCGCCGCGCTCGCGTCGATGACCCGGATGCGCTGCGGCTCGGCGCCGGCCAGTTCGAGGTAGCGCGCGCGCACGCGCTCGAAGAACGGATGGTTCTCGGTCTCGAATCGATCCTGCGCACCGTGCCGCGCCTGCGCGCGCGCCAGGCCCTCCACAACGGGCAGGTCCAGCAACAGGGTACGCCGCGGCCAGAGGTCGGAATGCACGGCCGCCAGCAGCTGCTCGATCAGGACTGGATCCACGCCGCGACCGGCCCCCTGGTAGGCACGGGTCGCGTCGCTGAACCGGTCGCAGATCACCCAATCGCCTCGGGCAAGCGCGGGCCGCACCAGGTTCTCGAGATGGATGCCGCGCGCCGCGACACATCAACAGGGTTTCTGCGACCGGCGTGATCTGCTCGGCGCCACGGCCGAGTACCAGCGCGCGTACCTGCTCGGCGAGCGGCGTGCCGCCCGGCTCGCGCGTGAGCAGCACGGCGATACCGCGTGCCCGCAGCGCCGCCTCGAGTGCGCGCGCCACCGTCGACTTGCCCGCCCCCTCGATGCCCTCGAGGCTGATGAACGTTCCGGCGGGGCTCATGGAGAGCGGGCACCCGCCGGCGAGACACCGAGCTTGCGCAGGTAGGCGCGCAGCGCAACGTCGTGCTCGGCAAGCGTGGCGGAAAAATGATGTGTGCCATCGCCGTTGCCGGTGGCGACGAAATAGACGGCATCGATCGGCGCGGGATGCAGTGCCGCCTGCAACGAAGCCGCACCCGGCAGCGCAATCGGCGTCGGTGGCAGCCCGGCGCGCGTGTAGGTATTGAACGGCGTGTCGGTGGCCAGGTCCCGTGCGTGGATATCCCCGTCGTAGCGTGCGCCGAGTCCGTAGATGACCGTCGGATCGGACTGCAGGCGCATCCCGATGCGCAGCCGGTTGACAAACACGGCAGCGACCTTGGGCCGTTCGTCCTCGCGCCCGGTCTCCTTTTCGACGATCGAGGCCAGGGTCAGCGCCTCGTCGGGTCCGGTCAGCGGCAGATCCGCCGCGCGCGAATTCCAGGCCTGATCCAGTTCGCGCTGCATGCGCTGGTAGGCCAGTTCCAGGATCCGGCGATCGCTCGTGCCGGCAGCAAAGCGATAGGTGTCCGGAAAAAAGCGCCCCTCGGCCGCCTGGTCGGGATGCCCGATTGCGGCCATGAGCGCCGCTTCAGGGCGCCCGGCAAGCTCATGGAGCACGGCCGGGTGTACATCGAGCGCCTGACGCATCTGGGCGAAGCTCCAGCCCTCGATCACGGTCAGCTGCTCGAGCACCACCCTCCCCGCGGCGAGCTGCTCGATGATCGCGCGGGGGCTGGCATGCGGAGCAATCTCGTAGGTGCCGGCCTGGACCCGCGGTGTACGCGCGCGCAGCCGCAGGTACAGCTCCACCAGCCGCGGGTGGCGCAGCGCCGCGTGCTGCTGCAGGTCCGCGAGAATGCCGCGCAGGTGCTCGCCTGGTGCGACCTGGATGCGCACCGGCGCGGCCAACGCCGTCCCGCGATCCATCTCCTCGCCCAGGACGTACCAGCCACCCACTGCGGCGGCGACCAGCAGCACCAGCAGAACTACCAGCCAGGAGAAGTGCCGCATCGATCAGTCTCCCCGTCGCGCGTCGCCGGGCGCGCCGCCCGGGACTCAAGGGGCGCCGATCCGGCGCAGTACGAGCGTGCCGTTGGTGCCACCGAAGCCGAAGGAGTTCGAAACCGCGACCTCGATCCGCATCGGCCGCGCGACGTTCGGTACGTAGTCCAGGTCGCACTCCGGGTCCGGATTCTCATAGTTGATCGTGGCCGGGGCGACCTGGTCACGCAGCGCCAGCACGCAGAAGATTGCCTCGACCACGCCGGCCGCACCGAGCAGGTGTCCCGTCATGGACTTGGTGGAGCTGATCGCGAGGCGTTGGGCGTGGGCGCCGAAGGCGCGCTTGATCGCGGCGGTCTCGGCCCGGTCGCCCAGCGGCGTCGAGGTCGCATGCGCGTTCAGGTACTGCACTTCCGAGGGATCGATGCGCGCATCGCGCAGCGCGTTGACCATGGCCAGGCGAGCGCCGTCACCATCCTCCGGAGGAGCCGTGATGTGGTGGGCATCGCCGCTCATGCCGAAGCCGATGAGCTCGGCATAGATGCGAGCCCCGCGGGCGCGGGCGTGTTCGATACTCCTCGAGCACGACGGCGCCGCCGCCGTCGCCGAGCACGAAGCCATCGCGATCACGGTCCCAGGGTCGGCTCGCGCTCTGCGGGGAATCGTTGCGCGAGGACAGTGCCTTGGCCTGGCGCGAAGCCGCCCAGCCCGGTCGGCGTAGTGGCCATCTCGGCGCCTCCGGCCACGACCAGATCGGCGTCCCCGTACTGGATGCGTGCGCGCCGCGATGCCGATCGCGTGCGTCGAGGTCGTACAGGCGGTGACGACCCCCAGATTCGGGCCGCGCAGCCCGAAGCGGATCGACAGATGGCCGGAGATCATGTTGATGATCGTCGAGGGCACGAAGAACGGGGAGATCTTGCGCGGATTGCGCCCGGCATCCACGAAATGCCTGGTGCGTCTGCTCGATGGTCCACAGTCCGCCGATGCCGGCCCCGGTCACCACGCCGCAACGGTCGCGGTCGAGGCGCGAGAAATCGGCGCCGGAATCCGCGACCGCCTGGATGCCCGCGGCGATGCCGTAGTGCATGAACTCGTCGAGTCGGCGCGCTTCCTTCGGTGTGATGTACTGGGCAATGTCGAAGCCGCGCACCGCGCCGCCGAAGCGCGTCGGGTAGGCAGACACGTCGAAGCGCGTGATCGGACCGATGCCGCTCTCGCCGCGCAGGATCGCAGCCCAGGCCTCCGCGATGGTACTGCCAACGGGGGATACCAGGCCGAGACCGGTGATGACGACACGGCGCTTGCTCACGAGACTCCCGGAAACCGCGGCAGCCGGTCACGACCGGCGCCCGGCACTGTGCCGTCCTCAGGCCTTGTTGCGGCGTTCGCTGATGTAGTCAACCGCCTGCTGCACCGTCGTGATCTTCTCGGCATCTTCATCCGGGATCTCGATCTCGAATTCCTCTTCGAGGGCCATGACCAGTTCGACCGTGTCGAGCGAATCGGCGCCCAGGTCGTCGACGAACGAGGCGGCGTTGGTGACTTGCTCAGCCTTCACACCCAGCTGCTCGGCAACAATCGCCTTCACCTGTTGTTCAACGGTGCTCATCTTGTGTTCGTCCTCTGTTCTGATGACTGGTACGGAAGTGCGCCTGGTCGTATCGCCGCGCCGCGATCCGCATGGGGCGCGTATTGTAGGGTAAGGGCGCCGCACCCGCCACCCGGCGTGCGCGCGAGTACTTGATAAATCAACAGTTACTGCATCCCATGGGACGTCGCGTCAACCCATGTACATGCCGCCGTTCACGTGCAGCGTCTGTCCGGTCACGTAACCGGCCTCCCGCGAGGCCAGGAACAGCACGCTGGCGGCAATCTCCTCGGGCGTGCCGAAACGGCCGGCAGGAATCTGCGCCAGATACGCGGCGCGCTGCGCCTCGGGTAGCGCGCGCGTCATGTCGGTTTCGATGAACCCCGGCGCCACCGCATTGACCGTGATATTGCGGCTCGCCAGTTCGCGCGCCAGCGCCCGCGTGAAGCCCAGCAGACCAGCCTTGGCCGCGGAATAGTGCACCTGGCCGGCATTGCCGATAGAGCCTACGACCGAACCGATATTGACGATACGGCCGTGGTGGTCCTTGAGCATGCGCCGCAGGCACGCCTTGGTGAGCCGGAATACCGCCGAGAGATTCACGTTCAGCGTCTGCTCCCAGTCCTCGCTCTTCATGCGCAGGATCAGCGCATCGCGCGCGATGCCGGCGTTGTTGACCAGGATCGTCGGCAGCCCTTCGGCCGCAGCGAGCGCAGCGACCAGTGCGTCGGTCGAGGCCGGATCGCCGGCGTTCCACACCGCGCCGCGGCCGCGCAGCCCGGCTTCCTCGAAGCGCGCGCTGATGCGTGCGGCTCCGGTTTCCGAGGTGGCGGTGCCGACCACGAACGCACCGGCGCCGGCCAGACGCAGCGCGATCGCCTGGCCGATCCA
>CAWIQV010000068.1:0-30931 GCA_963838275.1 uncultured Gammaproteobacteria bacterium | reverse complement strand
ATGTATTGCTCGCGGCTGCTGGCGCGCGGCTCGGTCTCGCACCTGTACCTTGCCGAGAGCGAGAAGGCCGGAGCGCTGCTGGTGCTCAAGGTCACGCCCTCGAGGCGCGACGAGGGCGGGGTCGACCAGGCGTTCGCGCGCTTCCTGCAGGAATACGAGATCGCCCGCCACGTGCACCACCCGAACATCGTGCGGCTATACGAACTCGGCGTGGCCGACGACCATGCCTACCTCGCGATGGAGTACTTTCCCTGCGGCGACCTGCGCCGGCGCATGCGCGCGGGCCTGGGGACGGCCGCGGCGCTCGGCTATGCCGCGCAGATGGCGCGTGCGCTGGGCGCGCTGCACGAGGTGGGTATCCTGCACCGCGACCTCAAGCCGGGGAACGTGATGCTGCGCGCCGACGATCAGGTCGCGCTGATCGACTTCGGCATGTCCAAGCAGGCGGCGCTCGAACTCGAGATCACCGATGCCGGATTGATCTTCGGCACCCCCCACTACATGAGTCCCGAGCAGGGACATGGCCAGGCCCTCGACGCACGCAGCGACCTGTACAGCCTCGGTGTCGTGCTGTACGAGCTGCTGACGGGGCAGAAGCCCTACAACGCCGAGAACCCGATGGCGATCATCTACATGCACCGCAATGCGGCGATCCCGCGATTGCCCGGGGCCCTGCGGCGGCTGCAGCCGCTGCTGGACCAGCTGCTCGGCAAGCTGCCGCAGGATCGATTCCCGAGCGCCGCGGCCGCGCTCGAGGCCCTCGAGGCGGCGCGCGGGGAGTGGCAGCTGCACGGCGAGCTCGCGTGAGCATCCTCGCGGCCCCGACCGGCGAGGCCTGGCTCGCGGCCGCGGTCGCGGACTGGCGCGCGCTGCTGATCGATCATGCGAACTGCGAGAAGAAGGCGGCCTCGAGTGCGCTGGCGCTGATGTTCGCGTACCCCGAGGACCGCCCGCTGTGTGCGGCGCTCGCGCGCCTGGCGCGCGAGGAGCTGCGCCACTACGAGCAGGTCGCGCAGCAGATGCATGCGCTCGGCGTGCCGTTCGAACGAGCGCAGCCGGGCCGCTACGCGGCCGGACTGCGCGCCGCGCTGCGCTCGCACGAACCGGCCCGCAAGCTCGACCTGCTGCTGTGCGGTGCGCTGATCGAGGCGCGCTCGGCGGAACGCTTCGCGCTGCTGGCACCGCGCCTGCCGGCGCCGCTCGCCGCGTTCTATGCGCAGCTGCACGCGGCCGAGTCCCGCCATTTCGAGCTCTACCTGCAGCTCGCGCGCAGCGCCAGTGCGCCACAGGGCGCCGCGGCCTGGGAGCCGCGCCTCGCCGCGTTGGCGGCGATCGAGGCCGAGCTGATCACGGCACCGGATCCGCAGCTGCGGTTTCACTCCGGCGCGTCCGTGCGCGGCAGCTGCTCCAGGCTGAATCGCCCGTCCGTCGCCACGCAGGCAGCTGCCGTGCTCGTGCCAGGCACCGAGCACGATGCGGCGCGCGCGGCTACGCCATCCAGGCCAATTCGTGCACCGCCGGGCGGTGTGTGTGGCCGTGGATCAGTACGCGCACGCCGCAGGCGCGCATCGCCGCGGCGACCGCGCCTGATCCGCATCCATGATCTGGTAGGCGGTGCGCCCGGTGTGGCGGCGGCTGCCGGCGCGGGCCTGATCGGCGAGCAGGCGGCGCGTCGCCAGCGGCAGGCGCAGGAAGCGGCGCTGCCAGCCGCGCGCCCGCACGGTCGCGCGCAGCAGCTGGTACGGACGATCCGCGGTGCACAGCGCATCGCCGTGCGTCAGCAACACCGGCTCGCCGCCGAGTTCGATGATGACCGGGTCGGGCAGCAGATGGGTGCCGCTGCGCTGCCTCGAAACCCTGCTGCAGCAGGAAATCGCGATTGCCGTGCATCACGTAGCAGGGCACGCCGCGCGCGCCGAGCGCGCGAGCGCGCGGCAGATGCTCGCGCGGTAGGGATCATCATCGTCGTCACCGACCCAGACCTCGAACAGATCCCCGAGGATGTAGAGCGCCTGCGCATCGGCTGCACGGGTCTCGAGGAACTCGAGGAACTGTGCGCCCGCGGCCGGATCGGCTGCATCCAGGTGCAGATCGGAGACGAACAGTATGGGCATCGGGTCGCTCAACCCTCCGGGTTTAGGCTACATTGTACGGATGAGCGCAGCGAGCGTCGTCACGCGATTCGCACCGAGTCCCAGCGGCGAGCTGCACCTGGGCAATGCGCGCGTGGCGCTGTTCAACTTCCTGCTGGCACGGGCGCGCGGCGGACGCCACGTGTTGCGCATCGAGGACACCGACGCGGCCCGCAGCCGCGACAGTTTGCTCGAGGCGCTGTATGCGGACCTGCACTGGCTCGGCGTACGCTGGGACGAGGGCCCCGACGTCGGCGGAGCGCACGGCCCGTACCGCCAGTCGGAGCGCGCCGCGATCTACCAGCGCCACTTCGAGCAGCTCGAGCGCGACGCAGCTCGTCTATCCGTGCTTCTGCACGCCGCGTCGAACTCGAGCTCTCGCGCCGCGCGCAGCTGGCCGCCGGACGCCCGCCGCGCTACGCCGGCACCTGCCGCGAACTGGACGCCGGCCGAGCGCGAGGCGTACCGCGAGCAGGGCCGTCGCGCCAGCCTGCGCTTCCGCGTCCCGCCCGGCCAGCGACTGCAGTTCCACGACCTGGTGCACGGCCCGCAGGACTTCCTCACCGACGACATCGGCGACTTCATCGTCCGCCGCGAGGATGGCTCGGCCGCGTTCTTCTTCTGCAACGCGATCGACGACGCGCTGATGCAGGTCAGTCACGTGCTGCGCGGGGAGGATCACCTGAGCAACACGCCACGCCAGCGGCTGCTGCTGCAGGCGCTCGGGCTGCCGGTCCCCGAATACGGGCACATGGCACTGCTGCTCGGGTCCGACGGCGCGCCGCTGTCCAAACGCCTCGGATCCTTGAGCCTGCGCGCAGCTGCGCGAGCAGGGGTATGCGCCGCTCGCGCTGTGCAACCAGCTGTTCCGGCTCGGCCACTCGACGCCGCAGCATGGCGTGCTCGAGCTGCCGCAGATGGCGCAGTGCTTCGAACTCGGGCACCTGCAGCGTGCCCCCGCGCAGTTCGATCCCGCGCAGCTGCTGCACTGGCAGCGCGAGTGGGTACACGGGCTGTCCGCGGCGGCAGCGCGTGCGTGGCTCGCGCCGTTGCTGCCACCGGATCTGGATCCGGTCAGCGTCGACGCGTTCATCGAGGCAGTGCGGCCCAATGTCGTGCTGCCGGAAGACGCACGGGTGTGGCAGCAGATCGTGTTCGGCGAGGCCCTGGCGTACGAGGAGCCGGCTCTGGCGGCGGCCCGGGCCGCCGGTCCGGGGTTCTTCGCCGCGGCGGCGGCAGCCGTGCGCGAACCGGCCGATCTCGGCGCGCTGCGCGGGGCGACCGGAGTGCGCGGCGCCGCGTTCTTCATGCCGTTGCGCGCGGCGCTGACGGGGCGGCTGCACGGGCCGGAGCTGGCACCGCTGCTGGCCGCGATGCCGAGCGAGCGCGTGCGCTCGCGGCTGCTGCACTTCGCGCACGCGGGCTCCTGAGCGCATGGCGGAGCAGGACGGAATGCTGCGCATCCACAACTCGCTCGGCGGGCGCAAGGAGCCGTTCCGCCCGATCCACGCGGGTCGCGCCGGCATGTACGTATGCGGCGTGACGGTCTACGACTATTGCCACGTCGGGCATGCCCGCTGCTACGTGGTGTTCGACGTGATCCGCCGCTGGCTGCGCTACCGCGGCTACCAGGTCACCTACGTGCGCAACATCACCGACATCGACGACAAGATCATCCGCCGCGCGGCCGAACGCGGCGAGCCGATCGAGGCGCTGACCGGCCGCTTCATCGCGGCGATGCACGAGGATTTCGCCGCGCTCGGCATCGAGCCGCCCGATCACGAGCCGCGCGCAACCGCGTTCATTCCGCAGATCATCGGGCTGATCGGCCAGCTGATCGATCGTGAGTTCGCGTACCGGGCCGCCAACGGCGACGTGCTGTACGCGGTCGCCCGTTTCCCGGGCTACGGCGCGCTCTCCGGCAAGCGGCTCGCCGACCTGCGCGCCGGCGCGCGCGTCGAGGTCGACGAGGCCAAGCGCGATCCGCTCGATTTCGTGCTGTGGAAGGCGGCGAAGCGCGGCGAGCCGGCCTGGGACTCGCCGTGGGGCGCGGGGCGGCCCGGCTGGCATATCGAGTGCTCGGCGATGGCGATGGCGTTGCTCGGCCCGCATTTCGACCTGCACGGCGGCGGCATGGACCTGAAGTTCCCGCATCACGAGAACGAGATCGCCCAGTCGTGCGCGGCCTGTGATACCCGCTACGTGGATACCTGGATGCACAACGGCTTCCTGAACGTCGACAACGAGAAGATGTCGAAGTCGCTCGACAATTTCTTCACGATCCGCGACGTGCTGCCGCAGCTGCGCCACCCGGAGGTGCTGCGCGCCTTCCTGCTCGGCAGCCACTATCGCGGACCGATCAACTACAGCGACGTCCTGCTGCAGCAGACCGACGCGTCGCTTGACGCGCCTGTACACCGCGCTGCGCGGACTTGCGGCGGGGCCGGCCAGGAATGCCGGCGAGCACCGCGCACGCTTCGAGGCGGCGATGGACGATGATTTCAACACTCCCGAGGCGCTCGGGGTGCTGCAGGGACTGGCACGCGAGATCAATGCCGCGCGCGCGGCGCACGACGAGCCTCGCGCGCTCGCGCTGGCCGGAGAGCTGCTGGATCTCGCCTCGCCCCTGGGACTGCTGCAGCTGCCGGCCGAGCAGTGGTTCCGGCTGGGTGCAGCGGCGGATACGGCGCCGGAGGGCCCGGATGAAGCGCAGATCGAGGCGCTGATCGCAGCGCGGCTGGCGGCGCGGCGCGCCCGCGATTTCGCCGAGGCGGACCGGATCCGCGCCCGGCTCGCGAGTGCCGGCGTGCTGCTCGAGGACCAGCCCGGCGGCCGCACGCTCTGGAAGCGCGGTTAGCCGGCGCGACCGGGACCGGCCGGCAGGATGCTCGCCGGGTCGAGTCCCTGGCGCCGGATGCTCGCCTCCAGCGCATTGCGCATCAGCATCGCGACGGTCATCGGACCGACGCCGCCGGGCACCGGCGTGATCCACGCGGCCCGCTCGGCCGCCGGTGCGAACTCCACGTCGCCGACCAGCTTGCCGTCCTCCTGCCGGTTCATCCCGACGTCGATCACGATCGCACCCGGCCGGATCCACTCGCCGCGCACCATGCCGATCCTGCCCACCGCGACCACCAGCAGTTCCGCGCGCGCGACCTCCGCGGACAGCGAGCGCGTCTGGCTGTGGCACACGGTCGTGGTCGCGCCGGCGAGCAGCAGTTCGAGCGCCATCGGCCGGCCGACGATGTTCGAGGCCCCGACGACGACGGCTTCCAGGCCCCGCGCCGGCAGCTCGAGCTGCGCGAGCATGCGCATCACGCCGTACGGCGTGCACGGGCGCAGCAGCGGTTCGCGCTGCGCCAGCCGGCCGAGGTTGTAGGGATGGAAGCCGTCCACGTCCTTGGACGGGTCGATCGCGCTCGATGACCGCGCGCGCGCGGATCTGCGGCGGCAGCGGCAGCTGCACCAGGATGCCGTCGATCGCCGCATCCGCATTGAGCCGGTCGATCAGGAGCGCAGCAGCTCGGCCTCGCTGGTGGCGGCGCGGCAGGTCGTGCGCGACCGAGTGCAGCCCGGCTTCCTCGCAGGCGCGGCGCTTGTTGCGCACGTAGACCGCCGAGGCCGGGTTCTCGCCGACCAGCACCACTGCCAGCCCCGGAACGCGCGCACCGCGCACGCGCAGCGCCTCCACGCCCCGGGCCACTTCCGCGCGCACCGTCTGGGCGATGCCCTTGCCGTCGATGAGTCGTGCTGCCATGCGCATAGTGTGTCGCATGCACGGTGTGCCCCGCCATGCCGGCAGCGCAGTCCCGGGGCGTCAAATTGACGGGCTTGCGGGCAGGCCCGTATGATGCCGGGCCCGGCCGCGGCACGGGCTGGGCGCCTCGGGAAGGCTTGGGTGCGGGGCATGGCGCAGTCTGGTAGCGCATCTGCTTTGGGAGCAGAGGGTCGGGGGTTCAAATCCCTCTGCCCCGACCAGCTCAAGCGGCTGTGCGCCCGTAGCTCAGCTGGATAGAGCACCGGCCTTCTAAGCCGGTGGTCGCAGGTTCGAGTCCTGCCGGGCGCGCCAACGATCAACGGTGGACGTAGCTCAGTTGGTAGAGTCCCGGATTGTGATTCCGGCTGTCGCGGGTTCGAGTCCCGTCGTCCACCCCACCTCTACTGCCCCGCGCTAGCGCTCGAGCCGGTGCGCGCGCAGCGCTGCCTGCGCGAGCGCGACCGAATCGGGGAAGTGCACCATCTCGTAGTAGCGCATGCGCTTGTACAGCGCGTATTCGGCCGCGAGCCACGCGGCCACGAAGCCGCGCGTACCGTCGAGCGCCGCGAGCCGGAACACGTAGTCCTTCACGAACGTCGCCGCGAACACGAACGGCCACTCCCAGGCCCGCGTCGGACGCGCTCGCGAGCGCCAGTCGAGCGCCTTCAGTTCGGCATAGCGCAGGTACTTGAGCTGCTGGTGCACCAGCGTGGGGTTCAGGTAATGCAGGAACGGCGCCTTGAAGCTGCGCGCGCTGCCCTGGTAGCGCAGCGACTCGTGCACCCGCACGTCGGACCAGCGCGCGCGGGCACGGTGGTAGATCCGCGCCTTGCGCTCGCGCACCAGCAGGCGGTAGAAGCGCAGCGGCGCGCCCATGAACCAGGCCGTGCGCAACAGCACGCCGGCGGCGGCATCCGACTCGAGCAGCGCCGGCAGGCCCGCGGTGAGTTCGGCGCACAGCTCCGGCGTCAGGGCTTCGTCGGCGTCCAGGAACAGGATCCAGTCGTGGGTCGCCTGGGTGCTCGCGAAATTGCGCTGGGCCCCGAAGCCGAGCCAGTCCTGGTGGACCACGCGGGCACCGAGCGCGGCGGCGATCGCGCAGGTCTGATCCTCGCTGCCGCTGTCCACGACGATCTTCTCGGCCGCAAACGGCACGCTCTGCAGGCAGCGCGCGATGTGCTCCGCCTCGTTGTGCGTGATGACCAGCAGCGTGATGGGCAGTGTCACAGGTGGTGTCATGGCCGGCCGTGCGCAGCGTCGGGTCGAAGCGGCAGGGTGCCCCAGGCCTCGAGCACCGCCTCGGGCGCGATGCCGAGGATGCTGCGCTGGCCCTCGTGCTCTCCGGTGAGGCAGCGCACGGCCGCGCTCGCGCCCCGCGGCGCATAGTAATCCGGTCCCGCCTTTCCAAACAGCGCGACGACCGGACAGTCCAGCGCGGCGGCGACATGTGCCGGTCCGGAATCCACCGAGATCATGCCGCGCGCGCGCGCGGCGAGCGCCATCAGCCGCGGCACGGTCATCTCCGGGGCGAGATTCCAGGCCTCGCCGACGCCGGCGAGGCGCAGGATCCCGGCGTTCAACGGCGCCTCCTGCGGCACGCCGAGCAGCGCGATCGCGTGTCCGGGGTGCCGTGCGCGCAGTCCGCGCACGACCTCGGCCCAACGCTCCTCGGGCCAGTACTTGGAGTTGCTGTGCCGGCGGCGTGGACCGCGTCGCATGGTGCGCTTGTTGCCTGCCTGCAGCAGGATCAGCGGGCGGTCCGCGATCCCGGCCGCGTGCAGCCAGCGCTCGAGTCCGGCGCGCCCGGCCTCGCCGACCCGCAGCTGCGGATACGCGTCGGTCGCGGTCAGCGGCAGGTCCGCGCCCCCGAGTACCGGGGGATTGCGGTACGCGAAACGCAGCCACAGGTCGCAGAAGTGCGGCCCGGGCAGGTCGCTGAAGCCGTCATGGCCGCACCAGTCCGCGCTCGAGAACCCGGCGCGTGCCAGCAGGCCCAGGACCTTGCGGTTGTCCTCGTCGCACAGCCAGGTCGGACCGGGACCGCGCGCGCGCAGTGCACGCACCAGCGCGTGCTGCGCCGGACTCAGCCACAGCGGCCGCCGACGGCTGTCGAGCAGGTATACGGTGCCGACCCCGGGCTGGCCTTCGAGCAGCGGGCGCGTCCAGGGTCCGGTGCCGAGCACGTCGATGGGCTGTCCGAGCCGCTGGTGCAGGTGCCGGATCGCGACCGTCAGCAGCACCATGTCGCCGAGGGCGCCGTAGCGCACGAGCAGCGGAGGACCCACCCGGCTTCCTATTGCCCGGACGCCGCGGCGGGGTGCAGGTACGGCGCCTCGCCAGTGGCCTCCCCGGTGACGCCGCCGGTGAGCTGGGCGAGCAGGTGATCCGCGTTGTGGAACTGCGCGCAGGCGCCGGCCAGCGCGGACGCGCCGCGCCGGTAGTGCGCGTAGTGCCGCAGGATTTCATCGAGCGCCGCCGCCGCCTGTGCGCTCTCGTGGACGGCGAGCCCGACCGCCGCGAGCGGCGCTGCCGGTCCACTGCGCGTGAGGCACTCGATGACCTCCAGCGTCGTCGGCGCGTCATGCCACGCGTTGCACACCCGCAGCTCGAGGCTCCGCGCCCGCGGATCGAGCGCAAAGGCCGCGGTAGCGAGGCCCGCGGCGCGCGGCCCGACCACCGTGCTGCCGAGCGGATGGACCGGCAGCGGCGCGCCGCCCGCATCGCGCTGGGACAGGTCCCAGCGCAGGTAACGGCCCGGACCGCCGCCTGCGGTCACGCGATAGCGCACCAGCAGCAGCGAGCATGGCGCGTCGAGGCTGGACTCGAAGCCCACGCTCTCGCGGCTGCATTGCAATGCCTGAACCTGCGGCAACCCCTGGGCCTCCGCCAACTCCCGGCGCGTGAGGGGCGCGGACAGGCGCCGAGCATCGGTGGCGAGTGCGTCGAGATGACGCTGGTTGCTCTCCGCGATCTGCTCGGACAGCCAGCAGCCCGCCGGCACGATCACCGGTACCCCGGTGCACAGCAGTTCCAGCAGCACTCCGCTGCAGCGCGCGTAATAGCGCGCGCTGTCGTAGAGCAGCAGGCCGATGCCGGCGCCGCGCACCAGCGCGGTATAGCCCGCGAGGTCCAGCGGGAATGGCGCGAACACCAGCGGCGGCGGCGCGCCGGGCGCGCCGCGCGCGCCGTGCCGGGCCACGTGCGCTTCGAGTTCCCGCCGCGCGCGCCGCCGGTGGGTCTGCACCAGCAGCTGGGCGCGCCCGTCGCGCAGGTACGCGCCCCAGAGGCCGTCGATCACGGCGGCCAGCGCCGTCAGCCCCTTCTCGCGCCGGGCGTGCCCGAGACAGGCGATGCGCACCGGTCCGGAGTCGGGCGCGGTCGCAGCGGCCGGGCCCAGCGGCGGTGCGGCACGCAGGTCGACATTGACCGGATAGGGCAGGGTCTCGAATCCGGTGACACCCAGACGCCGGTACTGCGCGGTCAGCGCTTCGGTCGTGCAGTAGCAGCGCAGGCTCAGGTCCTCGAGCCCGGCGAGCGCCGAGCGAAAGATCTCGCGCAGTGCGTGCTCCGCGGCCGTCTGCGCCGCGTAGTCCGGATCGCGGCCCTGGAAGATCCCGAAGTGGAACTGCACGTGCCAGTCGACCGCCGGAAACGCGCGATGGGCGCGCAGGAACGCGCTCAAGCCCGCGAGGTCGATCTCCGATGCGGTCGCCAGGAATACCTGGTCGCCCGCGGTGAGCCGGATCCGCCCGAACAGCGACCCGCAGTCGCGCGCAAACGCGCGCGCCAGGCGCGCGCGGCGGTACGCGCGCCAGCGGGCTCCGAGCCCCGGGCGGCCGTTGGCACGCTGCACGCCCGGACGGAAGGCCTGCATGTCGAACGTCAGCGGCGTATAGCTCTCGTGGCGGAACAGCGGCAGCACCGTGGCGGCGTCCTGGAACGCGCCGCGCTCGCGGAAGCGGCGGTTCGTCGCCAGCACGGGCTCGAAGCCGGCGCGGCGCGCGGCGGCCAGGAATTCACGGGCGTAGGAGTAGTGGTGGCCGCCGACGTCCTTGAGCGAATGGTCGATCAGCACGAATTTTCGCATGGTTATCGCGTGGCGATGGTGCTCAAGGCCGGGCCGGGCAAGCATAGCATCCGCCCCCGGGCGGGCCGGGGGCCGGCGCCCGCGACCCGACCCGCGGGCTTCAGCTATACTTCGCGCGCCGGCCACGGATCGCCACGGTGCGATGGCGAGATCCACGCGGTCGCACACCCCATCAGCGGGCCGTTAGCTCAGTTGGTAGAGCAGGAGACTCTTAATCTCTTGGTCGAAGGTTCGAATCCTTCACGGCCCACCATCCCTTTGCGTCCGGCTGTTCCGGCTCAGGGGACGATTCCCCGCCGGGAGAATTCCTCCGCGACCTTCGGGGCGATGGCGGTCGCCTGGCCAATGTCCGCATTGCCGGCCGCGGTCTGCTGCTTGCGCAGTTCAGCGATTCCGCGTCCATAGAGCGACCAGGCGTTCGTGGGATGGACCTTGAGCGAGGCATCGTAGTCGGCGATTGATTTGTCGAACGCGCCCATGCGCAGGTAGACGAGTCCGCGACTGTCCGAGACCTGCGCGTATATGGGATTCGACGGGTCCGTGCGTCGCAGTGCGGCGTTGCAGTCCTTGAGGGCCAGCGGCAGGTCGGTACCTTCCAGCGCCCGCAGCCAGCATCTGTCGTTCAGCGCGAAGGGCAGTCGGGCATCGTCCGCGTGGGACGCGATCCACAGTGTGGCTTGGGCGATGGCCGTCGGCAGCCGATCGGCACGCTGATACAGAAGGGCCATCTCATAGCGCTCATCGGCCTGCTTGGGTGCGCTCGCGTCCGCCGCGTCGAGATCGGCTACGGCCGATACGGTGTCGCCCCGCTGCAGCAGCAGTTCGGCGCGGGCAATCAGGGTCCGCAGGTCATCCGGCTTGAGCTTCAGCGCCTGATCGAAGTCCGCCCGCGCCGCATCGGGCTGCCGCAAATGCCAGTAGACGATACCGCGCTGGTACAGATACTCGGGATGATCGGGCGCCAGTTCGCAGGCGCGCGTCAGCGCGGGTAGCGCCTGATCGTATTCCCGGCGCGACGCGAAAGCGGCCCCGCGGCGGAAGTATTCGCTCGCATCCTCGGTTGCTGCGCCTGGCTCTACCGGTGCCTCGGGTGACGTAGTGGTGGCGGCCTCCGGCGCCGGATGGCGCCCCGTAGTGAGATCGAAGACCGGGCCCCCGTTGTAGGTGAAGTACAGCTTGTCCTGGCTGTTGGCGACATAGATGCGGTGTGACAGGAAGAAATCCGCCCCGATGAGCATATCGGCGTTCTCCAGGTCGAAGTCGCCGATGCGCAGATGGGTATTGCGGATCTCCTCCTCGCCGATCTTGAAGCTTGCGAAGGGCGCAATGTAGGTGGCGTAGGAGTTTCTTCCCAGGCCCGTCGACACGCCGGCGCGCACCACGCCGGGGGCGTCGGGTTTGATGCCGGCGCGTGCAGCGGCCCGGAGCGTCAACATCGAGGTCTGCGCGCCGGTATCGAATTCGACGCGAATCTCGGCGCCATTGAGCATGGCATGGCCGATCGTGTGCGTCAGCTTCCGGGCATCCGGTGAATCGAACGGCGTAGGCTCCGATACGAGATCGATCACGGAATACGGGGTCGATGGGCCGACCCAGTAGGCCAGTAACGCCTTGCGGCAGTCCTGGGCCTTGATCAACCGGACTGCTCCGTGGCCCAGGTCGTACTCGACGTCCCAGAGGTGAAGAAAATTCTGGCCCAGCAATCCGGTACTGCCCTGGCCGGGTTCGGTGCCACCCACGAGAAACTCGATGTCATGCAGGGGATAGTCGGCCAGGGTGAAGGTCTTGACCGTCGCCATGCTGACGGACGCGTCACCATTGACACCCTTGACGATGAGACCCATCGGGACGGGCGATGTCCTGAGATTGAGTTCGGCGGCACTGGCGCCGCTGATCATGCTGTAGAACGCGCCGCTGTCCACGACCAGCTGGACATCCCTGTCATTGATCTTCGCCGTCAGCATCGCCCGCATGTTCAGCATCGTGATGGGGAACTCCACGACCTTGCTGAGCTTGCAGCCCCCCGCGAAGGCAGGAGACGACAGCAGCAACACGCCGAGCACGGCCAGGATTCCCACTGCACCGCGGGCTGTCGGCGCAGCGCAGGCTGTTGTCGAAGCTCGGTAAGACATGGAATGCTGGACGGTGATGCCGCCGTTCGAACCTCGCTGATCCGCGCCGCGAGTATCGCAAACCGCCCCCCGTCGACGGCCCTGTAAGGTCTGACAGGCCGAATGACGTCACGTGGGCCACTGCATGCCGGGTTGCGCCAGACTACTCCTGGCAACCGGGAAGGCATCACTCTAGGTCCGAGGAATCAGGCTGCTGGACAGGTACTCGACGGTGCCTTCAGGGCTGCGGCCCGCCCGGCGCCGGCGTCACCGGCGCACGCCGGTAGCGCGGGTCGGCCTCGCCGGGGCAGTCGAGCGCGTCATAACGCGCGCGCAGCGCGTCAATATTGGCTCCCGCCTTGGCTTCCGTGGCCGCGACGATTTCCGGCGAAGTGCTCTGCGTCGTCGCGTTGCGGCGGCGTTCCTCGTTGTTCTTGATGTCCGCGCGCAGCTGCGCGCACTGCGCATCGTTGTCGCCACCGGGTGCGGGGCTGGCCAGGGCCGCGGTATCGCGATGCCGGGTCCAGGGCCAGCTGACGTCGCTGCAGCCTGACGCGCCCAGCAGCAGCGGGATCAGCGCCAGGCCGATGATCGGGATTCGGTTGATCAAGTGAGTATTCTCGCCTGCCGGGGAGTGCAAGACCAGCACTATGGACCATAGATCCCGTCCCGGCCGGGATCTTGGGTATAATTCCGGGTCTTGCCGGGCTCCGTTCGGAGCGAAAGTGGCGGAATGGTAGACGCGCTGGCCTTAGGAGCCAGTGGGGCAACCCGTGAGAGTTCGAGTCTCTCCTTTCGCACCACCCGCCCGAACCACACGGCCAATCGCATGGAAAGTACAACGATGCAGGTTTCGGTGACGACGACCAAGGGACTCGAGCGGCGGCTCGAGGTCGCGGTGCCCGGTGAGCGGGTCGCAGGGGAAGTGGACCAGCGGCTCAAGCGGCTGGCGCGCACGGCCAGGCTCAAGGGCTTTCGCCCGGGCAAGGTGCCCTATGCGGTGGTGCGGGCCCAGTTCGGCAGCCAGGTGCATGCCGAGACCATCAATGACCTGATGCAGAGCACCTTCGCCGAGGCCGTGAGCCAGCAGCGGCTGCGGCCGGCGGCCGGTCCGCGCATCGAGCCGATCGCCGTGGACCCGGGCAGCGAACTGCGCTACGCGGCGGTGTTCGAGGTGCTGCCCGAAGTCGCGCTCAAGCCGCTCGAGCGCATCGAGATCCAGCGGCCGGACGCGCTCGTCACGGACGAGGACGTCGAGGCGATGCTCGAGACCATGCGCACGCAGCGCATGGTCTACACCGAGGTATCCCGCCCCGCGCAGCAGGGCGATCGCGTCAGCATCGATTTCGAGGGCCGCATCGACGGCGAAGTGTTCGCGGGCGGCACCGGACAGGGCCTGCAGGTCACGATCGGCGCGCACCGGATCCTGCCGGAACTCGAGCAGGCACTGCCGGGCATGACGGCCGGCGAGCTGCGGCACGTTCCGGCGCGGTTCCCGGACGACTACGGCGCGGCCGCCGTCGCCGGCAAGCAGGCGACGTTCGACCTCAAGGTCGTCAAGGTCGAGGAGTCGAGCCTGCCGCCGATCGACGAGGAGTTCGCCCGCGCCTTCGGCATCCAGGACGGCAGCGTCGCCGAGCTGCGCGTCGAGGTGCGAGCCAGCATGGAGCGCGAACTGGCGGATGCGACCCGCAACCGCGTGCGCGAGCAGCTGTTCGACGCGCTGTACCGCGAGAATCCGCTCGAATTGCCGCAGGGCATGGTCGAGGAGCAGATCGCCGAGCTGCAGGCGCAGGCGATGCGGCGCCAGGGGGTGCGCAGACCCGGCGCAGGCGCCGCCGCGCGACAGTTTCGAGGCCGGCGCGCGCAAGCGGGTCGCGATCGGCCTGCTGATCGGCGAGGTCGTGCGCGCGCAGGGCCTCAAGGTCGATCGCGGGCGCGTGGAGCAGCGGCTCGATGCGGCCGTGCTGCAGTATCCGGATCCGCAGGAAGCGCGGCGCCAGTACCTCGCGAGCCGCGAGGCGATGGGGCAGCTCGAATCCGCCGCGCTCGAGGACCAGGCGATCGACTGGGTGCTCGGCGCAGGTAAGGTGGTCGACAAGCCGACCGACGTTTCGCGCAGCTCACCGGCTTTGGCACAGGCCTGATGAAACTGCAGCCCCGAGCAGTCATCTACAGCAGCCTTCGGCAGGATGGATCGATGAATGAGCGTGCCCTGAATCTGGTCCCCATCGTCGTCGAGCAGACCTCCCGCGGCGAGCGCGCGTACGACATCTATTCGCGGCTGCTGAAGGAGCGCGTGATCTTCATCGTCGGCCCGGTCGATGACTACATGGCCAACGTGGTCGTGGCGCAGCTGCTGTTCCTCGAATCCGAGAATCCGGACAAGGATGTCGCGCTGTACATCAATTCCCCCGGCGGCGTCGTGACCGCGGGGCTCGCGATCTACGACACGATGCAGTTCATCAAGCCGGACGTCAGCACCATCTGCATCGGCCAGGCGGCCAGCATGGGCGCGGTGCTGCTGGCCGGGCGGCGCCAAGGGCAAGCGCTTCGCGCTGCCGCATTCGCGCATCATGATCCACCAGCCGCTCGGCGGCTTCCAGGGCCAGGCGACCGACATCGAGATCCACGCCCGGGAGATGCTCGAGACCCGCGACCGGCTGAACCAGATCCTCGCCAAGCACACCGGCCAGAGCGTCGAGAAGATCAAGACCGACACCGATCGCGACAACTTCATGGACGGCGCCGACGCGATCGCCTACGGCCTGATCGACAAGGTGCTCGAAAAGCGCGGCGAGCTGCTGCCGATCCCGGCGAAGTCGTGACCTGACGCGCAAAAACGCGAAATAACAAGGTCTTGCGATCGGACGCGGTTCTTTGCTTCCGCGGTCGACGCCATGCTATATAGATGAGCGTGGCGGGCGAATTTTCTGCCCGGTGGCCGGTCCAAACGGTCGAGGTGCCAGTCGATGAGTGATGATGCGCGCGGACGGACGGACGACGGCAAGCTGCTCTACTGCTCGTTCTGCGGCAAGAGCCAGCACGAGGTGCGCAAGCTGATCGCCGGCCCGTCGGTGTTCGTCTGCGACGAATGCGTCGAGCTGTGCAACGACATCATCCGCGAGGAGCTCGAGGACCGGGCCGACCGGGCGCGCGACAAGCTGCCCAAGCCGCACGAGATCCGCAAGGTCCTCGACGAATACGTGATCGGCCAGGACCGCGCCAAGAAGGTGCTGTCGGTCGCCGTCTACAACCATTACAAGCGCCTGCAGACGCGCGGCGGTACCCGGGCCAAGGACGAAGTCGAGCTCGCCAAGAGCAACATCCTGCTGATCGGACCGACCGGCTGCGGCAAGACGCTGCTGGCCGAGACGCTGGCGCGGCTGCTGAACGTGCCGTTCACGATCGCCGACGCGACCACGCTGACCGAGGCCGGCTATGTCGGCGAGGACGTCGAGAACATCATCCAGAAGCTGCTGCAGAAGTGCGACTACGACGTCGAGAAGGCGCAGACCGGCATCGTCTACATCGACGAGATCGACAAGATCTCGCGCAAGAGCGACAACCCGTCGATCACCCGCGACGTGTCCGGCGAGGGCGTGCAGCAGGCGCTGCTCAAGCTCATCGAGGGCACCATCGCCTCGGTCCCGCCGCAGGGCGGGCGCAAGCACCCGCAGCAGGAATTCCTGCAGGTCGACACCTCGAACATCCTGTTCATCTGCGGCGGCGCGTTCGCGGGCCTCGAGAAGATCATCCTGAACCGCACCCAGAAGCAGCGGCATCGGCTTCACCTCCGAGGTGCGCGGCGCGGACGCGAAGCCAGCACGGCTCGGACCTGTTCCACGACGTCGAGCCCGAGGACCTGATCAAGTTCGGCCTGATCCCCGAGTTCGTCGGCCGCCTGCCGGTGGTCGCGACGCTCGATGAGCTCGACGAGGCGGCGCTGATGTCGATCCTGACGGAGCCGAAGAACGCGCTGACCAAGCAGTACCGCAAGCTCTTCGAGATGGAAGGTGCCGAGCTCGAGTTCCGCGACGAGGCGCTGCGCGCGGTGTCGCGCAAGGCCATGCAGCGCAAGACCGGCGCGCGCGGCCTGCGCACGATCCTCGAGACGGTGCTGCTCGACACGATGTACGACCTGCCTTCGCTGCGCAACGTCGCCAAGGTCGTGGTCGACGACAGCGTGATCGAGGGCACGACCAAGCCGTACGTCGTGGTATCGCGCCGAGGAGGGCCGGCTCGCGGCCGTCGAAGAGCCCCGGCGGGCCGGCGGTTCGCTGCACGGCTGAGGGCACCGTTCGGTCGGGACGGCGGCGGCGTTGAAATGCGGCCGGTCGTCCCCAATGTGTGTTCGAATGCGCCTGCAGGAGGCGACTACACCGCGCGAGGCTGCCCGTGACTGACGATACCCCCGTTCCGCCGACCCCCGCCACCACCGTCGCCGCTGCTGCGGCCGTGCCCGTCCTGCCGCTGCGGGACGTGGTGGTGTATCCGCACATGGTGATCCCGCTGTTCGTGGGTCGCGAGAAGTCGATCCACGCGCTCGAGGCGGCGATGCGCGCCGACAAGCGCATCATGCTGGTCGCGCAGAAGCAGGCCGACGTCGATGACCCGAAGCTGGAAGACCTGCACCGCTTCGGCACCGTCGCGACGATCCTGCAGATGCTCAAGCTGCCGGACGGCACCGTCAAGGTGCTGGTCGAGGGCGTGGACCGCGCCCGGGTCGAGCAGCTGCATCCGGGCGACTTCTACTCGGCAACCGTCGTGGTCGAGCCCGATGCGGACCAGTACGACGAGCGCGAGATCGACGTGCTCGTGCGCTCGGTGGTCTCGCAGTTCGAGCAGTACGTGAAGCTCAACAAGAAGGTGCCGCCCGAGGTGCTGACCGCGCTCGCCGGCATCGAGCAGCCGGGGCGGCTGGCCGACACCGTCGCCGCGCACATGTCGCTCAAGCTCGCCGAGAAGCAGAAGGTGCTCGAGATCCTCGACGTGCGCAAGCGCCTCGAGCACATCCTGGTCGCCATCGAGGGCGAGATGGACGTGCTGCAGATCGAGAAGCGCATCCGCGGGCGCGTCAAGGCGCAGATGGAGAAGAGCCAGCGCGAGTACTACCTCAACGAGCAGATGAAGGCGATCCAGAAAGAGCTCGGGGAGATGGAGGACGGCACCAACGAGATCGCGGAGCTGGAGCACAAGGTCGCGAAGGCCGGCATGCCGAAGGAGGCGCGCGACAAGGCCGACGGCCGAGATCAACAAGCTCAAGATGATGTCGCCGATGTCGGCCGAGGCGACCGTGGTGCGCAACTACGTCGACTGGCTGGTCAAGGCGCCGTGGAAGAAGCGCACGCGCCTGCACAAGAACATCGCCAATGCGCAGAAGGTGCTGGACGAGGACCACTATGGCCTCGACAAGGTCAAGGAGCGCATCGTCGAGTACCTGGCGGTGCTGCAGCGGGTCGAGAAGATCAAGGGCCCGATCCTGTGCCTGGTCGGCCCGCCCGGTGTCGGCAAGACCTCGCTCGGCCAGAGCATGGCGCGCGCGACCAACCGCAAGTTCGTGCGCATGTCGCTCGGCGGGGTGCGCGACGAGGCGGAGATCCGCGGTCACCGGCGCACCTACATCGGTTCGATGCCCGGCAAGATCATCCAGAACCTCGCCAAGACCGGCGTGCACAACCCGCTGTTCCTGCTCGACGAAGTCGACAAGATGGCGATGGATTTCCGTGGCGATCCGTCCTCGGCGCTGCTCGAGGTGCTCGACCCGGAGCAGAACGCGACCTTCAACGACCATTACCTCGAGGTCGACTTCGATCTCTCGGAGGTCATGTTCGTCTGTACCGCCAATTCGCTGAACATCCCGCCGCCGCTGCTCGACCGGATGGAAGTGATCCGGCTGCCCGGGTACACCGAGGACGAGAAGCTCAACATCGCACGGCGCTACCTGGTGCCGAAGCAGACCCGGCAGAACGGGCTGCGCGACGGCGAGCTGAAGGTCTCGGACCCCGCGATCCTCGATATCGTGCGCTACTACACGCGCGAGGCCGGGGTACGCAACCTCGAGCGCGAGGTCGCGAAGATCAGCCGCAAGGCGGTCAAGCAGCTGCTGCTCGACAAGGCCGGCAAGAAGGATGCGGCCAGCGTCGCGGTGACGCCACGCAATCTCGACAAGTACCTCGGCGTGCGGCGCTTCCGCTACGGCAAGGCCGAGGAGCTCGATCGCGTCGGCCAGGTCACCGGTCTCGCCTGGACCGAGGTCGGCGGCGAGCTGCTCACGATCGAGGCGGCGGTGGTGCCCGGCAAGGGCAAGCTGCTGCACACCGGGCAGCTCGGGGAGGTCATGCAGGAGTCGATCCAGGCCGCGATGTCGGTGGTGCGCAGCCGCGCCGCCGTGCTCGGACTGGACGTGGACTTCTACCAGAAGAACGACGTGCACATCCACATGCCCGAGGGCGCCACGCCGAAGGACGGACCGAGCGCCGGCATCGGCATGTGCACGGCGCTGGTGTCGGCGCTGACGAAGATCCCGGTACGCTCCGACGTGGCGATGACCGGGGAGATCACGCTGCGCGGTGAAGTGCTGCCGATCGGCGGACTGAAGGAGAAGCTGCTCGCCGCGCAGCGCGGCGGGATCGCCGTGGTGATGATCCCGGAGGAGAACCAGAAGGACCTGGTCGAGATCCCCGACAACATCAAGGGCAAGCTCGACATCCGTCCGGTGCGCTGGATCGACGAGGTGCTGCAGGTCGCGTTGACGCGCCAGCCGACGCCGCTGCCGACGGCGCAGGGCCAGGATGCGCCGGTGGCACCCGCGAAGCCGGCGCGCCGCGCCAAGGGTCGCTCGACAAAGCAGGTGCAGGCACACTGACGGGCCGGCTGCCGGGTGCTTAGCTCAGCTGGTAGAGCGTCGCCTTTACACGGCGAATGTCACAGGTTCGAGTCCTGTAGCACCCACCAGACTGTGAGGCGGAGCGCGCCCGCTTGACGCTGCTCACCGTCAACGTCGGCAGTTCCTCGGTACGCCTGGATGCCTTCGATGGCGACGGGCGGCGGCTCGCCGCGCGCCACCTCGACGAGCAGGGCGGTGCGGCTGCCGATCCGGTGGCCGCGAGCGCGCTGCTGCACGCGTTCGTGCGGGACGCGGACCTCCGAGCGATCGGCGCGATCGCGCATCGCGTGGTGCACGGCGGGGAGCGACTGACGGCCGCCTGCCGGATCGATGCCGCGGTCGAGGCCGAGATCGATCGACTCTCCGAACTCGCCCCGTTGCACAATCCGCCGGCGCTGGCGTGGATCCGGGCGGCCCGCGCAGGCTTTCCCGGCGCCGCGCAGATCGCGGCCTTCGACACGGCGTTCTTCGCGCCGCTGCCCGCGGTGGCGCGGACCTATGCGTGCCCGCGAGCTGGGCGCGGCGCGACGCGCTGCGCCGCTACGGTTTCCACGGACTCGCGCATGGATTCCTGTGGCAGCGCTGGACCGAACTGCGGCCGCGCGGCCTCGCGCCGGGAGCGGGCGGCCGGGTCATCTCGCTGCAGCTGGGCTCGGGCTGCTCGGTCGCGGCGGTCCGCGATGGGGCGCCGCTCGATACCTCGATGGGTTTCTCGCCGCTCGAGGGCCTGGTCATGGGCACGCGCTGCGGCGATGTGGATCCGGGACTGCTGCTGTACCTGCAGCGCCAGCACGGCTGGTCGGCACGGGACCTCGAGCAGCGCCTGAACCATGCCTGCGGACTGCTCGGGGTCTCTGCCTCGAGCGGCTGACGTGAAGGTGCTGCTCGGCGCCGGTACCGACGCGGCCCGGCTGGCCCTCGATCTGTACTGCTACCGGGTGCGCAAGTACCTCGGCGCCTACCTCGCGGTGCTCGGCGGGGCGGATGCGATCCTGTTCGGCGGCGGGGTCGGTGAGCACGTGCCTGCCTTGCGCGCGCGGATGCTCGACCGGACTCGAGTGGGCCGGGATCGTGCTCGACCCGGCGCGCAATGCGGCGGCCACCGGCGCCGACGCGCAGATTTCCGCCGGCGCCAGCACGGTGGACCTGCGGGTGCTCGCCGTGGACGAATCCGCGATGCTGCTGCGTGAGGCACGAGCGCGTGCTCGCAGCGGCGGCCTGAACCCGTTACAATTGGGGTTTGGGCCGAGCGCCCGCCTGGGGCTGCCGAAGGTCGGCCTGCGATGGCCCTTCAGGCGTGCACCCAAAACCGCAACGGAGCGGTAGTTCAGCTGGTTAGAATACCGGCCTGTCACGCCGGGGGTCGCGGGTTCGAGTCCCGTCCGCTCCGCCATTTACTACGATGCTTCAGAATCTAGGCGACAAGATCAAAGGCAATCGATTGCTGACGGCCCTGCTGGGGCTGCTCGCGATCGTGTTCGCCTTCTGGGGCGCCGCGGGCCTCGTGAACTTCAGTTTCAGCCCGCCGGACTACGGCCTGCAGGTCAATGGCGAGGGCATTCCTAGCGCCACCGTGGACCGCGACTGGCAGGAGCGCCAGTCCCAGTTCGTGCAGGCGCAGGGCGGCACCGACCTGAGCGCCGCGCAGAAGGCGCTGCTGCAGCAGCAGGTGGTCGATGGGCTGGTGCGCGATACGGTGCTGCGCCAGCGCGCGCAGGCCAGCGGCTATCGTGTCAGCGACGAGGACGTGCGCGCCGCGTACGAGCGGGAGAGCGCGTTCCAGGTCGACGGCAAATTCAATGCCACCGTCGCGCGCGCGATGCTGAGCCAGGTCGGCCTGACCCCCGAGCAGTACGAGGCCGAGCGACGCCAGTCGCTGCAGATCACGCAGCTCACCGGCGGCATCCAGCTCTCGGATTTCCTGACGCCGGCCGACGTGCTCGGCATCTACGCGCTCGAGAACGAGCAGCGCGAGCTGCGCTACGCGCTGCTGCCGCTCGATCGCTACGCCGCACAGGCCGTGATCGACGAGCCGGCGATCAAGGCCTGGTACGACGCGCACCCGTCCGATTACCTCAGTCCCGAGTCGGTGCACCTGCAGTACGCCGCAGCTCACGCTCGATGCGATCGCCGCGCAGATCACGGTCAAGCCGGAGGACCTGCAGGCCTACTACGACAAGAACAAGGCCCACTACGCCGAGGACGACAAGCGCCACGCGCATCACATCCTGATCCCGATCGCGGCGCCGAAGGACGCCGAGCGCGGACGCCGCGGCGCTCGCGAAGGCGACGCAGGTGCTCGCCGAGCTCAAGGCGGGCAAGGATTTCGGGGAGCTGGCGCGCAAGTACTCGGGCGATCCGGGCTCGGCGGCGCAGGGCGGGGACCTCGGCTGGGGCGATCGCAGCGCCTACGTGGCGCCGTTCTCCGAGGCGCTGTTCAAGCTGCAGCCCGGACAGATCAGCGATCCGGTCAAGACGCAGTTCGGCTACCACATCATCCGCCTCGACGAGGTGCGCGCGGCGCACGTGCGTTCACTCGAGGATTCGCGCGCGGAGATCGAGGCGGCCTACCGCCACGACCAGGCCTCGGAGCTGTTCGGCGACCGCCAGGAGCAGCTGCAGCAGAAGATCGAGAGCGGCCAGGGGACCAACCTGGCGGCGCTCGCGATGGAGTTCGGACTGCAGGTCGGCGACGTGCCGCAGTTCACGCGCAGCGGCGGCGCGCCGCTGGACGGCAAGCCCGAGCTCGTGGCCGCCGTGTTCGACCCGGACGTGCTCTCGGGCAAGCGCCTCGGCGGTCCGGTGGCGCTGTCCGATGACCGCCTCGTGATCGTCCGGGTGCTCGAGCACCACGCGCCCGCGGCGCAGCCGCTCGCGAGCGTGCATGCGGAGATCATCGCCGCGATCCGCAAGAGCGAGGGCACCAGGGCCGCGCGCGCCGCGGCCGATGCGGCGGTCAAGCGCCTCGAGGGTGGCGAGAACGCCGATGCGGTCTTCAAGAGCCTGGGCGTGCCGGCCGGTCCGGCCAGCTTTCGTCGCGCGCAACGATCCGCAGCTGCCGGCCCAGCTGCGCCAGGCTGCCTTCTCGGCGCCGCAGCCCGCGGCCGGCAAGCCGGTCTATCGCGCGCTGTCGCTCGACAACGGCGGCGCGGCGCTGCTGATCGTCAGTGCGGTCAAGCCGGGCACCGCCGGCAGCAATGCGACCAGCGACCAGCAGCTGCTCGAGCAGTACCAGAAGCGCGATCGCGAGGCCGAGCTCGCCGCCTATGAGGCCGCGCTGGTGCGCGCGGCCGACGTCAAGCGCAATCCGAAGGTCTTCGAGTAGCGCGCGCCAGCGCCCCGTCGCTCTCGTCCAGGCTCATCCCGACGCTGCTGAAGCCGTTGTCGACGTACAGGATCTCGCCGGTGATCGCGGCCGCCATGTCGGAGCACAGGAACGCCGCGGCATTGCCGACGTCGGTGATCGTGACGTTGCGGCGCAGCGGCGCGACCTGCGCGACGTGCGCGAGCATCCGGCGCAAGCCGCCGATGCCGGCCGCCGCGAGCGTCTTGATCGGGCCGGCCGATATCGCGTTGACGCGGATGTTCGCCGGCCCCAGGTCCGCGGCCAGGAACCGGACGTTGGCCTCCAGGCTCGCCTTGGCCAGCCCCATCACGTTGTAGCCGGGGACCGAGCGCACGGCGCCGAGGTACGACAGGGTCAGCATGGCGCCGGCCCGTCCCGCCATCAGGGGCGCGGTACCGCGGGCCAGGGCCGTGAGGCTGTAGCTCGAGACGTCGTGCGCGATCCGGAACGCCTCGCGCGAAGTATTCGCCGTGAATCCGCCCGTGAGCGCTTCGCGCGGCGCGAACGCGACCGCGTGCACCAGGATGTCGAGCGCTCCCCACTCCTGCCGCACGCGCGCGCAGGCGGCGTCGATCTGTTCGTCCGACTGCACGTCGAGCGGCATCAGCAGCCGCGAGCCGAGCGTCGCGGCCAGCGGCTCGACGCGCTCGCGGAACTTGTCGTTGGCGTAGCTGAAGGCGAGTTCGGCGCCCTGCGCGTGCATCGACTGCGCGATGCCCCACGCGATCGAGCGATCGGTGGCCACGCCGACGATCAGCGCGCGCTTGCCCGCGAGGATTCCCATCGGCGCTGCGTTCAGCTGCGGGAGCGGACGAAGGCGACCAGCGTCTGTCCGGGCTTCAGGTTGTGCCGGGGCGCGACGCTGTTCCAGGACACCAGGTCGATCACCGTGACCTGCAGCAGCCGCGCGATGCTGTAGAGCGTGTCGCCTGGCCGCACCGTGTAGGTCACCCGCCTCGCCGCGGCCGCGGCCGCCGCGGCATCGGCGCCAGTGCTGCCGCCCGCGCTGGCGACGGCGAGATCGCTCGCGCGGGTCGCACGCGTCCCGGCGGTCAGCACCGTGCCGGCGCCCGGCGCCACGCGCAGCTTCTGCCCGGCACGCAGCGGATCGTCCGGTCGCAGGCCGTTGAGCTGCGCGAGCGTGTGCACGTCGGTGCCGAGCCGCTGCGCGATCCCATAGAGCGTATCGCCGCGCCGCACCACGCGCAGCGCCGGCCGCACGTGGCGGCGCTGGCGCTGCGGCGCATCCACCAGCATCGCCGCGCGCGCGGCCTTCTCGGGCAGCTGTACCTCATCGCTCGGCACGCGCAGCGTGGCTTCGATCAGCAGCGGATCGTCCGGCCCGAGGCCGTTGAGCTCGCGCACCACTTCGGGGCGGGTCGCGTAGCGACGCGCGATGCTCGCGACCGTGTCGCCGTGCCGCACCGTGTAGTGCCCGACCCGCAGCCGCTGCTCCGGGCTCAGCGCGGCGAGTGCTTCCTGCAGTCCCGCCGCGGCGTCCACCGGCACCAGCAGCTGGTCCGGGCCGGCCGGGTCGGTGGCCCAGCGGTGGAAGGCCGGGTTGAGCTCGTAGAGGTCCTCGGGGCTGATGTTGGCGATCTCGGCGACGACCTGCAGGTCGATCTGCCCGCCGGTCGCGACGGAGACGAAATAGGGCTGGTTCGGGATATGGCTGAACTCGAGCCCGTAGCGGGCGGGATCGGCGACCAGGCGGCGCATCGCCAGCAGCTCCGGCACATAGCCGCGGGTCTCGGCCGGCAGCTTCAGGTGCCAGAAATCGGTGGGCTTGCCGGCGCGCTCGTTGCGCTGGATCGCGCGGCTGACGGCGAGCTCGCCGCAGTTGTACGCCGCGATCGCGAGCAGCCAGTCGCCGTTGAACTCATCGTGCAGCTCCTGCAGGTAATCGAGCGCCGCGCGGGTCGCGGCGATCGGGTCGCGCCGCCCGTCGTACCACCAGTCCTGCTTGAGCCCGAAGCGCCGCCCGGTGTCGGAGATGAACTGCCACAGGCCGGCGGCGCGCGCCCGGGAATAGGCATAGGGCTCGAAGGCGCTCTCGATGACCGGCAGCAGCGCGAGCTCGCGCGGCATGTTGCGCTGCTCGAGCTGGCCGACGATGTAGTACAGCCACAGCTCGGCGCGGCTGAAGGTGCGCTCGAGGTAGTCGGGATGGTTGGCGAACCAGTTGAGCTCGCTGTCCACGGCGGGCTGGTCGACGTCGGCGAGCAGGAAGCCGCCGCGCAGCCGGTCGAACAGGTCCGAGGGCTTCGCGGTGACCAGGCTGTCGCGCGGCGGGCCGGGCAGCGCCGCGTCCGGGATCGCGCTGGAATCGGCCGCCACGGCGGGCGTCGTGGCGGAGCTGGCCGTGGCATCCACAGCGCCCTGAGGGGCCTCAGGGGCCGCCGGAGCGCTTTCGGTCACGGGGGGTACCGCAGCGCCCGCGCGGGCCTGGGGCGGGCTACGCACGTTCTGGTGCGCGCAGCCAGCCAGCAGCACGCACAGCAGTGCCGTCCTGTACCCCGAAACGTTCCGAATCGCGAGGTTCAATGCACTAACTCCCGTGGCGGGTGAGACGTACGCGCTACCTTGACGCCGCGGCTTCCAGGCGGACCCCAACGCCGTATTCAACACATAAGATCAGAAAATTGCTAGCCTTTCTGTCCCAGTACGGGCTGTCCCGGTACGGGCGGTGCCGCGATGGACCGATCCGCATATACCCTTGAAGGGCGATCGAAATGCTGCAGCAATGGCAGGCCTCGCCGCTGGGCCAGGCGCTGATACGTGCCGAGGCGCAGCTGCTGGCCGGAACCTTCGACGGCGTTTTCGGGCTCGAGCTGCTGCAGCTCGGCACCTGGGGCGCCGGGCGCGAGCTGCTGAGCCCCAGCCATATCCGCCGCCAGAGCGTGGTCGCCGAGCGCCTCGACGGGCCGGGCCGGGCCGACCTGATCGCGGACCTCGCGCACCTGCCGATCCAGAGCGGCATGGTCGATGCCGTGCTGCTGCCCCATACCCTCGAGTTCGCGGCGGATCCCTATGCTGTGCTGCGGGAAGCCGACCGGGTGCTCGGCGCCGAGGGCCAGCTGATCGTGCTCGGGTTCCGGCCCGGCAGCCCGTGGGGGCTGCGCTCGCCGCTTCGCCGATTCCGGCTATCCGCCCGGCCTGCAGCGCCAGCTCTCGCCCGGACGCGTGCGCGACTGGCTGTCCGTGCTGAGCTACGAGATCGTGACCGAGCGCCCGTACCTGTACCGCTGGCCACGCCAGCCCCGGCAGTCGGCGCCGAACCCGGAGGGGACCACGTTGAGCATCCTGCGGCGCGGCTGGCTCTACCCGTGGCCGTCCTCGGCCTACGTGATCAAGGCGCGCAAGCGCGTCTATACGCTGACGCCGATCCGGCCGCGGCTGCGCGAGCGCGTGCGCGTGCTCGGCGGCCTGGTGGAGCCGGGCATATGAGCGACGATCGTCGAGATCTATACCGACGGCGCCTGCCGCGGCAATCCGGGGCCCGGGCGGCTGGGCCGCGCTGCTGACGATCGGCAGTCACGACCGCGAGCTCTCCGGCGCCGAAGCGGCGACCACGAACAACCGCATGGAGCTCAAGGCCGTGATCGAGGCGCTCGCAGCGCTCAAGCGCCCGGTCCAGGTGCGCCTCTACACCGACTCGCAGTACGTGCGGCGCGGCATCCTCGAATGGCTCGCGCAGTGGAAGGCGCGCGGCTGGAAGACCGCGAGCCGCAAGCCGGTCAAGAACCAGGATCTGTGGGAGGCGCTCGAGGCGCAGGCCGCCGCGGCACCAGATCGAGTGGCACTGGGTGCCCGGGCCACGCCGGGCGTGCCCGGCAACGAGCGCGTCGACCCGCTGGCCAACGCGGCGATCGATGCGCTGCTTGCGGTAGACTGAAGCCCCATGCGCCAGATCGTGCTCGACACCGAAACCACCGGGCTGGAGGTCGAACGCGGCCATCGCATGGTCGAGATCGGCTGCGTCGAACTGCGTGAACCGCCGCGCCACCGGGCGCTTCTTCCACCGCTACCTGAATCCCGAGCGCGAGATCGACGAGGGCGCGCGCGCGGTGCACGGCCTCACGCGCGAACGGCTCGAGGACGAGCCCCGGTTCGCGGCGATCGCGCCCGAGCTGCGCGCCTTCATCGAAGGCGCCGAGCTGATCATCCACAACGCGCCGTTCGACGTCGGCTTCCTGGACGCGCGAGTTCGCGCTGCTCGGCGGCGAGACGCCGGTCATCGGTGCGCGCGCTGTGCACCGTCCTCGACACGCTGCAGCTGGCCCGTGCGCGCCACCCGGGCCAGCGCAACAACCTCGATGCGCTCGCGCAAGCGCTACGGCATCGACATCTCGCACCGCGAGCTGCACGGCGCGCTGCTCGATGCGCGCATCCTGGCGGACGTGTATCTGGCGATGACCGGCGGGCAGAGCGCGCTCGCGCTCGATGAGGCCAGCCGCGAGCGCGCGGCGGCGCGCGCCCAGGAGACCGCGGCGGGGCTGCGACCTGCATTGCCCTTGATCGTGATCGCACCGAATGCCGAGGAATCCGCGGCGCATGCGGAGCTGCAGCAGCTGCTGGACAGCGCGAGCGGCGGCAAGTGCCTGTGGCGTACGCTCAGCGACTGAGCAGTCCGGCGCGCCGGCGCACATCGGCGGCAATCTTCTGCACGCTGAGCGGATGGCGCACTTGAAGTCTGCGAGCCGTGGTCGCGAAGGCCCGGGTGGCCGTGACCACATCCGCCACGATGCGTGCCGCCCCGGCAACGCCCCATTCGCCCGCCACCGCGATGAGTTCCGCGCGGGTCGGGCAGGCAAAGCCCTGCTGGAAGGAGAGCGTGTGCTCAGCTCGTCCACTGATGTCCGGCAGCAGATCAAAGGCCTGGGCAAGGCGAAACCCGCCGGCGCGCGCGAGCATCCAGAAATTCTTAAGGTGATCGTCCACATTCCCGATCGCGGCATTGAAGACCATGTGCCGATACAGCGCAGCCAGGTCATCGGCGGGGGAGGCCGAATGTTTGCGTAGCACCTGGGCGAGATCCGCGTAGCCATGCACGTGGATGCCGGGGCGCTCCTTGCAAAGCGTGCGCAGACTTACCATGTGGTGCCGACCGCCCTGCGCGCTGACATCGAAGCGCTTGACCAGCAGCACACGCCGGGTTCCGATGGCCTGCAAGCGAGAAGCCGGCACTTCGAGTCCGGCGCTCCTTGCCAGCGCAAGGCAGGTGGCTTCCAGACCCACGACATCAAAGGCCTCGTCCCGCGCGCGGCTCGGGAATTTGGCGAGCCACTCTCCGGCCTCATCGTGGATCAGTGCCTTGGGCCGGGCGCCGCCGGCACGGCCGCTGCCCTCCACGAGCAGGCGAAACTCGTCGCCCGGTGGCAAGGTGCCGGTCTCGAATTGTGCGGCCGCCAGCAGGAGCTTCGGCAATGCGGTGCTGGCAATGGTCTGATCCGGGCGAGGCGCGCTCTCGCTCTCCGTGAAGAGGAGCGCCCCGGTGCCGCCGCCGCGCAGGCGCAGCAGCATCTCCGGCAGCGTCGGTTTGCCGCCCTCCGCGCTGATCGCCGCGGCGAGCAGGCGCCGGCCCCAATCATCCGGCAGCGCATCTTCGAACACTGCCAGCGGAGGGTACAGCAGCTCGGCGCGAAAACGGCGAGTGGCATCCAGTGGCAGGGAAACCGGATCGAGGGTAAAGGCGCTAGCTTCGCCCAGCCATGCCCGCGTGTATTCGAATTCGGATTCGAAGTGCCCGCTGCCGCGATCCGGCGCCGTCGTGGCGAGCTCACCGACCAGGCGGATGGTAGCGTCGGCGCGCCGCAGCCAGACGAATATCCGCTTCATCCGGCCCGTCTCGAGGCCCGCTGCCGGGCGCTGATGCGCGGCGCGCGCGCCCGCTCGAGGAGGCTGTCCTGATGGGCCAGCACGGCGTTGAGGTCGTCGAGATGGTCCAGAACCCACAGTGCCTTGACCCAGGCGCCGATCTGCACTGTGCCGGCGCCCTGCTCCATGGCCCGGAGCGTTCCGGTGCTCACCCCCAGGCGCTGTGCGAATACGGCCATGGTGTCGTTGCGCGCGAGGCGCCGCGCCTTGAGGCGCCTCCCCAGCTCCGACAGGTAGTGCTGCTGTTCTTTAAAGTCGAGCATAGAGTACTTTAATGGAATAATACGGCCATAAACTTCATTATAACAGTTATTAATCCCTACTACGCGCGGTTGACCACAGCGGTGGGCGCGTCGGCCCATTCCCACCGCCGACGGAAGTACCCATCGACATCTGGTCATCGCTACAATCAGCCGTCTGGACCCCATCCGGAGCAGTCCTGATGTCCCGAAACGCCACGTTCCGCCACCGACTGTGCCGCATGGCGCCGGCTCGAAGCGCTCGCCGGCACGCTCAAAGCCACCGGCATGCGCGAGCTGTTCGGCGCCGATCCGGAGCGCTTCGCGCACTGCAGCGTCGAGGCGGCAGGCCTGGCACTGGATTTCTCGCGCCAGCGGGTCAATGCCGCGGTGCTCGATGCCTTCGAGGTGCTCGCCGAGGAGCTGCAGCTGCGCGCAACGCATCGAGGCGATGTTCCGCGGCGACCCGATCAACAGCACCGAGGGCCGCGCGGTGCTGCACACCGCGCTGCGCCGCGCCGGCTCGATCGCCGCTGATCGTCGAGGGCACGGACGTCAACGCGCTGGTGCAGGACGAGCGCGAGCGGGTGCTGGGCTTCGCCGAGGCGGTCCGCGGCGGGCAGCATCCGTTCGGCAGCAGCGGCGCGCCGTTCTCGCTGGTCGTGAACATCGGCATCGGCGGGTCGGACCTCGGCCCGGCGATGGCGGTCGAGGCGCTGCGGCCCTATGCCGCACGGTGCGCCGCGCGTCGCCTTCGTCTCCAACGTCGATGGCTGCCAGCTCGCCGACCTCACCGCGGACGCCGATCCGGCCCGCACGCTGTTCATCATCTGCTCGAAGACCTTCACGACGCTCGAGACGCTGACCAACGCGCGCGCGGCGCGCGCCTGGATCGTGCAGCGACGCTGGGCGAGGCGGCCGTCCCAGCAGCATTTTGCCGCCGTTTCGGTCAACGCGCCGGCGATGGACGCGTTCGGCGTGCATCCCGGACTACCGCTTCGCGATGTGGGACTGGGTCGGCGGCCGCTACTCGATCTGGTCCGCGATCGGCGTCGTCGCTCGCGATCGCGATCGGGCGCAGCGGGTTCGAGGCCTTCCTCGCCGGCGGGCGCGAGATCGACGAGCATTTCCGCGCCGCGCCGTGGAGCCGGAACCTGCCGGTGCTGGCGGGCCTGCTCGGCGTCTGGAACATCGACCTGCTGCGGCCTGCCGACGCTGGCGGTGCTGCCCTACGACTCCCGGCTCGCGCGCCTGCCGGCCTACCTGCAGCAGCTCGAGATGGAGAGCAACGGCAAGCACGTCACGCCTCGATGGCTCGCCCGACCACGCTGCCGACCTGTCCGGTGATCTGGGGCGAGCCGGGCAACAACGCGCAGCATTCCTTCTTCCAGCTGCTGCACCAGGGCACGCCGCGCGCGGCGCTCGATTTCCTGCTGCCGATCAATTCCTCCGGCGGCTCACCAGGCGCAGCAGGACCTCGCGATCGCGAATGCCCTGGCGCAGGCCGAGGCCTTTGCGTTCGGCCAGGATGCGGCCGCGGTACGCGCCGACCTCGACGCGCGCGAAGCTGCCCCCGGCGCGGATCGAGGAGCTGATCGCGCACAAGATCCACGAGGGCAACCGGCCGTTGAGCCTGCTGCTGTTCGAGCGGCTCGATCCGGCGCACGCTCGGCCGCATCGATCGCGCTGTACGAGCACAAGGTATTCGTGCAGAGCGTGGTCTGGGGCGATCAACGCCTTCGACCAGTGGGGCGTCGAGCTCGGCAAGAAGCTGTGCGAGGGCATCATTCCGCTGGTGGCGGATCCGGCCAGCGCCAGCCGGGCGTGTCCAGCTCGCTCGCCGCGGTGCGCTACGTGCAGCGCTGGCGGGCGCGACGCATTGACTGTCATCCGGCGCGGGTAGTCGCCGGTCCACACCATGCGCAAGGGCATCATTCTCGCCGGCGGGTCCGGCACGCGCCTGCATCCCGTCACCTACGGCGACCAGCAAGCAGCTGCTGCCGGTCTACGACAAGCCGATGGTTTACTACCCGCTCTCGACGCTGATGCTGGCCGGCATCCGCGACTTCCTGCTGATCTCGACCCCGACCGACCTGCCGGCGTTCCAGCGCCTGCTCGGCGATGGACAGCAGCTGGGGCCTTTCGATGCAGTACGCCGAGCAGCCGACGCCGGAGGGCTCGCGCAGGCCTTCACGATCGGCCGCGCCTTCGTCGGCGACGATCCGGCCGCGCTGGTGCTCGGCGACAACCTGTTCTACGGCCACGGGCTGCCGGAGCAGCTGCGGCGCGCGCACGACGGCATCGAGGGCGCCACGGTGTTCGCGTACCGCGTCCGCGACCCGGAGCGCTACGGCGTGGTCGAGTTCGACGCGCACGGGCAAGGCGCTCGGCATCGAGGAGAAGCCCGCCGCAGCCAGTCGAACTACGCGGTCACCGGGCTGTATTTCTACGACAACGACGTGCTCGAGATTGCGGCCAGCCTCTCGCCTTGGG
>CAWIQV010000067.1:0-17382 GCA_963838275.1 uncultured Gammaproteobacteria bacterium | reverse complement strand
GCTGTTGCTTCGACCAGGTCCGTATTGCTGACGCCAGCAGAACCGCCGCGTCGAGGTGGTCATCAGCAACCCTGCGGTCGCCCTGCTGTAGGGGCAGCGCTACCGGTTGAGGTCGATCCAGGACCCGCGCGGCCGCCGCCGCGCGGGTTCTTTCCTTTGGGTGGCAGCGGGCCTGTCGGCGACGACGGCGGCCCTGCCGTCCCGCGCTCGCCTCGGGTGCACCCGCTGCGCTAGAGTCGCGCGGCATCATGAAGCAGCCCCATTTTCTGCGCCGGCTCGCCGCTTTCGTGCTGGTGTTCACCGCGCTGCAGTGCGCCTGGCAGTGGTCGGCGCAGACGGCGGGCGCGCAGCGGGCGATTGAACTGGTAATCGTCATGCCGGCAGCGTGGCTGGCGAATCGGCTGACGCCCGAGGTCCATGCCTCGGCCGCCGGCAGACACCTGCGCGCCCCGGGCGGGGGCATCAATGTCGTCAACGGCTGCGATGGCACCGAGACGCTGTTCCTGCTGCTGGCCGGATTTGCCGTGGCGCCGCTCGGTCCCCTGTCCCGGCTGCTTGGTGCGCTGCTCGGAATCCCGCTGGTGTACGCGCTGAACCAGGCGCGGATCCTGGCGCTGTTCTACGCCCACCGTCGCGATACCGAGCTGTTCGACCTGCTGCATGGCTACCTGACACCGATCCTGATGGTGCTGGTCGTAGCGCTCTACTTTCATGGCTGGCTCCTCAGAAGCGACCAACCCGCAGCCGCATCGACCCCGTAGGCTGCTGCTGCGCGTCGCGGTCGCCGCGCTGGCGGTGCTGCTGCTCGGGCGATTCTGCGCGTTGCCGGCCGTGGCGCACCTGCTGCCTGCGCTGCGCGTGGAGCTCACCGCGCTCGATCCGGATCTGTCGGTCCGCAGCCTGGAATTGAGCCGGGACGATTCCGGGACGGTGGTACGACTGCGGGCCAACCTGCTCCACCCGATCCAGCTGGGCGAGCGCACGGCGTATCCGGTGGGCTGGGGTACCGGAGTAGAGGGCGGCTACCAGGTCACGGAAGAGGCCCGGGCCGTAGTGCAGGCCGAACTGCTGATGCTGATCATCGTGCTCGCGTGGCCACTGCGGGCACGGAGCGAGATCTGCGTGCGCCTGCTGGCCGCGATACCACTTTCCGTCGTACTGATGGGGCTGGATGCGCCGCTGGACCTGCTCGGCAATTTCCAGCATATCGTGGCCTCGGGCGCGGATTCGACCCGCTTCCTGCCGCTGTTCGCGTGGGCCCGGTTCCTCGAGGGGGGCGGCAGCCTGGCGCTGGCGCTGACGGCCGCAGGGATCATCATCTGGATCGCTGCTCCCAGGGCAGCTGCGCTCCGCTAGAGCTGCTGCGCTCCGAAGGTATTGCAGGCATCGATACGTCCGCCTTCGAACCCGCGTTTGAACCACGCCACGCGCTGCGCGCTGGTGCCATGGGTGAAGCTCTCTGGAACCACCGTGCCCTGCGCGCGGCGCTGCAACGTATCATCACCGATCTGCGAGGCGGCATTCAGCGCCGATTCGATGTCGCCGGGCTCGAGCCTCCAGCCCTGCTCCTGCTGCGAGCGGTTGGCCCAGACGCCCGCGTAGCAGTCCGCCTGCAGCTCCAGGCGCACGCTCAGCGCGTTCGCATCCGCCCGGCTCGCGCCCGCGCGCGCCCGGTCGACCTTGCCGAGCGTTCCGAGCAGGTTCTGCACGTGATGGCCCACCTCGTGACCGATCACGTAGGCATGCGCAAACTGGCCCGGTGCACCGAGCTGCTGCGTCATCAGGTCGAAGAACCCGAGGTCCAGATACACGATGCGATCCTGAGAGCAGTAGAACGGGCCGGCAGCGGCATCGCCCTGCCCGCAGGCCGTCGGGTAACTGTCGCGATAGAGTCGCAGCCGCGGCTCCTCGTAGGTCCGACCGGCCTGGCTGAACACGTCGCCCCAGACCATCTCGGTGCTGCGCAGCACCTGCGAGACGAACCGTGCCTGGGCGTCGTCGGCCGGAGGCGGCGCGGCGGGCCGTGCCGGAGCGGTCTGCAGATCCGCGCCGCCGCCGCTCAGCAGGCTCAAGACCTGCAGCGGACTGATGCCAAAGATCCAGCCGCCTACCAGCGCCAGCGCGATGGTGCCGAGCCCCACGCCATGTACGGGTCGGAACTGGAAGCCGCCGCCGCCCTCCCCGCGCACGTCCTCGACGTTGCGGCTCTCCTCCTGGTCGTCCATCCTCACCGTGCACCTCCTTGCCGCTGACGGCTCAAGTTCCGCGGCAGCGTGCCGTTACGCGAGCCATGGCCGGACCACACGTGCCGCAGGTAACCGTCATGAGTGAGCTGTTCGTCTGGGATCCTGTCAAGTTCAGCGTCAAGGTTCCGGCGATGGACGCGGAACACCAGAAGCTGATCCGGCTCATGAACACGGTCTATGCGCTGCACGAGAGCGGGGCCGGGCGCTCCGCGCTGGCGAGTGCACTGGGCCAGCTCGTGGACTATACGCGCCGGCACTTCGCCGACGAGGAAGCCTACATGGCGCAGATCGGCTACAGCGAGCTGAGCTCCCATGCGCGCATTCATGGCCAGATGCTCGAACGGGTCGGGGGATTCGTCGCCGAGTTCGAGCGCAGCGGTACGCTGACCCGCGAATTCTTCCAGTTCCTGACGCTGTGGCTCAAATCCCATATCCGCGGCATCGACATCAAGTACGGCTCCTGATCCGCCCCGGGGATGCCGCCCTTCATCGGCCGCCGGCGACATCGAGGATCGCACCGGTCGTGTACGAAGCCTCCTCGCCGAGCAGCCACACGATCGCCGCGGCCACCTCGACCGGCTCGCCGGCACGGCCGATAGGCGTCATCGCCCCGAGGCGCCGCGCGCGGTCCGGCTGGCCGGAACTGGCATGGATGTCGGTCTCGATCAGGCCGGGCCGTACCGCATTGACGCGCACCCCCTGCGGCGCGAGCTCCTTCGACAGGCCGACCGTCAGGCTGTCGAGCGCACCTTTCGAGCCCGCATAATCGGTGAATTCGAACGGCCCGCCGAGCCGGCTCGCCGCGGAGGACACGAACACGATCGCGCCGCCGGCACCGCCGCGATCGCGCGGCAGCCGGCGCGCACTCTCCCGGGCGCACAGGTAGGCGCCATAGATGTTGGTATCGAACATGCGCCGCAGCCGCGCGGCGCTCATGTTGGCGAGCGGCTGGGCGGGTGCAGTGATCCCGGCGTTGATCACGACTCCATCGAGCGGTCCCAGCGCCGCGACCGCGGCGTCGAACAGCGCGACCACCTGGTCCTCCTGCGCGACGTCACCCCGCACGATGGCGGCCTTGCCGCCGCCGGCCTCCACGGCGCGTGCCGTCTCGACGGCGGCAGCCTCGTCGCGCACGTAGTTGATCGCCACGGACCAGCCGCGTGCACCGCACAGGATCGCCGTGGCGCGACCGATGCCACGGCTCGCGCCGCTGATCAGGATACGTTTCATGCCGGGCGATGATACGGAGTCGCCCGCGCGCTGTGAACGTGTGCCGGGCAGGCCCTTCGACTAAGCTGCGCCCATGAAGATCCCTGCCGGACTGCAGCCGCTGATCGACGATGGCATCGTGGACTCGGTGGTGCGACGCCTCAAGAGCGGCAAGGAGGCCTCGGTCTACATCGTCGACTGCGCCGGCGAGCTGCGCTGCGCCAAGGTCTACAAGGACGCCCAGCAGCGCGGCTTCCACCGGCTGGCCCAGTACCAGGAGGGCCGGCGCACCCGCAACAGCCGCGATGCGCGCTCGACGGCCAGGCGCGGGCGGCACGGCCGCAGCGTGCAGGAAGCGGAATGGAAGAATGCCGAGGTGGAGGCGCTGTACCGGCTGGTGCGCGCGGGCGTGCGCGTGCCGGCGCCGTACCTGGTCCACGAGGGCGTGCTGCTGATGGAGCTGGTCCGGGACGCGCACGGGGATCCCGCGCCGCGCCTCAACGACGTCGCATTCACGGCCGAGCAGGCCCGCGCCTGGCATGCCTTCATGATCACCCAGGTGGTGCGGATGCTTTGCGCCGGCCTGATTCACGGCGATCTGTCCGGCTTCAACGTGCTGCTGGACGCGACCGGTCCGGTCATCATCGACCTGCCCCAGGCGGTCGACGCGGCCGGCAACAACAATGCCTGCGCGATGCTCGCCCGGGACGTGAACAACCTGCGCGACACGTTCGGGCAGGCCGCGCCGGAGCTGCTCGAGACGCAGTATGCGCGCGAGATCTGGCGGATCT
Organism: uncultured Gammaproteobacteria bacterium; assembly: GCA_963838275.1. Taxonomy (GTDB): domain Bacteria; phylum Pseudomonadota; class Gammaproteobacteria; order Steroidobacterales; family Steroidobacteraceae; genus FEN-1191. Next base: position 13,136 of record CAWIQV010000067.1, on the reverse strand, counting down.
ATGAGAACGGAGCCCTCAAGCCCGAAACCGCGACCACCGGACGGTTCGCCGAGGAACTCGCCGCGCCCGACGTGGCGGCAGTGCTCAGCCAGATCGAGGCGGAGCGGGAGGCTGCGCAGGAGCGCGAGCGCCGACGCCGCGACGCCGAACAGGCCTGAATCAGGCCGGCACTTCCACGACGTGCAGCAGGTTGGTCGTGCGCGCGCTGCCGAAGGGCAGGCCGGCGGCAATCACGATGCAGTCGCCCGGCTTCGCGAGGCGTTCCGAGCGTGCCGTGGCGAGTGCCTTGGCGATCATTTCCGTGATGTCGTGGATCCCATCCGTCTGCACCGAGTGCACGCCCCATACCAGCGCCAGCCGCCGTGCGATGCCGGCATGGGGTGTGAGGCTCACGATCGTCGCCGCGGGGCGCTCGCGCGCGGCACGCAGGCTGGTGAATCCCGAGCGCGTGAACGTCACGATCGCCGTCACGGGCAGCAGGCGCGTCGCCTCGCGCAGCGCGCAACTGATCGCATCCGCAATGGTGTGCTGCGGCTCGCTGTGCGAAGCGTCGATCACCGTCCGGTAATACGGATCGCCTTCGACCTGGATGATGATGCGGTTCATCATCGAGACCGCCTCGACCGGATAGCGCCCCGATGCGGATTCGGCCGACAGCATCACCGCATCGGCTCCATCGTAGACCGCGGTCGCGACGTCCGAGGCCTCCGCGCGTGTCGGTATCGGCGCGGCGATCATCGACTCGAGCATCTGGGTCGCGATCACGACCGGGATGCCGGCCGAGCGGCAGCAGCGCACGATCCTCTTCTGGATCCTGGGGACCTGCTCGGCAGGCAGCTCCACGCCGAGGTCACCGCGCGCCACCATGACGCCGTCGGAAAGCGCGACGATCTCGTCCAGGCACTGCAGCGCGGCCGGCTTCTCCAGCTTGGACATGATCGCGGCGCGCCCGCGTGCCAGCGCGCGCACCTCGGCGACGTCCTCGGGACGCTGCACGAACGACAGGGCCAGCCAGTCGACGCCGAGCTCCAGGCCGAAGTCGAGGTCCTGGCGATCCTTCGGCGTCAGGGCCGACAGCGGCAGGATCACGCCCGGGACGTTGACCCCCTTGCGATCGGACAGCACGCCGCCGTTGACGACGCTGGTGCGTGCGTAATCGGACCCGCACTCCTCCACCCGCAACCGCAGCTTGCCGTCATCGAGCAGCAGTTCGGCGCCCGGTTTCAGCGCCGCGAAGATCTCGGGGTGCGGCAGCGGAGCGCGCGCGACACTGCCCGGCGTCGCGTCGAGGTCGAGCCGGAACGCGGCGCCGGATTCGAGCATGACCGGACCGTTCGCGAAGCTGCCGACCCGGAGCTTCGGGCCCTGCAGGTCGAGCAGGATCGCGATCGGGCGTCCGCTCTCGCGCTCGATGCGCCGGATGATCTCGACCCGCTCCTGGTGCTGCTGTTGCGTGCCGTGGCTGAAGTTGAGCCGGAACACGTCCGCGCCCGCCTCGAACAGCGCCCGGATGGACGGCAGGTCGGAGCTGGATGGGCCCAGGGTGGCGAGGATCTTGACGTGACGGTCGCGACGCATGCGTGGGATCCACGGTAGCCGGTGGTAGCTGGTGGTAGCCGGTGTGATTATGCGGCGGCGGACAGCGGTGCGCGGATCAGGTGATCGAATGCGCTCAGCGAGGCCTTGGCGCCCTCGCCGACGGCGATCACGATCTGCTTGTAGGGCACCGTCGTGCAGTCACCGGCCGCGAACACTCCCGGCACGGACGTCTGGCCACGCGCGTCGACTTCGATTTCACCGCGGGGCGAGAGCCGCACCACGCCCGCGAGCCAATCGGTATTCGGGATCAGTCCGATCTGGACGAATACCCCCGCGACCGGCACCGCATGCACGGTTCCCTGCTCCCGGTCCCGGTACCGCAGTCCTGTCACCCGCTGACCGTCGCCCGTCACTTCGGTGGTCTGCGCGTGCGTGATCACCGTGACGTTCGGCAGGCTGCGCAGGCGCTGCGTGAGCACCGCATCGGCGCGCAGCTGCGGGTCGTACTCGATCAGCGTGACATGGCTCGCGATGCCGGCCAGGTCGATGGCGGCCTCGACGCCGGAGTTGCCGCCGCCGATCACGGCCACCGCCTTGTTCCGGAACAGCGGGCCGTCGCAGTGTGGACAGTAGGCGACGCCCCGGTTGCGGTACTCGCGCTCTCCCGGGACCTGGATCTCACGCCAGCGCGCCCCGGTCGCGATGATCACCGTGCGCGCCCGCAGCGTGGCGCCGCTCGCCGTGCGCAGTTCAATCAGGGTGCCGGGGACCAGCCGCTCCGCGCGCTGCAGGTTCATCACGTCGACGTCGTAGTGCTGCACGTGCGACTCGAGTCCGTTGGCCAGCCGTGCACCATCGGTCTCCTTGACGGAGATGAAGTTCTCGACGCCGACCGTATCGAGCAGCTGGCCCCCGAAGCGTTCGGCGAGGATGCCGGTGCGGATGCCCTTGCGCGCCGCATAGATCGCGGCCGCGGCGCCGGCGGGGCCGCCCCCGACGACGAGCACGTCGAACGGCGCCCGCTCGCTGAGCTGCGCCGCGCGTCGCGCATCGGCACCCGCGTCCAGTCGGGCCAGGATCTCCTCGAGCGCCAGCCGGCCCTGACCGAACGGCCGTCCGTTCAGGAACACGGTCGGCACCGCCATGACCTGGCGTTGCTCGACCTGCTGCTGGAACAGGGCGCCGTCGATCATCGTGTGCCGGATCTTCGGGTTCGTGATCGCCATCAGGTTCAGCGCCTGGACCACGTCGGGGCACAGCTGGCAGCTCAGTGAGATGAAGGTCTCGAACTCGAAGTCGCCGTCGAGCGCACGGATCTGGTCGAGCACCGCGGCATCCACCTTCGGTGCATGCCCGCCCGCCTGCAGCAAGGCGAGCACCAGCGAGCTGAACTCGTGGCCCATCGGCAGCCCCGCGAAGCGGATCCGCGCCTCGCTGCCGGCGGACCCCACGGTGAACGAGGGCTTCAGCGGCGCGTCCGTGTGCTCGATCTCCACCGATACCAGCTCGGACAGCGAGGCGATGTCCTGCAGCAATCCGAGCATCTCGCGTGAGCTGGCGTCATCGCCCGCGCTGCCGTCGACCGCGGCGCGCAACACCACCGGCCGCGACACCCGCCCGAGGTAGCCCTTCAGCTGCGTCTTGATCTCTTCACTGAGCATGGCTGGATCGTCAGATCTTGCCTACCAGATCGAGCGACGGGGACAGGGTCTTGGCGCCGGGCGTCCACTTCGCCGGGCAGACCTCGCCCGGATGCGAGGCGACGTACTGGGCGGCCTGGACCTTGCGTAGCAGTTCCTTCGCGTCGCGACCGATGCCGTTGTCGTGCACTTCGATGATCTTGATCAGTCCTGCCGGATCGATCACGAAGGTGCCACGATAGGCCAGTCCCTCCGACTCGATCAGCACTTCGAAGTTGCGCGACAGGGCCAGGGTCGGATCGGCCACCAGCGGATACTGGACCTTCGCGATGGTATCGGAAGTGTCGTGCCAGGCCTTGTGGGTGAAGTGCGTGTCGGTGGACACGCCATAGATCTCGACGCCGAGGCGCTTGAACTCGGCGTAGTGATCCGCGAGGTCGCCGAGCTCGGTGGGGCACACGAACGTGAAATCGGCGGGATAGAACACGAACACGGACCATTTTCCCTTGATGGTCTCGTTGCTGACCGGAACGAACTTGCCGTCGTGATAGGCGGTCGCCTTGAACGGCTTGATTTCAGTATTGATCAGGGACATGGGCTCAATCTCCTGGAAGCGACGGTTCGACGGGAGAGCCATCATGCGCCCGGATCGGGCTGATTGGTATTCGATTGATATGATCGTACCGATAGTAGTTGTCTATGACACAGCACAGGACGCCGGCCCGAGACCCACCGGCCTCGCCGGGCGACCCAAGGCTTATGGCAAATGGATCAACGACTTGGGTGCTGCTGCCGCCGCCTGGCAGCCTGCGGTCAGCCCCTCAATGCCGCTGCCACCGGGTGTGGGCCACTCGCTTCAGGCTGTAGCAGCGGTGCGTCATCGTGACCGACAGGTCGCTCCAGAATACGCGCAGGTAGTCGTTGCCCAGGCGCTCGACGACCACGCCGCTGGCACTGGTACCGGCACCGTGATTGTCATACTGGACCGTCTCGCCGACCTGCAGGGGCTGATCTTCGTGTTCCATCGCGGCTCCCATTCCCGACATGCCTTGGGCGGCTATCGGCCACCAGTCCCACGGCCGGATGCGTAGATACCGCAGGGTCGACGGAATTGCGTCGCAATCCATGGAGTGCGGTACATTCCCGCAACGCCGCAAGTACGACGGGGGCGCCACGGGCGCGACGCCGCGCCCGGACCGTGACCGGGCGGATTTTGGGAAATATTCAGCCGCATGCCGTGACCCCAGTGGTCGCGTGCGAAAGGCTGTACGTCAAGGAGAAAACCATGCCGAAATTTGTCATTGAAAGAGAGATCCCTGGTGCGGGGAAAATGAGCCCTGCCGATCTCAAGGCGATCTCGAAGAAATCGTGCGACGTGCTCGATAGCATCGGTCCCAGAGTGCAGTGGATCCACAGCTACGTCACCGGCGACAAGATCTACTGTGTCTACCGTGCCGCGGATGAGTCGCTGGTGCGACGGCATGCGGAGCTCGGCGGCTTCCCGGCCAACAGGATTTCCCGGGTGGTCAGCATCATCGAGCCCGAGACCGCGGAATAAGCCCCTGCCCTCGGGCTCTGCGCCCGGCGCCCGGTGCCCGGCGCCCGGCGCTCGGGAACCTTCAGTCGCCGCTGCGCCGGCACCACGCTCCGCGGCCGAAGGTGGCGGTAAGCCTGCAGATCGCGCGCAGCCTCTGGTGATCGGGATCGAATACCGCGAGCAGCGGTGTCCCGCGTCCGGTGAACGCGATGGCGTTCGGCTGATCGGTGGGCAGGCCTGCCGCCTGCATCGAGCGCTTGAATGCATTCTTCTGCGGACGGGAGAAGTACAGGACATCATCGACTGGTTTCAACTGCTGGCGCAGTGCCGGCAGGCCCTGTTCCCAGGGCCGGTAGTAGCTCGGTCTGGCGATCACGTCATCGCCACCGGAGATTGCCGCCTGGAAGATCCGTGCGCGCTCCTGCGGGTCCTCCGGCAGCGGTGCCCATATCCACCGCGGCAGGCTGTACCAATGCGGTACGATCGGCGCGTTGTGGCTGCGCGCCAGCGCCAGCTCGGCGTCGTGGATGTCATAGGCCTGCACCAGCTGCAGCACGTTCTCGGAGAACGCGTAGTACAGCGGCCGCCCCCGCCAGAGCGATGCCGTGCCATAGAGGAGTGCGCAGATCTGCACCGCGACGATGATCGCGATATCCCGCCGCAGTTCCCGTAGCGGCTTGTCCGGGCGAGCAACCACCGAGGTGAGCAGCGGACCGACCGCAACGTCGACTCCGGCCAGCACCAGCACGACGCCGATGGCATCGCTCAGGTACCAGCCAGGCCAGCGATACCAGCCCGCGTAGAGCATACCGAGCACGAAGGTCAGTACGCTGGCGCTCGCGAGCAGATGCAGTGCCAGCGCCTTGAGCCGGAATCCCATTACACTTTCCTGAGGCGACGCCCTGCCCTGGACGACGCGCTGCCTGCGGGCATCACGGGTCCCCGGCGGTCATCGATCGGCGGTATTCCCGACCATCTACGGCAGTATCACCCTGGCGCGCGTGTCCGGATCGCCGTCGATGTCGCTGACCAGTCCGCGGTCGTCGAAGGTCACGCGGAACTCGGCGAAACTCGACAGCCAATAGCGCCAGATCTTCGCATCGAGGTCCGGATTCTCGCTGCTCACCGGGTACCCTACGGCCATCAGCACCTGTTCGCGGGTCATTCCCTTCGTCAGGTGCATGGTGGCGATGGCATCCTGGATCGGCTTCGGATAGTGCGCCAGCTTGTCGGCAGGATTTTCCGGGACGACGTAGCGCCGCGCGAACGCGTCGAGCTTCAGGTCACGGCTGTAGTCGTTGCCGATGGCCTGCTTCTTGCCGGCTATCTCGATACGAACCCGCTGGCGGCCATAGCCCACGACCTGGATGGGCGTGCCGACCGGGATGACGGTCTTGCCGCTCTCGTCGTAGTTGATGTCACTGATCCAGGAACCGTCGGTGCGCATGTTGCAGCACAGGTACCCTGCGAATTTATCATCGGCCAGCGCAGGATCCGCGAGCACCGCGAGCGCCACGGCGATGGCCAACGACACCTTGACCCGGATTGGCATGATGGTGCCTCCCTATGCAATCAGATCGAGAACCCTGGTAGCCATGGCACTCCATGGTGCCGGCAGCCTGTCAGTTCTGGGGTCTGCGTTCAAGCGTTCGGGCGCATCGGGTCCAGCGCACCCGCAGGCCCGGGATGCCACGGCGCGTCATGGCGCAGGTTGACAGCTGAAGTTCGATTCCTCGTCGATACTGCCGCTGCCGGTGTAGCGCGCGACCTGCGGGTAGGGGCACAGCGGGCGCGTCCGATCGACAGTGCCCGCGGTGCGGTGCTCGGCGACGATCCGGACCGGGGCTGCTCCGTGCTCGACCCACCGCTCGAGGAGGCCGATCTTGTCGAACGTGTCGGGACCTTCCCCGCCACGGCAATGCCCCATGCCCGGCACCATGAACAGGCGTATCCATTCCGGCGCGGGCGCCGCGGCGGCGCTCAGGGCGAGCACCGAATCGTAGAAATCGATGGTGGATCGCGGGGCCACCTGCTGGTCGGCCCAGCCCTGATAGAGGAGCAGCTTGCCGCCGTGCGTTGCAAAGGGCCCGAGGTGCGCGTCGAGCTCGTCGACGTCCGCGTCGACGGCATTCGCCCTGGCCGAATCGCGCTCCAGATCGAAGCTGCGCCAGTCCCAGTCGGGATCCTGGTACACGACGTAGCGAAACTGGTCCAGGAACAGGTCTGCGGGGCGCGGGCCGCCGGCCAGGCGGTCCCAGCGCAGCTCCGTGCCGGGCTCCAGCCGCGGGAACAGCACCTGCCCCGAACGCGTCGTCGCCGGGCTGATGATGGCCTGCGCGGTCTCTACCTGGCGCGCGGTCAGGCAGTCCGGACCATCGGCACCGGTGCATTGCAGGACCCTGAAGTTCACCTGGCAGCCCGGCGGATAGTCGATGAGTCCGTCCCGGAGTCCATCGATCGCATCGCAGGCGTCGAGTACCGCGCGGTGGATCATCGGGTACTTCGTCGGCGGGATCGCGGCGCCAGGATCCCTGAAGGTCTGGACCGCGAGCCACAGCGCCCACGCATTGCGGCGGACGTTCGCCGGGTCGCCGGCGATGATGCCGTCGAATTCCTCGGGGTACCGATAGGCCTGAAGCAGTCCTTCGCGCCCGCCCGCCGAGCATCCGTTCCAATAGGAATGCCTCGGCGGCCGACCGTAGAACGCCTGGACGAGCTTCCGGGCCTCGAGAGTCGATTCGTGCTGGGCCCGGTAGGCGTAGTCGATGAACTTTTCCGGGTGCCCCATGATGAAGCGCGCACCCGGGCTGGTGTGGCCATCATCGCTGGCACTCGTGGCGTAGCCACGGCGCAGCGCCTCGGCCATGCCTTCATAGTTGATGGATCCGCCCCATCCGCCGCTTCCCACCGCCAGCAGCTTGCCATTCCAGCCCCGTACGGGGAGCCAGATCTCGGCGCCGATGCTGGAGTCCGCGCTCGGGCGCAGTGCGACGACGATGCGGCAGAAGCGCGGCAGTCCGGTCAGCGCCGCCGCCGCTCCCGGCGGCCGAAAGTCCGCAGTCCCGACGGTCTTCGCGTCCGTGACCGCCGCGGTCGATGCGTCCGGCTGCCGCAGGCTCTCGCACTTCGCCTGCGCCCGCAGCACCCCGGGCTCGAAGGCGCACGCCATGGCCAGCACGCAGAGCACGCCGGCCGCATGGAGTCTGGTATCGCACCGGGGCCGAGGCACTGGCGTCTTCACTGTCCTCGCCTGCTGCAGTCCCGCCCGCTGCCGGCGGCTACTTCCGGGTGGCCCGCGACGCATTCACGATCAGGACGATCTTGCCCTCCGTGTGCCCCTGCTCGCCGAGCTGCTGCGCCTCGGCGGCCTGCGCCAGCGGGAAGGTCCGCTCCACTTTCACCCGGAGCTTGCCCGTCGTCGCGAGCAACCCGACCTCCTCGAACACGGCTCGCGGGGTGTCAAAGGCGGTGCCGCGACCCAGGCAGTGGACTCCTGCCGCGGCGCATTTCGCCTCGAGGTCGCGCGCCGCAACGCTGACATACAGACCGTCCTTCCTGATGGTGGTCAGTGCGCGCTCGGCAGTGTCCCCGCCAACCGTGTCGATGACCACGTCCACGTTCTTCACCTGATCCTCGAATCGGGCCTGGGTATAGTCGATTACCTCATCCACACCGATGGACTTCAGGTAGGGATCATGCTGCGCGGTCGCGGTGCCGATCACGTACGCGCCACGGGCCTTGGCCGCCTGCGCCGCGGCGCTGCCGACTCCACCGGCGACCCCGGTGATCAGCACGCGCTGGCCGCGCGCGACCCCGGTCTCGTCTACCGCCCGCACGCCAGTGATCGTCGCGATGCCGAGACCGGCCGCCTCGGCATAGGTTGCATCCGGAGGCTTGCGCACCACGTTCGCAATGGCCGCCACGGCAAACTGCGAGTAGCCACCGTTCAGGAGTCCCGGGCTGCGGCCGATCACCGCGAATACCGCATCGCCGACCTTCAGGGTGTCGACGCCGGTCCCGACGCGCTCGATCACGCCGGCGACGTCTCCGCCCGGAATGATCGTGCCCGAAATGACCGCGTACCCCGGGGCCGCCGACCGCGTCTTCCAATCCGTCGGATTCACCGCCGCGGCATACACCCGGATCAGCACCTGGCCCGCGCCAGGCTCGAGCACCGGCACGGTCTGCAGCCCAAGCACTTCCGGGCCGCCGTGTCCGGTCTGGACGATCGCCTGCTGGGTCGTGGGAATGGCGGCGAGCGACGCGCCGATGCCGCCACCGAGCATCGCAAGCCACAGCGCCCGTCGGGTCAGCGAACAGATCGACGATTTCATGAAACCACCCCTCGCATGCTGCTATGGCGCTACTGCGCCGCCATGCTGCGACCGCGCCGCAGATGTCGATGTCGATGTCGATGATAGCCCGACCGTGGCTGCCCCATGAGGAATGCCGCACCTGGACGGCGGGCAGCGGCGCGCTACGGCTCCGGGGACTCGTCGACCCGTGAGGCCAGCTGTCGTTGCCGTTCCTCGGCCCGCCACAGCCGCAACCAGGCCGCAGCCACGACGCTGTCGTTCGCGCCGATGCGGCCTTCGAGCTCCGCGTAGGCGCGCTGTGCGTTCATGACCTCGAGCGTCGCGAGTTCCCACTGGCGGTCGAGCGGTGTGTCGTCCGGCTCCGGCGTGTCCGTGAGGCGGACGGGAGCGTGGACGGCGGAGTGGGTGGAGCGGCTCATGATGGCCACTTCAATACACCATCGCTGCATAACCGTACGTGCGACATCGCACATAAGCGTTCGCGTTCCGGCGCCGGGCAGCGGGCGCGGCCGCCGCGGACCGATCGCGCCGTGGTGCCATCGGCATTGATGCCATTGATAGTAGTGCACAAAACTGTCTTGCCCACTTTGTGCAGTACCACACGTTTTATGTGGAATCGCTCGGCAATACTGTAGCCGTACTTCAAGTCGATCGACGGTGACTGCCGCTCGGGCCGATCCAGACGGTATCGCTCAACTGGCCGGCAAATGCGCGTTGAGACTTGAATCACACATCAGCAGGCCGCGGTATTGCGTTCTCAAGTGGCCTGTGATCCGGCCGATACAGGACGTCGCAAGCCAAATTTTTGGAGGATGGCATGAACATTCGGATCAAGCGAGCAGTGATGGCCGCCGGCATCACGGCGGCAATGACGCTGCCGCTGTCGGGTCAGGCGTCTGACGGAACGATCACCTTCACCGGTGCGGTGACCGCGAGCACCTGTACGCTCAACGTCAATGGCAGCGGCGCCGCGAACGCGACGGTGGCATTGCCCACCGTGGATACCTCGGCACTCACGAACGCGGCCACGAAGACCGCCGCCGCGGGCACCTTCTTCAACATCGCCGTGACCGCCTGCGTCGCCGCAGCGGATATCGGTGCACCAGCCGCCGCGCCCACGACGGTCCAGATTTACTTCGAGGCGGGCCCGAACGTCGATCAGGCGACGGGCGGCCTGATCAACACGGTTGCGGGCAGCAACGTCGAGGTGAATCTCTACAATGCTTCGGGATCGACCATCGTGGGCACCCAGATCAAGCCGGGCACGAACGTCCATCAGCCGCTGGCCCAGACCATCGGAGCCGAAGGCACGCAGTGGTTCTATGCGGGTTACTCGACGGCCGGAGCCGCCGCCGCCGCCACGGCTGGCGCGGTCAGCACGTCGATCACCTATTCGCTGATCTACCAGTAAGAGTCGATAGCATCGACAGGCTCGAGCACCGGAGACTGCGACTGATCGACCGTGCGTGGCCGCCGAAAATGCGGCCACGCACGGTCGCCTGACCTGCAAGCACGAGGATGGGGAAGCGCCTGGCAATGTTCGGACTCCGCGCCAATCTGCTCGTTGTCGCGGCGTTCATCGCGGCGTCGCTGTGCGCCGTCGTGCCTCGAGCCTCGGCCGGCATCGTCGTCGATGGCACCCGGGTCGTGTACCTGGCGAGCAAGCGCGAGGTGACGATCCGCATCCATAACGCCGGCGATGCACCCTCGCTGGTGCAGGCGTGGCTCGACGCGGGAGACCCGCATTCAAAGCCGGGTGAATCCAAGGTCCCGTTCGTACTGACACCACCGCTGTTCCGCCTCGATCCCACCAAGGTCCAGAGCCTGCGCCTGGTCTATACCCATGATCCGCTGCCCGAGGACCGCGAGTCGCTGTTCTGGCTCAACGTACTCGACATCCCGCCGCGGACCGCCGTCAACCCGGACCTGCCGAATCAGCTCGAGCTGGCGTTCAAGCATCGGATGAAGGTCTTCTACCGGCCTGCACGCCTGGCCGGGTCCGCCGCCGACGCACCAGCGCAGCTGACGTGGAAGCTACAGTCCGAGAACGGCAAGCTGACAGCAATCGAGGTGAGTAACCCGACGCAGTTTCACGTCTCCCTGACCCAGATCGGCGCCACGGTCGGGGGGCGTTCGGTCAGCCTCAAGGCCGACATGGTCGATCCGCTGGCCAGCCGACGTTTCGAACTGGCAGAGCCGCTCTCCGAACCCGCCGGCGCGGTGGCGCTCCAGTACTGGTTCGTGAATGACTACGGCGGCAACGTGGAAGCCAGCGCTGCTGCATCCTCGGTGCGCTGATCCGGATGGCCTACCCGTGGCAATCTCCGAGGCGCCTGCCCGACCGACTCTCCACGAGTACCTGAGGCGGTCGCGCTCGGCGATTCCGTATGCGCTCGCCACGCTGGTCCCGATAGCGTCGTGGGCGGCGGATGCGCCGCAGGTCCAGTTCAATCCCGCGTTTCTCCAGGGGGGGTCCCAGGTCGACGTGTCGCGCTTCTCCCGGGGCAACCCGGTGCTTCCGGGCGACTACACGGTGGACCTGCTGATCAATGCCAAATGGATGGGACGCGCTTCGGTGCGCTTCGTGGCCCAGCCCGACAGTGACATCGCCTTGCCGTGCATCGACCGCGCGTTGATCGAGCGCATAGGGTTGGACTTCGACAGGCTGTCGGCACCCGGCCACGCTCAGCTGCGGGACGCCAAGTCCGGCGGCTGCGTGGATCTGCCGGCGGTCGTTGCCGACGCCTCGGTGACATTCGACCTGTCGCAGCTTCGGCTCGACATCAGCGTTCCGCAGGCTGCAATGCTGCGCAAACCGCGAGGCTACGTGGGTCCGGAGTTCTGGGACAGCGGCGTCCCTTCGGCCACGCTGGGCTACAACCTGAACGCGTACCACGCGAACAGCTCCGGGATCTCCACTTCCGTGGGCCACCTGGACCTGGCAGCGGGTTTCAACTTCGGCAGCTGGCACCTGCGCCAGCGATCTTCGATCGAGGTCACTTCGGGCCAGTCGTCCACGTATCAGAATATCGCCACCTACGTAGCCCACGACATCCCCGCCATCCGTGGCGACCTGACGATAGGCGACAGCTTCACGGATGGCGCGGTGTTCGACAGCTTCGGATTCCGCGGCGTGTCGCTGGCGAGCGATGATCAGATGCTGCCGGATTCGCAGCTCGAGTACGCGCCGGTCGTGCATGGAATCGCGCGTACCAATGCACGTGTCGTCATCACGCAGAACGGCAACATCATCCTGGAGACCACCGTGTCGCCAGGCGCGTTCGAGATCGACGATCTGTACGCAACCGGTTATGGCGGCGACCTGCGCGTCACGGTCTATGAGGCGGACGGCAGCCAGGACAGCTTCACCGTTCCGTACGCGTCACTGGTACAGCTGCTGCGACCCGGGGTCTGGCGCTACAGTGCCGTGGCCGGTGAGGTGCAGCAGCCATCGCTCGCCGGCACCGAGCGCTTCGCGCAGGCGACGCTGCAGCATGGGCTCAACAGTTTCCTGACCGGCTATACCGGCGCCGTGGGCGGACAGCACTACGGAGCGGGGCTGCTGGGGATCGCCGTCAACACGGTGATCGGTGCCGTCGCGGCCGACGTGACCGAGGCCAGGGCGTCCATCGGCGGCACCGCTACCTCCAGTGGCCAGAGCTGGCGCTTCAGCTACAGCAAACTCGTGCGCGACACCAATACCAACGTCACGCTGGCCGCGTACCGCTACTCGTCGAGCGGCTACTATTCCTTCAGCGACGCGCAGACCGCATGGGAGTCGGCGCGGGCCGGCTCGCAGCCCGGCAGCGTGGATCGGGCACGCAGCCAGTGGCTGATCAATGTCAACCAGAACCTGCCGGGTCACTGGGGTAACCTGTACCTGACCGCCTCGGTACGCGACTACTGGAACTCGCCGCACAATACCACCCAGTTCCAGGGCGGATACACCAATCATTTCCGGATCGCAGGCTGGAACCTGAGCTACAGCATCTCGATGGCCCGCCAGAACGACGCGCTGACGGGAAACCCGGACAGCCGGGTGCAACTGAACTTCTCGCTTCCGCTGGGACACTCTGCGCACTCGCCCATGCTCTCCACCAGTTT
>CAWIQV010000066.1:0-65497 GCA_963838275.1 uncultured Gammaproteobacteria bacterium | reverse complement strand
TGCGAGCTTCCTCGACATCACGCATCCGGACGACGTGTCGAACAATGCGACGCTGTTCCGTCAGATCCTGACCGGCAAGGCCGACAAGTACCACTTCGAGAAGCGCTACCGGCGCAAGAACGGCGACCACCTGTGGGTCAACGTGTCGGTGAGCCTCAAGCGCTCGGCCAGCGGCAGCATCCTGTACATGATCACCGTGATCGAGGACATCACGGAGAAGAAGCGCAATGAAGCGGAGCTGACCCGGATGCGCGACTCGCTCGCGGCCGAGGTCGAACGGCAGACCAGCCAGCTGCAGGAGCGCAACGACGCGCTGCGCATCCAGTTCCTGGAGACCATCGAATCCGAGCATGCGCTGCGCCAGTCGCAGCAGCGCCTGAGTTCGATCGCCAATGCCGTGCCGGCCATGATCGGCTACTGGAGCCGGGAGCTGCGCTGCGAATTCGCCAACAAGGCCTACCGCGAGTGGTTCGGCCGTACCGCGGACCCCATCGACGGCATGCCGATGCGGGAGTTCATGGGTCCCGAGCTGTTCGCGCTGAACGAACCGCACGTGGCGCTGACGCTCGCCGGCCAGGCGCAGCGCTTCGAGCGGCGCCACGTGCGCCCGGATGGCAGCGTCTCGATCACCGACGTGCGCTACGTGCCGGACATCAGCGAGACCGGGGAAGTGCGCGGCTTCCACGCGCTGGTCACGGATGTGACCGCGCTGCGCCAGGCACTGGTGGAACTGGAGGCGGCACACGCCCGGCTGCTGCAGGAGAGCGTGCTGGACTATCTGACCGGGCTGTCGAACCGCCGCGTCTTCAGCGAGCACAGCGAGGCGGCGGCGAAGGCATTCGCCGCGACCGGAGCCGCTTACGGTCTGATCCTGATGGATCTCGATGACTTCAAGCACATCAATGACGACTACGGCCACGACATCGGCGACGAAGTGCTGCGGACGCTCGGCCGGATCCTCGGTGAACAGCTGCGCGGGCGCGGGGACATCGCGGCACGCCTCGGGGGCGAGGAGTTCGCGGTACTGTGCTTCGGGCAGCTGGATGAGGCGGCGCTGTGCGCGCTGGCCGAGCGGATCCGGGTGCAGATCAGCCGCGCGAGCGTTCCGAGCCCGCGTGGCACGGTCCGGTTCACCAGCAGTTTCGGCGTGGCACTGTGCAGCGCGGAAGATTCAGGCTGGCGCAATATCTACGCGCGCGCCGACGCCGCGCTGTACGAGGCCAAGGCCAGCGGCAAGGACCGCATCGCCTTCGGGCACCTGAACAGCCGCACCTCGACCGGGCGCCTGCGTGCGCTGCAACGCGTCACGACGCAGAGAGGCCTCTGAGCCGATCAGGACCCGGTTTACGGGTACCGTGTCATAGCGCACCGTGGCGCCGCGCGAGCACATGCCGGGCCTGTGATCATAATCACGCCGGATGCAGGCGGACCGGACCGAGACTGCGCCCATGAGTCAGCAGTCCGAGTCCGCCGATTGCAGCGCCCTCGCTTCCATGGCCTCCAGCGTCACCGGCGAGACCGAGCGGCTCGCCGCGCTGCGCAGCCTCGGGCTCGCGGACGACGCGGCCGCCGAGTCCGGCCATCGCATCGTACGGCTGATGGCCGAGATCCTCGGGTTTCCGATCGCGGCGATCTGCCTGGTCGATGAGTCGCGCCTGGTGCCGCTGGCGCGCGTCGGCACCGAGCTCGGAACGCTCGCGCGCGAAGCCTCGTTCTGCGGCTACGTGATCGCGCACCGTGAGGCGCTGGTGGTGGAGGATGCACGGACCGATCCGCGCTTTGCCGGCAGCCCGCTGGTCAGCGGTCCGCCCCAGGTGCGTGCCTACCTCGGCGTGCCGGTCTGCACCCTCACCGGCCAGCCGATCGCCACGCTGTGTGCGATGGACCTGCGGGCACGCCGCTTCGGCGAGGACACGATCCGTCAGGTGCGGGAGTTCGCGCGCCTCTTCGAGGAAGTCATCCACGCGCGCGAGCGTGCCGTCCACGCCGAGAGCCTGCGCCAGGGCGCACTGGAGCGGGAACGGCTGTTCGCCGATACCTTCGAGCTGGCCGGCGTCGGCATCGCACACACGGCCCTGAACGGTCAGTTCATGCGCGCCAATCACCGGGTGTGCCAGATGCTCGGCTACAGCCTCGACGAGCTGCGATCCCTGTCCTTCATCGACATCACGCATCCGGACGACGTGCCGAAGAACATGACGCTGTTCCGGCAGGCCGCCGCCGGCACGATCGACGCTTACCGGCTGGACAAGCGCTTCCGGCGCCGCAGCGGCGACTATCTGTGGACCGACCTGTCGGTCAGCGTGCGGCGCTCGCCGACCGGCGTGCCGCAGTTCCTGATCGGCGTCATCGAGGACATCTCGGAGAAGAAGCAGACCGAGGCGGAACTGCGGCGCATGCGCGACTCGCTGGCTGCCGAGGTCGCGCTGCAGACCCGGCAGCTGCTCGAGCGCAACGAGACCCTGCGCGTGCAGTTCAAGCAGACCATCGAATCCGAACACGCGCTGCGGCTGTCCCAGCAGCGGCTGACCGCGATCGCGAACGCGGTGCCGGCGCTGATCGCGTATTTCTCGCGCACGCTGCATTGCGAGTTCGCGAATGACGCCCATCGCGACTGGTTCGGCATTGCGCCCGAGCACGTCGTCGGCAAGACCATGGCCGCGATCGTGGGCGAGGCACAGTTCCGGGAAATCGAACCCCGCGCGCAGCTGGCGCTCACGGGCCAGCCACAGCGCTTCGAGCGTTCCATCCCGATGCCCGACGGCTCGGTGTCCACGCTCGACGTGCGCTACATTCCCGATGTCGGCGAGAGCGGCGAAGTACAGGGCTTCTACGTGCTCTCGACCGACGTGAGCGCGCTGCGCGCCGCGGTCAAGGCGCTCGAGGCGGCCCATGCGCGGCTGGTGCAGGAGAGCGTGATCGACTACCTGACCGGACTGTCCAATCGGCGGGTGTTCAGCGAGCACAGCGAGGCGGCCGCCCGGCGCTTCCAGCAGGCCGGCACTCCGTACGGCCTGATCCTGCTCGACCTGGACGACTTCAAGCAGGTCAACGACGAATACGGCCACGACGTCGGCGACGAGGTGCTGCGCGCGATGGGCCGGGTCCTGAAGGAACAGGTCCGCGAGCGTGAGGACATCGTCGCGCGACTGGGCGGCGAGGAATTCGCCGTACTGTGCTTCGGCACGGTGAACGAGACTTCGCTGTGCCAGCTCGCGAGGCGCATCGGCGAGCAGATCAGCAAGGAGGGGGTGCACTGCGCCAAGGGCATCGTGCGCTTCACCAGCAGCTTCGGTGTCGCCGAGAGCCAGGCGGAGGACGTGGGCTGGCGCTCGATCTATGCGCGCGCCGACGCCGCACTGTACGAAGCCAAGGCGAACGGCAAGAACTGCGTCGTCTTCGGGCGCTCCCAGAGCAAGGTCACTACCGGCCGCCTGCGCTCCCTGCCCGAACAGGCCTGAGCGGGGCCGTCAGCGCGCGTTCGAGCGCGTGAGCGCGTGGTGCACGATCAGCGCGGAGCGGCGCGGTCCGCTGGTGCGCTGGCGCGCCAGCCACTGCAGCCGCGGCGAGAGTCGCGCGTAGAGCAGCAGTGCCTCGGCCTCCGGCAGCACGTGCACCTGCTGCAGCAGTGCGTCGGTCTCCGGCTCCGCGGCCGCCGGTGAAATGGGGTACCGATCCTGGATCGTCGCCATCGCGGGGGGATGTCCTTGAGGCTGGGACGGGTACCCCGATACTAGGAAGCGGGCCGCGCCGCAGCCGTGCGGAAGCGCACAGAACGGCCGCCGCATCAGGACGCCCTGCTCATTCCTCGCACGACGGGCAGCCCAGCAGGTGCGCCGCGCCATAGCGATGCTCGAGTTGCGGATCACCCGGGGAGATGCCGACGATGCGCCGTTCGGTCCCGCGCGTGCAGAAGAACGTCCCCGAGACCGATGAGAATTCTCCGAGCTGCCAGCCGGCGTCGAGCCACTCCAGCATCGCGCCGACGAATGCGCGCTTGAGGTCGCTGCCGCGCGGCAGCGCACGCGCTTCGAGCAGCGCGCCATGCATCGAGCGCACCGTGTACCAGCGCAGCTCATCGGTCGACTCCAGCGGATTGCCCGGATTGCGTCGGCGGATCATGCCCAAAGGCTAGCGGGCGGCCGGCGCGGGCGTCCAACCAGTACTCCGCGGTGCAGCAGTCTGGATTTTTATGAAGTATTACTTGAGATTTTATAGTTAATATATTGTAAATGAACTATATTTCCTCTGTATCTATATCCCGCTGCGCGTTCTCGCTGTAGCGCCCTCCGCTGACGGTACGGGGATTCACCAGCGCATCGATACGCTCGATGAGACGGGGTTCGAGCCGGACCTGTGCGGCGGCGACGTTCTGCTCGAGATGCGCGATCGACGTCGTTCCCGGGATCGGCAGGATGTCGGGCCCGCGCGCCAGCAGCCACGCCAGGCACAGCTGGGCCGAGGTGCAGCCCGCCTCGCGGGCGAGCTGGCCGATTCCGGCAGCCAACGCCGCATTGACTGTGAGATGCGGCGGCTGGAAGCGCGGCATGTCGCGTCGGATGTCCCCCGGGACGAGTGCCCGGGGATCGAAATCGGCGCCACCGAAGAAGCCACGTGCGAGCGGTGAGAACGCGACGAATGCGATGCCGAGCCGGCGGCATTCGGCGAGTACCGCCACCTCCGGGTTGCGCGTCCAGATCGAGTATTCGCTCTGCACGGCGGTGATCGGATGCACCGCATGCGCCCGTCGCAGCGTGCCGGCCGAGACCTCCGACAGCCCGATCGCGCGAATGTGGCCCGCCCGCACCAGGTCCGCGAGTGCTCCGACGCTGTCCTCGATCGGCACCTGCCGGTCCCAGCGATGCAGGTAGTACAGATCGATGACGTCGGTCTGCAGCCGCGCCAGTGCCGCCAGGCAGGTGCGCCGCAGGGTCTCGGGTCGCCCGTCGATGACCCGGCGCCCTTCCACGCCGGTCGCCCCGCACTTGCTCGCCAGGAAGATGCGCGCTCGGGCGGCCTTGAGTGCCGGTCCGACCAGCTCCTCGTTGCTGCCGAAGCCGTACAGCGCCGCGGTATCGAAATGCGTGATGCCGAGTTCGAGTGCCCGCCGCAGCAGCGCCAGCGCCGGCTCTCGCGCTGGCGGCGTGCCGTACGCATGGCTCAGGTTCATGCAGCCGAGGCCGATCGCCGCGACCTGGACGCCACCGATGGAGCGGGTCTGCATCGCGCTGCCGCGACTACCTGGGCGCCGCGGCGGCCAGCGCGCCGAACTCGGCGAGCTCCGGACTGGTCTCGGGCTGCGCGGGCAACCCGGTGATGTCGACCAGCTCCGCGAGGCTCGGCATGCCGGACTGCCGTCGCACCTGGCCTGTCGCGGTGCGGTAGAAGATTCCCGGTGTGCCCTGCACCCGGGCGTCGCGCATCAGCGCGAGGTTCGCGTCCAGCTCGCGCTGGAGTTCCGGGGTCACCTCGATGCCCGCGATGCCACCGCTTTCCTTCTTCTCATCGAAGTGCTCCTGCAGCTGCGTCAGTGCGTTCGCGCCGCCGCGCAGCAGCGCGGCGGCCTTGGGCGCGGAATCATGACGCAGGAACCCGACCGGCACCCAGCGCACCTGCAGGCCGGCCGCCTCGTACGGCTTGAGCGCGATCCACAGCAGGTGGCAGAAGATGCAGTTCGGATCCATGATCGCGTAGATCACGGATTTCGGGTTGCTGCGCGTCCCGGTCACGATGCTGCTCGCGTGCTCGAATCGCGGCCAGAACGCGGCCAGATCCGGCGCCGGCGCGTACTGCTCGATATAGCGGTCGGTCAGGTTGTCCCCGTTGCTGGTGAGCAGGTCGCCGGCAATCAGGGACAGCCCGTCTGCGGTCGAATAGAAGACGCTGTAGGCGCCGTCCTGCGCCTGGATCACCCAGCCGGTCAGGCCCGAGGCGGCCTTGAAACTCCTGATCGCGTGGTACCCGTGCTGCAGCGGGTATGCGAGCGCTGGCGGCGTTGCCAGCGCCGGTGGCGTGACCGCCGGCGCAGGTCCAGCCGCACCGGCGACCACCGTTGCCGATCCAGGTGCCGATGCAGGTGCAGGTGCAGGTACAGCTGCCGGTGCGGACACTGCCGCCGCTGCCGCGACCGCTGCCACTACGGCTGCGGCTGCCGCCAGCGGCAGGACCAGATATCCAGCGAATCTCGGCATCGTTCGGATCCCCGTCGGCAGAGGTTTCATGCGGGCGCATCGGCATTCAGGATGCCGAACTGTGCCGGAACACGCGCGAAGAATACGCGGATCTTCTCCTGCCGGACCACCTCGAGCAGCCGGTCCGCGTCCTCGTCGTTCACGATGAAATCCACCTGGATGGTGAAGCTGCCGGTCGGTTCGATGAAATGCTGCTCGCGCAATGCCTGCCGCCGGCCACACCCCGCCATCGTGCGCACCGCGACACCACCCTGGATGGACAGGCGGTCGGCCTGGCGCAGCAGCCACTCCCAGAGCAGTCGCTGGTTCACGCGCTGGTATTCGTGCACATAGAAGCGCAGCAATGAACCTTGCATCGGTGGCACCGCGGGATCGTTCTGGTTCGAATTCCTGCGCGAGGTTGCCAGTCACCGACCGCCCCTGCAAGGGTCACGCGCTCAGTGCGCGGCGGCCAGGATGTCCGTCGCCAGTTGGCCATAGTCCTGGTCGAAGTGATGGCCGCCGGGTTTGCGCACGACCTCGTGCGCCCGCGCCGCGCTGGTCGTGCACAGGCTGGTGTCCGACTCGTCGGCGCCGTAGATGCACTGCACGCGCAGGCCGCCCAGGCGTCGCAGCGCTGGCTCCACCGGCACGCCAGCGCGGCTCGGCCGTCCGAACCAGCCACGCGGCTCCACCTCGAACGCCGTGGTGCGCTCCGGCGACAGCAGCGACACCAGGCTGAGCTCGGCACGCACGTCGGCCGGCAGCCGCTCGATCACGAATGGCAGTACGTCGGCACCGAACGAGAAGCCGATCAGGATCACGCGCGGGCGCTGCCAGGAGCGCCGGTAGTAACCGATGACGCGGGTCAGATCGGCGGCGGCGGTACGCGGGGATTTCGCCCGCCAGTAGTAGCGCAGCACGTCGATGCCGACCACGCTGATACCCCGCGATGCGAGCACGTCGGCCAGCGTGCGGTCCAGGTCGCGCCATCCGCCGTCGCCGGAGTAGATGATCGCGAACACCGGGCTCGTGGCCGTGGCCGCCGCCGGAACCTCGACGATCGGCAGCCCGTCGATGCCGCTGCGCTCCCGTTCGGCGTCGATGCCCGCCAGTGCGCCGGCATAGTCCTGGCACGGGGCCGTTGGCAGCGGATCGGCAGCCGCGCCCGGCGCGCCGGCGGGATCCGCGCGCCGCACCGCCGCTACGAAGCCACGCTGCTCCGGACTTGCGCAACGATCGGCGAGCAGCCGGGCCGGCACGCTGCGATTCAGGGCCTCGGGCTCGAGTGTGAGCGCGTCCGCCGAGCGCGCGCGCGCCGGGTGATCGCATAACGGCACCTGCAGCCCCAGCCGGGGCTCCGGATCCACACCGATCGCCGCGCGCAGGGCCAGGGCCGGCGCCTGCAGCTGTGCGATGTAGACCAGCGTGCCTCCCACGGAATGTCCGAGCAGCAGGCTTTCGGAAAAATGCGCCGTCCGCGCCGCGCGCTGCTCGGCGTGGCTGTAGTCCTCGAGCATGCCGGGCAGGTACAGGCAGCCGGGGTGCAGCCGATTCAGGCGAGCGAGGAACTGCGGCGCGTCGAGGCCCGCGACATAGTTGCCGCGCAGCGCGAGGTTGCGCGCCACCCGTTCATCCCCGGCATCCCATCCCGACGCGCCGGAGAACACATAGACGAATCCACGCTGGCCGAACCAGGCCGGAAACGCCCGCACCGTGCCGAGCTGTGGCGTGTCGATCCAGCGTGGGCGATGGCGCACGACCTGCACCGCCAGCACGCCCGTGCAGGCCACGGCGAACAGCAGCAGCAGCGCACGATGGGGCCGCGGCGCACGCGCAGGATGCCCGGACAACGCGGGTACGGCCGCGCCGGCCTTATTGGCGTCCGTTGGCGTCGGCGCCGTAGTTGTGCAGCATGCTCGGCCGCGTATTGAACGACAGCCGGGTGTCCATCTGCCCCTCGTGCCAGCTGGCGCGATGCCAGCGGCTCGGCGGCACGAACACGACATCGCCCTGGTTCGCCGTCAGCAGCCCGACGCCCTCGATCAGGTAATCGCACTTGCCCTCGAGGATGAACCAGAATTCGTCGTTGCCGATGTGGAAGTGGCCGCGGTTGCTCGCCGGCGGAGTCGGCACGCCCTGGCCGCGGATGATGTCGACCAGGCCATCGTCGAAGTCGGTGAACAGCGGCTGCGGCGGAGCGCCGTCCGGATACTTCGCGACCACGTCCCTGAAGAAGTCGACCACCATCCGGTTCCGGTCGTCGTAGTGGTCCATCGACAGGTCGCGGCTGACCTTGATGTAATGCACACCGGGCAGCCCCGGCGGCTGCGGCTCGTCGTGATTCGCAGGGTAGGACGGCAGGCGTCCCGTGTGCGTGACTTCGAAGCGCAGCGAGGGCTCGGTGCCGACGGTCTCGAGACTGTAGGGCACCCGATAGGGCACCTGCACCAGGAAACCCTTCGCCGCCACGAACGGCTGCTGGCCCTGGATGTGAAACCGGATCTGGCCGCCCCATACCACCCATACGGTCCGGTCATCACCCCAGAACTGCTCGCGCGTCTGCTCGCCGGGCGCCATCTGGATCCACCGCGCGGTGAAGCGCCGCGTCACGACCACGTCCTGGCTCCAGCGGGCCTGCCCCGCATGCGCGGCCAGCACCTCCGGCAGGCGTGTCACGGGCTTGTTGCTGCCATAGCCGGGCAGGACCGTGGGCTTCGGCGCCCAGGCCATCCATACATGGTCCTGCTGCGCTGCGGCCGGCAGCGCACACAGGGCGAGCAGCAGGGACGAGAAGCAACCGGAAATACGCATGTCGATGCCCCCGGGCGGACGCCCTACTGCCGCGCGTTCGCGTGCTCGCCGAAGTTGTGGAACAGGCCGGGCCGGTTGTTGAAGGACAGCCGGGTGTCCATCTGCCCTTCGTGCCAGCTGGCGCGATGCCAGCGGTACGGCGGCGTGAACGCCACATCGCCCGCATCCGCGGTGACCAGCCCGACGCCCTCGAACAGGTAGTCCATCCGGCCTTCGAGGATGAACCAGAATTCGTCCACGGCCAGATGGTAGTGGCCGCGGTTGGTCTCGGGCGGCAACGGTACTCCCTGGCCGCGGATGATGTTGACGTAGATGTCGTCATCGCGCACGGTCGAGCCGTCCTTCGGACCGTGCGTCGGATCGGCGGCGACCACGTCCTTGAGGAAATCGACATAGGGCCGGTTCACGCCGGAGTAGACCGCCGGCGGCGTCGGCGAGCTGATCTTGATGTAGTGGACGCCCGGTGTGTCGGGCGGTGGCGGAGCACCGTCGTCGGCCGGGAACAGCGGATCGCGACCCGCATGCGTGACCTCGAAACGCAGGGAGGGCTCGTCCCCGACCGTCTCGAGGCTATAGGCGACGCGCGCCGGCGCCTGGACGATGAAACCCCTGGAAGCGACGAACGGCTGCTGACCGGCGATCGAGAACCGGATCCGGCCGCCCCAGACGACCCACACGGTGCGGTCATCCCCGTAGAACTGCGCACGGGTCTTCTCCCCCGGCGCCATCTGGATCCAGTGGGCATCCCAGCGTTGGGTCTCGACGACATTTTCCCGCCAGTGGGCCTGGCCCCGGTGGGCAGCCAATACCTCCGCCAGTCGCGTGACGGGCTTGTTCGAGCCGTACGCCGGCAAGGTATCTAGCTTCGGACTCCAGGCGAACTGCACCTGGGGTGCGGTCGCAGCCGCCGGCGCCAATCCGGTCGGGGCCGGCATGGCCTGTTGCGCCAGCGCCGGCAGCGCCAGCAGCACGAAGATTCCTGCCACGCCCACAGGCGCGGCGGCAGCCGTGTTTCGCATGCTTTCCCCCGCCCCCATCCATCCCGCCCGCGGCCTCAAGGTCCAGCCCGCGCCGTCTTTGGGTTAATGTCGCACGTCCACCCAGCCCTGTAAATCGAACCACCGCGCGAGCCGCCGCTTCCGGCTCTTGACTTCGGGCGCTGGCGCGTCCAATCATCGCCGCCGCGGCCGGGCGAGTCGCCTCCGCGGCCGCGCGAGAATTCGAATAACCATTCCTGCAGGGGGATCATCGATATGGCCGGAAGTACCGATCCGCGCAACGTGGCGCGACGCGATTTCATCAAATCGGCACTGTCCGTCGGCGGCGCGGCCGCGGCCGCGGGTGTCTTCGTGTCCGCGACGGCGTGGGCGGCGGACAGCAAGGTCAAGCACGTGCCGCTCGATCCGCTGAACCCGGACATCCTGTTTGGCACCACCAGCTCGATCTGGGGTGGCGGCGGCGTGGCTCCCGACAAGGCCCACGACCTGGCGTACTGGATCCCGCGGGTTGCCGCGTACGGACTGCAGGGCATCGAACCCTATGGCACGGAGATCGAGGTGTGGCGCAGCAATCCGCTGGGCCTGAAGAAGCTGTTCGACCAGGCAGGCATCACGTTCGTCGATGCATCGAACGGCGAGAAGGGGCAGTCGACGAACTTCATCGACCCGGAGCAGATCCCGAAGACCATCGCGGATCACGTCGCGTTCGCGCGCGATTTCCTGCAGCCGCTCGGTGCCGATCACTGGAAGGTCAACATGGGCGCCCGCCCCCCGGGCGGTCCGACCGACGAGCAGCTCAAGCGGCTGGCTGACACGCTGAACCAGATCGGCCGCCAGACGCTCGCGATGGGCATCCGGCTCGCGCCGCATCCCCATATCTGGGGTCCGCTCGAGCGCGAGAAGGACATGCGCCGCGTCATGGAGCTGACGGATCCGAAGTACGTGTGGATGACCGCCGATCTCGGGCACCTGACGCTGGGCGGCGGCGATGCCGTGCAGATCGTGAAGGACTACTTCCCGCGGATCGCCGAGATCCACCTGAAGGATACCTACGCCAAGTACCGCGGCAACACGGAGACGCCGACCCAGGAAATGCACCGGGCCGCCAGCGTCTATCATAACTTCGGCGGCGGTGGGGTCGACTTCGCGGGCGTGTTCCAGGTGCTGCGCGAACGGCATTTCAAGGGCTGGGCGGTATTCGACGTCGATGGCCCGAGGAAAGGCGACGACGGCTTCGACGCGATCGGCGGCAATCTCAGCTTCGACCTGGCCGTGGACGACTACTTCTCGCACAACATCAACTACCTGCGGGACGTGCTCGGCATCAAGCTGCCACCGGTGACCTGAAGGACGGTAGCCGGCGGCACGGAAGGGACTCGACCGCCCCCGCCGGCGGACCCGCGGACGATGCGGGCCCGTCCGGCTTTGACGGCTTGCGAGCCCGGTGCTAGCGTGCCGTTCTATTTGTGGGGGTGTGGATGGCGAAATCCTGGGTTGCGCTGACTGCGCTATGCGCGCTGCCAGCCGCTTGCGCCTGGGCGGGGGACGCCCCCGTCGCAGGACTCCCCGATCCGTTCCAGGCTCCCGAATACCAATGGGCCAAGCCGGCCGGTCCCGGTCCGTGGGGGTCGAGCGCCGCCGTGAAACGCGGTCCGCACGATGAAATCTGGGCCATCGATCGCTGCGGCGTCAACAGCTGCGACGGTTCCGACATCCCACCCGTCAACCTGCTCGACACCGCGACCGGCAAGCCGATCCGCAGCATTGGTGCGGGACTGTTCGTCTTTCCGCACGGACTGCACGTCGATCGGCATGGCAACGTCTGGGTCACGGACGCAGCCGTCAGCAAGGACGGCACCCGTGGCGTGCAGGTCATCGAACTGAGCCCGCAGGGCAAGGTGCTGATGCGCCTCGGCACCGCCGGCGTGCGCGGCGCCGACGAGAGCCATTTCCAGGCGCCGTCGGATGTCATCACGGCGCCCGACGGCGATATCTTCGTCGCCGATGGCCACACCGCGATCCCGAACACGATCCCGGCTGGCAGCGTGCCGCGGATCGTGAAGTTCTCCAGAGACGGGAAATTCATCAAGCAGTGGGGTCAGGCCGGCAGCGGACCCGGTGAATTCAGCAATCCGCACGCGCTGGCGTTCGATGCGCGCGGGCGTCTGTTCGTCGCCGATCGCGGCAACTCGCGCATCCAGATCTTCGATCAGGATGGCAAGTTCCTCGACCAGTGGACCCAGTTCGGCCGCCCCGCCGGCTTCTACGTCGACAGGCACGACACCCTGTACGCGATCGACGCCGATTCCAACGAGACCATCCACCCCGGCTGGCACAAGGGTGTCTGGATCGGCAGCATCCGCACCGGCCAGCCGACCGCGTTCGTGCCGGATGATTCAGCGGGCGAGGGAGTGGTCGTCGATGCCGCTGGCACCCTGTACGGAGCAGTCAACTCCCCGCCCCACGGTATCACCCGTTACGCCAAACGTCAGCCCTGAGGAGCGTGCCATGAGCGTTGAAGACACTACCCGACGCCAGTTCCTGGTCAGTTCCATGACCGGTGTCAGTGCGGCGTGGATCGCGCTGAACTGGCCGGCCGTGGTGCAGGCCCAGCAGATGGCGCACCAGTCGACCCAGTTCGCCTTCTTCACCGCGGCGCAGGCGGCCGAGATCGAGGCCATGTCGGCGCAGATCTTCCCGACCGACGACACGCCGGGTGCGCGCGAGGCGCGCGTGGTCCAGTTCATCGATCGATCCCTGACGAGCTTTGCGCAGGACGCGCAGCCGCTCTACACGCAGGGCATCCAGGACCTGCAGTCCAGGTCGAAGGAGCTGGTCCCGGGCGCGACGACGTTCGCGGCGCTGACTGCCCCGCAGCAGATCCAGGTGCTGACGGCCATCGAGAAGACGCCGTTCTTCAAGCAGGTGCGCGATCACACGATCATGGGCATGTTCGCGAGCCCGAAGCACGGCGGCAACTTCGACAAGGTGGGCTGGCGACTGATCGGCTTCGAGGACACGCTCGCGTTCCAGCCGCCCTTCGGCTACTACGACCGCTAGAAAGGGAGCATCGCAATGATCAAATACGCACCTTCCACCGAGGTCGATTTCCTGGTCATCGGTTCCGGTGCCGGCGGCGCCGTGATGGCCAAGGAGCTGTCGGTCGCGGGTTTCTCGGTCGTCGTGCTCGAGCAGGGTCCGTGGGGAGCCTACGGGCACGAGCATGACTTCAACAAGGACGAGCTGAAGAACCGTCACCCGGATCCGGGTGACACCCTGATGAGCGATCCCGCGAAGCAGCGCAACACGTTCCGTCGCAATGCGTCCGAAAAGGCGGTCCCGGGAAACCACACGTACGGCTGCGTGGTCGGCGGCGGCACGGTCACCTATGGTGGCAGCAGCTGGCGGCACCTGCCGTGGGAATTCAACGAGGCCAGCCGCTTCGGCACGATCGCCGGTACCGGTGTCGCCGACTGGCCGATCTCGTACGAGGAACTCGAGCCCTACTACACGAAGGCCGAATGGGAGCTCGGCATCAGCGGCGAGCGCGTCGATACGCCGCTGATGGCGCCGATGTCGAAGCCGTACCCGTGCAAGCCGCTGCCCATCAAGAGCTCGGGCGCCCTGTTCAAGGTGGCCGCCTCCAAACTCGGACTCACGGTGGTACCGAACGTCGCGGCGATCATCACCGAGCCCTACAACGGACGCGCTGCCTGCATCCAGTGCGGCATGTGTTCGGGCTTCGGCTGCCAGGTCAAGGCGCGCTCCAGTTCGGCGGTGACCCTGCTGCCGATCGCGGAGCGGACCAACCGCTGCGAGATCCGTGCGAACAGCTACGTGCGCGAGATCTCGGTGAACGATGCCGGCAAGGTCACGGGCGCGGTCTATTTCGACGAGCAGAAGCGCGAACTGTTCCAGAAGGCGAAAGTCGTCGTGCTCAGCGCAAACGGCACCGAAACGCCGCGCCTGCTGCTGCTGTCGAGCTCGAAGCGCTTTCCGAACGGACTCGCGAACTCCAGCGGCGTGGTCGGACGGTACCTGATGAGCGGCAATGGCGGCGGGGCCTCCGGCCTGTTCGAGCATCCGCTGAACGAATACAAGGGTTGCGTCACCGGCGCGGCGATCCTCGACTACGTGCCGAACGATACGCAGAAGCGCGGCTTCTATGGCGGCGGCCGCATGACGGCGCGCGGTTTCACGACCCCGATCGAATACGGGCTGCGGGGCGGGCACAACGCGCCGAGCTGGGGCGCGGGGTACAAGAAGGCGCTGCTCGAGCAGGCCAACCGCCGGCTCGATGTGTCCAATTTCATTTCACAGCTTCCGGTCGAGACCAATCGTGTCGACCTGGATCCGGAGGTCAAGGACGCGTGGGGCCTGCCGGCGATGCGCATCACCTCGAGCAGCCACGAGAACGACTTCAAGGCCATGCAGTTCTTCATCGACCGGTCGGTGGAAATCCTGCAGGCAGCCGGCGCGACCGAGATCTGGGCTGACAAGGTCAATGACAGCCGCGGCGGAGCGCACTCGCGCGGTACCTGCCGAATGGGCAACGATCCCTCGAAGTCGGTCGTGAACAAGTATCACCGGGCGCACGATGTTCCCAACCTGTTCATCGTGGACGGCAGCAGCTTCGTCACGGGCGGGCGCAATCACCCGACCATGACGATCTCGGCATTGGCGTATCGCGCGGCGGATCACCTGGTGAAGGCAGCGAAAGCCGGCAACGTGACGATCTGACGCTGGCCGGCCGCGGCGCCGGCGGCCGTCCGACCGTTGGGTCGCAATCTGTTTTTGCCTTAAGATTCCGGCAGGCGGGTGCGCCGGCGCGGCGGCAGGACCGCGAGCGCCGGTTGACGGCAGCTGAATAACTACAAAGGGGTACTCGGTCCATGGATGCAGATCACGTACATCGTCCCGTGAGCCGACGGGACTTCCTGGCATCGGCGCTGGCGAGCTCCGGGGCGGCCGCCGTCGTGAGCGGCTTCGGGAGTACTCGCGTCTGGGCAGCCGACTCGCACGCGCTCGACCCGGTCAATCCGGATATCCGCTACGGCATCACCGGCTCGACCTGGGGCGAATGGTCCAACGGACGCATGAAGGACATCACGGATATCCCGCGCATTCTGGCGGACGTGAAGCGCTACGGATTCCAGGGCCTGGAGCCGTACTCGGATCAGGCCGCCCGGTACATCGATCAACCCCTGGCGCTCAAGCGGCTGTGCGACCTGGCGGGAGTCACGCTGGTCGACGTAGGCGACCTGCCGCGTCGCGGCCCTCCGCCTGCCGCCGCAGCTCCGGCCCCGGCAGGCGCCGCTGCCGCCGCATCGCCTTTCGGGACCGGGCCCTTCCCATGGCTCGGCGAGACGGGGCATGACCAGCTGGTCCGGGACATGGTGAGCTTCGCCCGGGATTTTCTGGCCCCTGCCGGCTGTGACCACTGGAAGACCAACCTCGGCGGGCGACCGCCGGGAGGGCCGAGCGACGACCAGCTCAAGAAGCTGGCCGACACGCTGAACGAGATTGGACGCCAGACGATCGCGCATGGCGTGCGACTCGGCCCGCATCCGCATATCTGGGGACCGATGGAACGCGAGCACGAGTTCCGCCGCGTCATGGAACTGACCGATCCGCGTTACGTGTGGCTGACGCTCGATACGGGACATAACGTGCTCGGCGGCATGGATGTCGTGCAGATGGTCAAGGAATTCCTGCCGCGTATCGCCGAGTTCCACCTGAAGGACACGTACGCGAAGTATCGCGGCAACAAGGCCACGCCCCCGCCGCAGGACTATTCCAGCGGCAATATCTGGGGCACGATGGGAGCCTATGGCGGCGTGGATTTTCCGGGCATTTTCCAGGTGATCCGCGATCGGAAATGGAAGGGCTGGGTCATGGTGGACGTCGATGCGCCGCGACCGGGCGACGGCACCATCGGCGATACCCTCGCCGCAAACGTCAACTATCTGCGCAAGACGCTGCAGGTGCGGCTGGCCGCGCCGCCGGCCGCCAGCGCCTGAGGCCGAGAGGATCGCCGTGCACTCGATTCGCCTACCGCGACTGCAGCGCCATCGGAGCGTACGCGTGCTGCCGCTGGCGGCCGCGATCGGCCTGGTGGTGCTTGGCGGCCTCACGGCACGCGCGCTGCGTGCGCAGGAAGCCGGGCACTCGATCTGGGACGGCGTCTACACGGCCGCGCAGGCGCAACGCGGCGCGACCGAATACGCGAGTCGCTGTGCCACGTGCCATGGGGACACGCTGGCCGGCAATGGGACGGACGCGCCGGCGCTGACCGGCAAGATGTTCCTGAACGACTGGGACGGCCTGACGCTGACCGCGCTGTTCGACCGCATCCACACCACCATGCCGCAGTCCAATCCCGGCAGCCTGACCGACCAGGTCGCCGCCGACCTGACCGCGTTCCTGCTGTCGGCCAATCAGCTGCCCGCGGGACCGAAGGAACTGACCGGCGATGCGCAGAGCCTGGACGCCATTCAATTCGAGGCCAAGAAGCCGAGCCACTAGCGACGCCGCCGGCGTCCCACGAGGACCGTATGTCAAAGACCTGCCCTGCCCTGTCGCCACTGCTGCTCTGCGCGCTGCTTGGCCCCGGTTCGAGTCTCGCCCAGAACGGCGCGGCAGCGCCGCCCGCGAACGACTGGCCCACCTACGGCTACGACCAGGAGCGCACCGGCTGGAATCGCGGCGAGACCACGCTCGACAAGACCAACGTATCGAAACTGAAGGTGCAATGGAGCACGCAGCTGTCGACGCCGCCGACGGCCGTAGCGCTGTCCACGCTCAGCCCACCGGTCATCGCCGCCGGTGTTCCCACCGCGGCCGGTCCGAAGAACATGCTGTTCCTGCTCGGTGCCGATGACACG
Source organism: uncultured Gammaproteobacteria bacterium (assembly GCA_963838275.1). Lineage (GTDB taxonomy): Bacteria > Pseudomonadota > Gammaproteobacteria > Steroidobacterales > Steroidobacteraceae > FEN-1191. The sequence goes on along the minus strand of CAWIQV010000066.1, from coordinate 48,631 downwards.
CTGTTCGCGCTCGATGCGGACAGCGGCAAGGTCCTGTGGCAGAAGACCTATCCGAACCCGCTGCAGCCGGGACGACCGGGAACCTGGCTGTGCTCCAATACGGCCAACGGCGCACCGGCCATCGACAAGGCCAATGGCGTGATCTACTTCCTGCCCAGCGACGGCAAGCTGCGCGGAGTATCGCTGAGCGACGGCGCGGAGCGCCTCGCGCCCATCGAGATGGTGGCACCGTTCGCGCGGGCCTGGGGACTGAACATCATCAACGACGTGGTCTACACGACCAACGCGCGCGGCTGTGGCGAGATCCTCGATCCCAACTCACCGCTGGCGGCCGCCGAGACGCTGAACCCGGGCGCGCAGCCCGCGGCGACGCCGCCGGGACGCCGGCCGATGACCGGCCCGCCGATCGATCCCGGGATGGTCACCGCGGTGGACGTGCACGATCCGGCGCACCCGCAGGTCACGCATTTCTATACCAGCAACGGCCGGCCGGCGGGCCCCTGGGGCCGTGGTGGCGTCACCAGGGGTCCGAACAACTCGCTGCTGATCGAGACGGCCGACGGCTTCGTCGATCCCGCTTCGGGCCAGTACGGCATCAGTGTACTGATGCTCGCGCCGAAAGCGACGCGGCTGATGGACATGTACATACCAAAGAACTGGCGCTACATGAACTCGAAGGACCTGGACTGGTCGGCCAGTCCGATCGTGTTCCCGTTCGCGGGCAAGACCCTGGTCGCGGTCGCGGGCAAGGAATCCGTGATCGACCTGCTCGATACCAGTGACCTCGGCGGCGGCCCTTCCGAGAATCATTCCACACCGCTGTACCAGGGTCCGCAGCTGGGCAATGACGCGGCCTCGGGGACGCAGCCGAGCCAGGGCGTCTGGGGAGGCATCGCGACCTGGCAGTCGCCCGCTGGCCGGCGATTCATCTATACGCCGATGTGGGGCCCGCAGTCGACCAAGGTGGCCCCGTTCAAGTTCACCAGCGGCCCGATCCCGAACGGCAGCATCATGGCGGTCGAAGTGGTCGCCGATGGCGACAAGCTCAGCGAGATCCCGACGTGGACCTCGCCCGACATGATCATGCCCGATCCGCCGACGGTCGCGAACGGCGTCGTGTTCGCAACCCAGACCGGCGGCCAGGCGCTGCAGAACACGCCGATGCCAGACGGCACGCCGCGTGACGCGACGACGACCGGCGCGGTCTATCGCGCGACGCCGGTCAGCAACCTGGTGCTGTACGCGTTCGATGCCGAGACCGGCAAGCAGCTGTATTCCAGCGGCAAGACCATCACCGACTGGGTCCATTTCAACGAGCCGGTCGTGGCGCTCGGCAAGGTGTTCATCGTGACGCACGATGCCCATGTCTACGCATTCGGCGTGAAGCGCTGAGCGGCCGCGGCACATGTTCCGACTGCAAAGGGCGGCGCTCGGACTGGCATTGCTGGGCGCCTGCGCGGCCGCTCCCCTGCACGCTGCCGGTGATGAGGTCCCACGGTACCGCGTGGACCCCTTCTGGCCGCAGGAGCTGCCGAACAACTGGATCATGGGACAGGTGGCCGGCATTGCGGTCGACAGCCAGGACCACGTCTGGGTACTGCAGCGACCGCGCTCGTCCACCAAGGATGAGCTCGGTGCGTCGCAGACCCCACCCCGCAATGATTGCTGCATGACGACCCCGGCGGTGCTCGAGTTCGACACCGCCGGCAAGCTGATCCGTTCCTGGGGCGGCCCGGGTTTCGTGCCGGACTGGCCGAGCGGCGAGCATGCGATCTGGGTCGAAAAGAGCGGCAACGTCTGGATCAGCGGCTCGAGCGTGGACGACCGCCAGGTGCTGAAATTCACGCCGGACGGCAAGCAGCTGCTCGAGATCGGCCGCAAGACCAGGGATCGCAAGAACAACCAGGACACGACGATGCTCGGGCGCGTCGCGGGCATCGATGTCGATGAAGCGGCACACGAGGTGTACCTGGCCGATGGTTACCTGAACAATCGGGTCGTGGTCTACGACTCCGACACGGGCCAGTTCAAGCGTGGCTGGGGTGCCTACGGCATCCCGCTCGCCGAAGTGACGAACACGATCGAGGGCATCGAAGGCGACGTGCCCGCCGCGGGCTCCATCCCGCCCTATGCGCCGGGCGATCCTCCTGACAGGCAGTTCCGCTCCCCGGTGCACTGCGTACGCCTGTCCTCGGACGGACTGGTATACGTGTGCGACCGGCACAACGACCGCGTGCAGGTATTCACGCGGCAGGGCAAGTTCGTTTCGGAATTCTTCCTGCGCACCAGCACGCTCGGCAACGGCTCGACGTGGACGCTGACGTTCTCACGCGACCCGCAGCAGAAGTACCTGTTCGTCGCCGATGGCGAGAACAACCGCATCGCGATCGTCCGCCGCAGCGACGGGGTCGAGGTGGGCAGCTTCGGACACAGCGGACGCAATGCCGGTCAGTTCCACTGGGTTCACCAGATCAGCATCGACTCGAAAGGCAACCTCTACACGGGCGAGGTCGACACGGGCAAGCGGCTGCAGAAGTTCATCCTGCAGCACTAGGACTCTACTGCAGACGGTCCTGGATCTTCGCCAACCCGGCCTTCGTGCAGACCTCATCCTTGTCGCCACCGGGCGCACCGGACACGGCGAACGCGCCGACCAGCTCGCCGCCAACCATGATCGGAACCGCGCCCTGTCGCGGCGTGCCGATCAGGGGATCGGCGACGACCTGCGCCATGAACGCCGCGTCGCCAGCGGCCTTCGCGGCCACTTCACCGCTGGTCATCCTGTACTTGAGCACGCTCTGCGCCTTGCCCATCGCGATGCGCTGCGTGATCGCCGCAGCGCCGTCGCCGGAGATCAATTCGATCGGCACCCCGGCAGAGTCGACGATCAGCGCCGTCACCTTGTAGCCGTTGCCGAGGCAGGTCGCGATGGCCGTCTGCGCCCCTTCGATCGCCAGTGCGGTCGGTATCCCGCGCGCGCGCGCCGGACGCGGTGCGCGCACCTCGTCGTTGGTGGGTGCCGCGGCGATCGTGGGCGCCGGTGCGCCTGCCGGGGCCGGGGCCTGTGCCATCGCCTGTCCCGCGCCGAGCAGACCCGCAGCCGTGACCAGCCAGATTCTCTTCATGGGACACCCCTTCGCCTGTTGTATGGAGGTCAGGCGGGTATTATACGATTTTCCAAACCATAAGATCCGGGGGTGCTCATGGCGTTCTCAACTTTCCGCGTTCACGCGAGCCGCCGCCTGGCCGGCCTCGCCGTCATCGCTGCAGGGGCGATGCTGCAGGTATCGCAGGCCGTCGCGCAGCAGGCGGCGGCGGCTCCATCGGCGCCACCGAGCTGGTACGCGTGGGTACCGAAATCCACCGCGCACAGTCCCTGGAAGGCGCCCAACAGGCCGATCTGGCGGCTGCGCGACATCCTGGCCGCGCACCAGGGCAAGGCGGCCTGGAGCGAGCAGATCGTGCTGGACCAGGATTACGATGCCAGGTACATCCAGATGGCTCCTGGCGAGAAGACGCGGACCCAGTTCTGGGCTGATGACCGGATATTCTTCGTCGTGTGGGACGGACAGATCCGCTTCACGATCCAGGGCCAGCAGCCGTTCGTGGCTACCAGGGGCTTCCTGGTCCAGGTGCCGTACCGTACACCTTACAGCATGGAGACCGTGGGCAGCGCCCCCTCGCTACGCTTCGAGGTCGTGCGCAGTGGCCGCACGCCGCTCTATCCGATCGACGGCAACGCCGCCCCGAGCGCGCCGCCGGGCAAGGAATACGTGCGGTCCCGCTATATGACGCCGCCCGACCCGTACACCGGGGTCAACAGGCTGTATGTCGACTTCGAACAGGACTTCGTCAACAATCCTGCGAATCCACTCGGGGATTTCGCCTTCGTCAACGAGAACGGGAACTTCATGAACATCATCCGCGGCCATGGCTTCCCGACGCCGCCGGATACCAACCAGGGCCACTTCCACATCGACTACAACGAGTTCTGGTTCATCGCCGAAGGCACGGTGGATTACAAGATGGAGGGCATGAAGGTATTCACCGCCGAGCCCGGCGATGTCGTGTATGCGCCGCAGGGGCGCTTCCATCGCGCCACGTGGAGCGGCACCACGATCGATACGCGCATAGCGATCAATCCGCGGCCGGAGGGGATGCACAACTTCGATCCCGGTCCCTGACGCGCCGCGCCACCACGCAAGGATCCAGCACGCGCGGAGCCAGGCTGCGCCGCCCGCATACCGGGCGGCGCAGCGCAGCGACAGTCGCCTACTTGTTGTCCGGCGTGAATTCCGGACTATTGGGATCCTTCTGCGTATAGCGCGTCGTCTTCATCGGACCGACGCCGACCAGCAGCAGTACGCACGGTCCGGTCTCGGCCTTGGCCCCATCCCAGTGGATCGTATTGGCGACATCGGTGACGAAGCTGCCGGCCGGGACCGGATACATCTTGGCCTTGTCATAGGTCGTGCTCGAACTCACCCACCAGGTACCCGACACGACGTAGATGTAGCGCACGGTCGAGTGGAAATGCGGGGTGCTGTTCGCACCCGGATTCCACTTGATCAGCACGCCATAGATCCCGGGCTGGTCCGGATCCCCGAACAGCGGGGCCTGCTGCTCATGCGCCGGGTCCCCTTTCCACTTGAGGTCCTTGCCGAACACGATCGGAATGTGGGTCGGATCGGGCAGTGCGATCGAGGTCGTGGTCGGGCCGCTGTGCAGCAGCTGGTCCTGGGTTTCCGCGAACAGGGGGGTAGCCAGCAATACGCTGGCGGCCGTGATGCCGATCAGGGAGGACAGACGCATGACAGGTGCTCCTTGGGTTGATCTCTACTTGGCCGGGGGTGTGAACACCGGACTATTGGGATCCTTCTGCACGTAGGTGGTGGTCACCATCGGTCCTTCGCCGACCAGCAGGATGATGCAGGCCGTATCCCCCTGCTTTGCTCCGTCCCAATGGATGGTGTCAGGGATGTCGGTGACGAAGCTGCCGGCCGGGACCGGATACATCTTGCTCTTGTCGTACGTGGTGCTCGAGTTCACCCACCAGGTACCGGAAACGACGTAGATATAGCGGGGCTTCGAATGCGAGTGCGGCTTGCTGTTGGCGCCGGGATTCCACTTGATCAGCAGGCCGTAGATGCCGGGCTTGTCCTCGGCCCCGAACAGCGCTGCGATCTGCTCGCCCTTCGGATCGCCCTTCCACGGGATGTCCTTGCCGAACACGATCGGGATGTGCGTGGGATCCGGCAGCGGGATCGACTTCGTGGTCGGGCCGCTGCTGGTCAGCTGATCGAGGGTCTCCGCTCGGATCATCGGGCTCGCCAGCAGCAGGCTGGCAGCCGCAACGCCGATCAAGGATGGCAGACGCATGGCAGGAACTCCTGTTGGAATTGGAATCGAGTGCGGCGGCCCGTATCTCCCCAGCACCCCCCGGCGCCGCGGCACGCGACCCCATGGTATGCGAGCGCCCCCGGCGGCTCAATAGGTGGCTAGCGAGACGCGCAGCACCAGTGGATCGGCGAAGAAATCGAGTCCGCCATCGGTCTGATCGCCATTCAGCAAGCGCTGGAACCGAAAGCTGCCGTTCTCGTACGTGCCTTCCTCCACCCGCAGGAACTGGCGCTGCAGCTCCGGCCGGACGGGGCGGAAATCGACGCGTGCATGGAAGCCGCCGACGAGGAACACGTTGTCGGCGAGCTGCCCGACCAGCGCCGCACCGATCGGCTGCGGATTGCCCATCGGCGCACCGTTACGAGCCCAGACTCCATAGGAAACGACCGCGTCCCAGGCGCCGAAGTGCAGCGTCTGCGACAGGCGCCCCGACTCCTCGGCGGTGGCCTGCAGCCGGCCCTCGAAATTCAGGCGCGCGAGTTCGGGCGCCATCGGTGCGAACAGGCGGTACAGCGGCTCGAACGGTGCGACGAATTCCTTCGTGCCGGTGCGCGACCATGGAGTCAGCGATTCCTCCCGGGGCCGCGCGGCGTCGGGATACACCGGCGTGCGGGTGAAGTCGATCCCGAACGGAGCGAATCCGATCGCTCCGTGCCCCAGTACCAGGAACAGGAATCGCGGACTGCCGCCGGTCTCCGGCAGGAACAGCGCATTGTCGGCGCGTCCATACAGATCGAGCTGCCTGCGGTAGGTGGGCAGGTCGGGTGCGTAGTCGTCGGGGCCGAGCAGGTCCAGCGCGGGCGCTTCGAGCTTCCAGATCGGAATCACGTTGTCGATCGGACCCCCGCTCTCGTAGCTGCCGGGCGGGCCTGGCCTGATCGGATCGCGCAGCGCCGCATTGGCGAACATCGGCAGCGGATATTCGGCCTTGCCCGCCGCCGCGACCTGGCCTACGAACCGTGATACCGCCCACGCATTGAAGAAGACCTCGGACTCCGCGCCGAAGGCCTGCTGCCACGTGGGCGCCGCGGCGGCGCCCTGGACTCCCATCGCCGCCAGTACGTCGGCCGGCACCGGAGCGGTGTACAGCCGCTCCGCGGCGGGCGAGTAATCGCGCAGCGCGCCATAGTTGCCGGTCTCGTTCTCGACCTGCACCATCAGTACGGTGCGCTGCGGATCGGCGGCCTTGAGGTGATGCATCAGCGCGCCAAAGGCGCGTTGGTCGGCCTCGAGCGTCGCGCTGCCGAACGGCGAGAGCGCGTCGATCGGGTGGCCGAAGCGATCGAGTACGCGTGGGTAGCGGTCGGGCGCGAGCTTGATCCACTCCGGCACGTAGTGCGGACTGCCGTTCTTCCAGGTGCCGAACCACAGCAGGACCAGGTGCACCTGGTGCGCGCGCGCCTGGGTCAGCAGTGTATCGACCACGCTGTAGTCGTACTGGCCCTGCTGCGCCTCGAACTGCTCCCAGTACACCGGGATCAGGACGGTGTTGGCATGCAGGTAGTCGATGGCCGGCCAGACCTGGGGCAACTGCGACGGCCAGCCGCTCGAGTTGTTGACCTCGGCACCCAGGACCAGGTACGGCGCGTCATTGACGAGCAGCGCATGGCGTCCGTCCTGCGTGACCAGCCGCGGCAGCGGCGCCTCCGCCGCGAACGCCGAGGTCGCCAGCATCGCGTACAGCGCTACCGCGCCGCACGCCGCCATCAGCCGGGTCCCTGGCCTGGCGCTCCTCACCGGCAACGCTCCGCGCAGCTCACGGCTGGCCAGATCGCTACTGCAATCGGTTCTGGATCCTGGCGAGCCCGGAGACCGCGCAGGGCTCGTCCCGGTCGCCACCCGGGGCACCCGATACCGCGAACGCACCGACCAGCTCTCCGCCGACCATGATCGGTACGGCGCCCTGGCGCGGCGGACCGAGCAGCGGATCGGCGGTCAGCTGCGCCATGAAGCCCGGATCGCTGGCAGCCCTGGCGGCGACCGCGCCGCTGGTGGTCTTGAAGCGGATCACGGTCTGCGCCTTGCCCATCGCGATGCGTTGCGTGACGGCGGCGGCACCATCGCCGGAGATCATCGCGATCGGCACGCCAGCGGCGTCCACGACCAGCGCCGTGACCTTGAAGTTGGTCAGCAGGCAGGTCGCGATCGCCGTCTGCGCGCCCTCGATCGCGAGCGCCGTCGGAATGCCACGGGCCCGCGCCGGACGCGGCGCCCGGACCTCATCGGCGCTCGGCGGCAGCGCCATCGTCGGCAGCGGCACGTAGCACTGTCCCATCGCGGGCTGCCCTTTCAGCGTCGGCGCGACGACGCCGCAGTCGTTCCAGGCCGGCGCCGCTTCGGCGCGCGCGATGTAGTGCACGAACGCGTCCGCCAGCGCCGGCTCGCGCGCGTCGGCGAGCGTCGCGGCGGCCATGTCGATGCGCATCTTGAGCGCATCCGGAAACAGGCCGACCAGCTCGATGTTGGGGTTGCCGAGCTGCTCGCTGCGCGTGCCGCCCGCCATCGGTACCGTACCATCGGCGACGCCGCCGGCCGCACCCTGCTTGAGCGGTACGCCATGGACTCCCTTGAACTCGGGTCGCTGCAGCAGATCGAACACCATCTGTCCGCCGAGGCTCTTGGTCGCCGGATCGTTGAAACCCACGCCGCTGGCGGCCTTCAGTGCCGCGGCGAACTTCCTCGGGCTCGAGATGTCCGGATGCGGCGCACCGGCCTTCACGATCAGGCCGAACAGGATGCGCCCGACCGGCGCCGTCGAACCGGGCTTGAGTTTCGCGGTGACATCCTTCAGGTCGGGGTTCGGCAGCAGCACGATGTCCCCGGGCACGCCGGTCGTCACATCATCCTTCACCGCACCGATCGTGCCGCCGATGATGTCGACGCGGTTACCCGTCTCGATCGTCCACTGATTGGCCAGCTTGCGCAGCCCCGCCGTGGTGACGCCCGGTGAGAACACCGTGATGGTGGCGGCCTGCGCGGCCAGTGGCGCCAGGGCGCCCAAGGCCACGGCAACGAGTACGCGACGCATGATTGAATCCCCCAGTTCCTGTCAATTTATGCTACCGGCGGCCTGAAGCCCGACGGGTGTCGTGGTGCGCCAGCGCGCCCGAACTGTATGCCCGAACTGTAGGCGATCATCTTGCCACGGACCCCCTGTCGATTCCACCGCTTCCGGTCCACCCCCGCGGATGGCGGCCGCTCGATATGCGGCCGAGCGCCCTGCTATGCTGTGCTCACAACAGCGACGCCACGGCCGCGGGCCGGCCGGCGCACGGATGCACGAGGGGTCGGAATCACATGACACGCAAGCGCAGCATTCTCGGCGCGCCCATCGCACTGGCGGCGGCGCTGGTGCTGTCGTTCGTGCCGGCGTGGGCCGCCGCCCCGGGCTTCCAGGCCGAACTCGACCCATGCCCGTCGACGCCAGCCACCCGCGCCGACGTCGTCGGGAGCGGCACGGTGTCGGCATCGCTGGAGGGTGACACCCTCACCGTGACCGGCCATTTCTCCGACCTGTCCTCGCAGGCCACCAGCGCCCATGTCCGGATGGGCCTCGCGATGGGCGTGCCCGGGCCGGTGATCGGTGATCTCAGCGTACCGCACGAGGTCGCGGGTGCGATTTTCGGGAAGCTGAGCTTGAGCCCGGAGCAGATCGCGGCATTGCGCCGGAATTCGGTCTACATCCAGATCGAGAGCGTCAAGGCGCGGGACGGTGCCCTGTGGGGCTGGCTCGAAGCCCCGCATCAGCCTTGAGTCGATAGCCTTGAGTCCATTCGCCTCCAGATGAGGATCTCCCGCATGGCTGCGTCCGCTCCGTTCCTGATCGCCGCGGCGGTCGCCGCTGGTCTCGCTGGCGCAACCTGCGCGGTGGCGGCGGACTCCGCGTCCGGTGGCTATGCGCTGTCCCAGGCCCAGGCGGGCCAGAACGACTACGCGATCAACTGCGCGGCCTGCCACGGAGCCACGCTGGCCGGCGGCGCCGGGCCGGCGCTGACCGGCAGCCCGTTCATGGGTTCCTGGGGTCCGAAGACCACCCAGCAGCTGTACGACTACATCTCCAAGTCGATGCCAGCGGGCAATCCGGGCGCCCTCGGTGCGTCCACGTATGCCGGCATTACCGCCTATCTGCTCGAGGCCAACGGCGCAAAAGCCGGCCCTGAGCCCCTGGTAACGGGCGCGCCGGTCACGGTCGCGTCGATCGCGACTGGCCAGGCGCCCGAGGGCCTGCTGTCGGCCACGCCATCCCGCCAGCGCCCCGCCCCACCGCCAGCGGAGCACTGGGGCCTGACCGTCGCGGGTAGCCTTGCGCACTACGTGCCCGTCACCGACGCGATGCTGACGCATCCCGCCGACGGCGAGTGGCTGATGTACCGGCGCACGTACCAGGGATGGAGCTTCAGTCCGCTGAACCAGATCAACACCCGCAACGTCGGCTCGCTGCAGCTCAAATGGGCCTGGGCGATGAACGAAGGCGGGGCATCGGAAGTGACGCCGATCGTGCACGACGGGGTCATCTTCCTGTCCAATACGCAGAACACGGTGCAGGCACTCGACGCGCGCACTGGCGAGCTGATCTGGGAGAACCGGATCGGGCCGGCCTCGACCGTCGCGTATGGCGGCACGCGCAGCCTCGGGCTCTATCAGGACAAGGTGTACGTCGCGACTTACGATGCGAAGCTGCACGCGCTCGATGCGCGTACCGGCAGGATCGTCTGGGAGGCCGTCATCGACGGCCCACCGAAAGGTGAGACCGGTGGCCTGATGGTGATCCATGGCAAGGTGCTCGTGGGGCTGATGGGCTGCGACAACTACTCCGAGACCAACTGCTTCATCAGCGCCTTCGATGCGACGACCGGCGTGCGCGACTGGACCTTCCATACCACGGCGCTCGAGAACGAGCCGGGCGGGGATACCTGGAATGGCCTGCCCAACCTGCTGCGCGGCGGCGGCGACACCTGGATCGCCGGCACCTACGATCCGGAGCTGAACACGACCTACTGGGGCGTCGCACAGACCAAACCCTGGATGCGCGCCAGCCGCAAGTCCGGTAACGCGGCGACGCTCTATTCCAGCTCGACCCTGGCCCTGGATCCCGATACCGGCAAGCTCAAGTGGTATTTCCAGCATGCGCCCGGCGAATCGCTGGACCTGGACGAGGTGTTCGAGCGGGTGCTGATCGATCACGGCAGCCAGAAGACCGTGATGACGATCGGCAAGCCCGGCATCCTGTGGAAGCTCGATCGCGTGACCGGCAAGTTCCTGGACGCGAAGCAGACGCTGTTCCAGAACGTGTTCTCCAATCTCGACCCGCAGACCGGGGCCGTGACCTATCGCCAGGACATCCTGGACCAGAAGACCGGGGACTGGATCGCCTCGTGCCCTGGTCCGGAAGGCGGCCATGACTGGCATGCCACCAGCTACAACCAGCCGACCGACCTGCTGATCATCCCGGAGAGCCAGAGCTGCGTGCTGATGCAGGGCCATGAGGTCGACATGAAGCTCGGTGGCGGCGGAACGGCCGCATCGCAGCAGTTCTACTTCATGCCCGGCACCCACCAGAACATGGGCAAGCTCGTGGCCTACCGCACCAGCGACATGAAGGAAATGTGGTCGCTGCAGCAGCGCTCGCCGTTCCTGACCGCGGTGCTCTCGACCGGGGGCGGCGTCGCCTTCGTCGGCGATTTCGACCGTCATTTCAAGGCCGTCGAGGTCAACACCGGCAGGATCCTGTGGCAGACCCGGCTCGGCAACGGCGTCCAGGGCCACCCGGTTTCGTTCAGTCTCGATGGCAAACAGTACATCGCGGTCACGACGGGACTCGGCGGCGGCAGTCCGGTACAGAAGCCCTCGGAACTGCTGACCGAGGTCCACCGGCCTGCCACCGGCCAGCAGCTCTACGTCTTCGGGCTGCCCGACTCGAACTGAGCCGGCTCTACCGAAACCGACTCCAGCTCCGTCGACTTCAAATAAGAAGGGCCCACCCCTTTAAGAGGGTGGGCCCTGTGCCGCCGTACCGGGGGGGCGGTGACGGCTGGAACCTAGAGATGGATCCTGAGGCCCGCGTAGTACATGCGCCCCACGACATCGTAGATCTGGTTGTTGACGCCACCGGCCTGCAGGCCCGGGAACGATCCGGACGGCGGCGGCGCGAGGTTCGCGATGTTATTGACCTTGCCGTAGACCTCGGCCTTCGAACCCCACAGGTTCAGGGTGAAGCCCGCGTCCCAGTAGATCGCCCCCGGCATGTGGTTGTAGTTGATCGTCGGGTACTGGCTGTACTGGGTCGGAGTCTGCGCCGGGCAGCTGCCGATCTGGCAGACCGAGAAGTTGTTGCTGAACGTGCCCGCGTTGAACCAGCGCTGGCTCAGGAACAGGTTGCCCCAGCTGTTCGCATACTGCTCCGTTATATCGAGCTTCCACGTTGGAATGGTGCCACCGGCCGCGCTGTAGCTGGTACTGGTGCTGAAATATCCGAGGGCCCCGGCGTAGTTCGTGCACACGGTATTGGGCTGGTTCGGGCAGGTGATGAACCCGTAGGAATGGGTTGCCAGCGCGTGGACGCCGAAGGTGCCCGGCACGCCCCACTGCATCATGTTCCACTGGTACGAAAGCTCGAAATCGATGCCGTTCGTGACGGTCGAGGCGAGGTTCCCCAGCGGCACGTTGATCGTCGAGATCGTGCAGGCCGGGTTCGTGATACAGGCCTGGGTATTGATGTTCTGCCCGGTGGCGGTCGTGATATAGGTCTGTGAGCAGAACGAGGTAATGCCGGCGCCGCAGTTGTTGAGAATGCCCGCCGAGCTGTTGGTGCTGCCGATGATGTTGCTGACCGCAATCCGGTAGTAGTCGGCCGAGGCATGAAACCCACGGATGTAGTCCGGCTGGAAGACGATGCCGACCTCCGCGGTCTTCGAGCTCTCGGGTAGCAGCGCCGGATTGCCCGTGCTCACCGATCCGTAATTGAAGAAGGCATTGGTGAACGGATTCGTGGCCGAGGAATTCACCGCCGAGGTCGGCGCGAAGGCTTCACTCAGGTTCGGCGCGCGCAGGTCCTGGGACTGCAGTGCACGCAGGCGCACGCCTGGCAGCGGCGTATCCCACACCACTCCCAGCTTCCAGGTGTAGAAGACTCCGGCCGTATTGTAGTGCTCGAAGCGGCCCGCCACGTCCGCATCCAGGGAGCCCCAGCCCGGGATCTTGTACAGCGGAATGCCGGTCTCGAGGTACGCCTCCTCCACCGTGTATTGCCCATTGCCGTTGTGATAGTTGCCGGCGTTCCATGCGGTGCTGCCGACCGCGACCTGCGCCGGGGTGAAGGCGTTCGGGTACGGATACAGCGCATCGAACGGCACCGTCGGCAAGGTCGGGTAGATCGGCGTCTTGCCGTCCGCCTCCAGGTTGCTGCCGTTGCCGTAGGGATCGGCATAGGCATGGTAATTCTCGAGGCGATAGTCCACGCCGAACGCGGTGGCGAGGTCACCGGCCCAGAGTTTGACGGGCTTGACGTTGAGGTTCAGGCCGAAGGCCTCCTGGACCTGGTTCGTATAGTCCCACGGACCCACGGGGGGCATGATGTACGAGAGCGCCGCCGGCGTGTTCTGCCCGGGCAACGCGAAGATGTTGTACGGGACGCAGCCGGGAAGTGCCGTCGTCTGGCTGCCCGGCGCGGCGGTCACCTGGCCGTTCGGGCCCGCGGGTCCCACGGCATTCTGCGTTGCGACGGTCCCGCATTGCGGCTTGCCATTCTGGATGGTCGAGTCCACCGCGGCCGTGATGTTCGGCTTCAGCGGCATGTCGTAGATATTGACGGTCGCCGTGCTGCCGCCGTACTCGGCATAGGTGTCCCAGCTCCAGTTCCTGTCGAACAGATCGAAGGAGCCGTCGCCACCGAGCACGAAGCGGCGCTGCTGGCGATCGATGTTGACGATCTGGTAATTGCCCGTGGTGAGCCCGATTCCAACCGGCATGCCCCCCAGCGGGTAGCTCGCATTGTGATTGTCCGCCACGCCGCCGGGCCCATAGCCCGCCTGGCAGGCCGCCTGCGTGCCTGCATCCAGGAAGGCGTAGTTGCAGGGCACTTCGACGTTCGCGATGCCGGCGGCGCCGGCCGGCTGCGTGATCGTGACCGCGTGGCCCCAATTGAAGGTCGCGTAGACCTCGGAGGTCGGCGTGATATCGAAGGACAGCCGGGCGTAGGTGGTATCACGCGTGATCGGGCTGACCAGCGTATTCGGCTGCAGAATGTTGCTCAGGTCCCCCGGCTGCGCCGACGTCGAGATGCAACCGGCGGTCTGGACACAGATGCCGCCGTTGGTGCCGGCCACCGCGCCGGCGGCGATGGCCTTCGAGGTCAGGGTCGCCGCCGTCGGCGCTCCGCCGCCGGCATAGTTGAACTTGTAGGGCTGGCCGGTCGGCGAGAAGGCGGTCCCGGCCAGCGGGCCGTTGATCACCAATCCGTACAGCGCGCTGTTGTTACTGACCACCACTGGCGCCCAGACGACGTCCGGGTATCCGGCGGGGACGGCGTTCTGCGCATACTCGGGACTGCTCGAGCAGGTATCCCAGGTGCGCCCACCGGGGGCACCGCAGCCGGTGTGAGTGACCGGATTACCCTCGTTGATGACGCCGGAATCCCTCGTGTATTCCCCGGCGATCTCGATATGGCCCCTACCGTCGGCGAACGGCGTACCCGCCGCAACCTTGGCGGTCGCGGTGCTGTTGTCGCCATAGTTGCTCAAACCATAGCTGAGGTCGGTCTTGAATCCGTTGAATTTCTTGTCGGTGATGAAATTCACGACGCCTGCCACGGCGTCCGAACCCCAGGACGCCGATGCACCGCCGGTCACCACGTCGACGCGCTGGATCAGCATCTGCGGCAGCAGGCTCACGTCGACGGTCTGGTTGATGTTGGAGCCCACGACACGCTGACCGTCGAACAGGGTCAGCGTCCGGAGCGGACTGAAACCACGCAGCGAGAGCGTGGAGAGGCCCTGCAGGCCGGTGCTCGTCGAGCCGGTCTCATAGGTCGTCCCGGTGCTGCCCTGCAACGCCGGCAGCTGGACCACCGCATCGAATACGTTCGGCTGCGCGACGTTCTCGAGATCCGCGTTGCTCAACACCTGGGTCGGCGTCGGTGCGTCGAAACCCGCGTTCTGCAGGCGGGTGGACGTGACGACCACCGTTTCCAATTCGTTCCCGGTGTCAGTTCCCGCGGCAGCTGTGGCAGAGGACGGCGCGGTCTGCGCCCAGGCGCCAGTCGATGCCAATGCCGCGGCAACGGCGAGCGTCACCAGACCGCCTTGCAATTTCGAGATTCCGCCGAGATGCATGATGGACCCCCTTGAGTTCGTCTGAAGACCGACGATTCTTGTTGCCTGCACCGGACAGCGTGTTTGACCCCAGACACGCCTATTTTTGACTTCGATTATTGTTGGCAGCAAAACTGTTGGACGTCAAGCGCGGACGAACCTGCGTTCGTGGCGCCCGCACAACGGCTGCACAACGGTTTCAAACGGTTGTTTGACTGTCGGGAACGGCGAACCCGCACCGACCCACCGGCAGTCCCCTTCGGCTGGGGACTGCCGGCGGGCGCCGGGACAAGCCTGCTTAGGTGAAGAACACGATGGTCGGGGACGTGACCCCGACATACTCGTCCGTGATCTTCAGCTCTCCGCTGTCCGGATCGACCTCGAACACCGCGATGGTGCTGCTGTTCTGGCCGGCCGCGTACAGATGGCGTCCGTCGGGCGACAGCGCGAAGTTCCGGGGCGTCTCGCCACGCACCCAGGTCCACTTCGGCTCGGCTCCCTGGAGCGCCAGGCCGTGCTTCCTGATCGAGAACGTGACGATGCTGTCGAAGGTCCGATTCGAGCCGTACACGTAATTGCCGTCGTTCGAGACCACGATCTCGGCGGCGGTGTTGATACCCTTCGCCTTCACGTAGCCCGCCGGCAGCGTCGACAGCGAATTCAGGAACGTCAGCGTACCGGAGCTCGCCGACCAGTAATACACGTTGAGCAGCGAGCCGACCTCGTTGATCGAGTACATGTGATGGCCGTCCGGGTGGAACGCGAAGTGCCTGGGGCCCGCACCAGGCTGCGCCGCGACGAAAGGCTGCGGGCCGGGACTGAACTTTCCGGTGCCCGGATCCAGCGTATAGATGTAAGTACGGTCCTGCCCGAGATCCTGAACCAGGATGTATTTACCCGTCGGGTCCGCCTTGATCATGTGCGGATGCGGCTGGGTCTGGTTGGGGCCGAGATTTCCGGTATGCAGCACGGTGTCGGTAAGCGCGCCGAGGGAGCCATCCGCGTTGATCGCAATGGCGGAGATGTACGCTCCACCCCACGATGCGGTCATCAGATATTTCCCGCTCGGGTCGATGCTGATATAGGCCGGCCCCGAATTTCCGAACGTTGAACTGCCATCGGAAGACGGAACGACGTTGATCAGGGTCAGCGAGCCGTCCGCGTTCGTCGTATACGCGGTGACCGTGCCGGGGGATACCTCATTGGACGCGTACAGCACCTTCTTCCTGGCATTCAGCGCGAAGAAAGAAGGGTTGTTCGGATTGGGAGTGAAGGTGACCAGGCTCAGCGCGCCGGTCGCCGGATTCTGGGTGTAGGTCGAGATGCCGTTCTTGGTGGCATCCGAGAAATAGGCACTACCGACGTAGACATAGCCCGCGCCGCGTCCGTGGTTCCCGCTCCCGTCATCTCGATCGCCATCGCCGTCGCCGGCCACCGCGGAATTCCACGCGGAGCTGGCCATGAACGCGGTGGCGGCTGATCCTACCAGCAGGTCCCGACGGGACAGCTTGAGTTTCTGATCGGGATCGCTCTTGGTTCGATCGGTCATTGCGTTATCCATCCTTGATTGTAGGTATGACTTCTGGATGCCCAGAAGGGTGTGAAGCTGCATCAACCGCAAGCACTTCAACGCGGGCATCCCGGAACGGTTGCCCGTCGACCATGACCACTGACGTGGTATCCCCCCAAAACCCCGGATGGATTATTGTCCAGTCATCCCCGATCGTCCATCTCTATTTTGTTAATCCCAACTGTTTGATACCCACCTGACCGAAGCATCGATCGACGACCCCTTCCGCACTGCGGCAGGGACCGCAGCGCCGCCATCAGCCGGGTGCCGGCAATTTGACACCCAGTACGTCGCGCAGATAGTTGATGTTGTGCGCCAGGTAATCATCGACGGCCAGCGCCTGGTTGCCACCGATCGCATCGTAGCCGTCATCGCCCTTGCGCGGACTGTCCATATCGAAGATCACCCAGCCCTTGAAGTGCCGATCGCGCAACACCTGGAACACCGCCGGGAAGTCCACGCCGCCGCCGCCCATGTTGTGGTACAGGCTTGCGACCCGATGCTGCTCCGGCGTCAGCCGCTCCTGATTGCGTCGATACTTCGCGTAGGTATCCTTCAGGTGGATTTCGGCGATGCGCGGGAAATAGTCCTTGACGACCTGGACGGCATCGGCGCCGCCGAGCTCCAGATGCGCGAGGTCCGCGGTCATCCACACGTACTTCGGATCGGTGAGTTCCATGACGCGTCGCATGTCCTTCTCACGCTCGATCGGTCCCCACATGTGCGGATGCGGGGCGAGACGGATGCCCATCGCGATGGTCTGGCGCCCGATCTCGTTGAGCGTGTCGGCCAGGCGCTTGAGCTGCTCGTCGCTCGGGCCACCGGGCGGGCTCTGGCCCATGTTGACCTTGTAGTGATCGCAGCCGAAGACCTGCAGGAAGTCGCGCGCGAACGCGACGTGATCGGCGATCGTCTTCGGAATCTCCGCCGGATCGATGAAATTCGTCGACTGGCCCTTGGCGCCGTTGGACACGTCGATCATCGTGATGCCGGCGGCGTCGAACAGCTTCTTCAGCGAAGGCGGATCGGCCCGGTACTGCTCGATCTGGTTCGCGTACGGTTCGATGCCCTGCAGGCCGAGCGCGGCCACGCGCTTGATCCAGAACGCAAGGTCCTGCTCGCCGCCCCAGATCGAGCTGGTCGTGCCATAGAGCATGTCCGGATTCACGGGATCGAGCGGCACATGCTTGACCTGCTTGACCGCCCCCCAGCTCAGCGAGGGTCCCGCCAGTCCCGCCGCCGCTGCGATACCTGATGCCGCCAGTGCGGATTTCATGAACTCCCGGCGTGGCAGACCCCGCCCGGCGTCGTTGTTGTCCATCGATATTCTCCTTATACGACCGGTTCTCAAAGAAAAAGGCCCGCCCCATCGAGGGGCGGGCCATGTTACGAAGCCCTCAGGACGAGCTCACGACTCTAGAGATGAATGCGAATGCCCGCATAGTACATGCGCCCCACCACGTCGTAGATGGTGCCATTGACACCGCCGAGCGAAGGCGGTGGCGACAGGTTCGCGAGGTTGTTGACCTTGCCGTAGAGCTCACCCTTCGCACCCCAGAAATTCAGGTTGACGCCGGCATCCCAATAGATCGCGCCCGGCATGTGGTTGTAGTTGATGGTCGGATACGCGCTGTATTCGGCCGGCGTCAGCGCCGGGCAGGTCCCCGGCACGCAGACCTGGTCGTTGTTGCTGAACGTGCCGGCGTTGAACCAGCGCTGGCTGAGGAACAGGCTACCCCAGGCGTCCGCGTACTGTTCGGTGAACACGGCCTTCCAGGTCGGAGTCGTGCCGCCGACGGCACTGTAACTCGTGCTGTTGCTGTAATACCCATTCGCGCCAGCATAGTCGGTGCAGAAGGTTCCGGCTGAACCCGGGCAGTTGATGAACCCATAGACATGGGTCGCCAGGGCGCGGATTCCGAAGCTTCCCGGGATGCCCCACTTGCCCATGGTCCACTGATAGGCCAGCTCGAAATCGATGCCATTGGTCCGCGTCGTGGCGAGATTGGCCAGGTAGAGGTTGATGCTCGTGACCGTGCACCCGGAGCCCAGGGCACAGGTATGAGTAGGACCAATGTTGATCCCATCCGAGGTCGTGATGTACTGCTGGCTACAGAACTGCGTCAGTCCGGCAAAGCAGTTATTGACTTCCTGCTGGATGTTGGCAATCCCGTTGCCGATGATGTTCGCGACGTTGATGCTGTACCAGTCCGCCGAGGCGTGGAAGCCGCGGATGTAGTCCGGCTGGAACACGACGCCGACCTCCCGCGTCTTCGATGTCTCGGGCGACAGCGCCGGATTGCCGTAGCTGTTCTGGAAGGTGCTCTGCCCTGCGACGCCCGTGAACGGGTTCGTGAACGAGCTGTTGACCGAGGTCGGCGCCGCGAAGGCCTCGCTCAGGTTCGGCGCGCGCAAGTCCGCGGACTGCAGTGCGCGGATGCGGATACCCGGGATCGGCGTATCCCAGACGATACCCATCTTCCACGTGTAGTAGCCGCCAGCAGTGTTGTAATGCTCGAAGCGACCCGCCAGATCCACGTCGAGAGAGCCCCAGCCCGGCGTCTTGTAGATCGGAATACCGGTCTCGAGGAACGCCTCTTCGACCGTATATTGGCCGCTGCCCTCGTGGTAGTTGCCGGCCTGCCAGACGCCACCAGCCGCCGTCGCCTGCGACGGCGTGAACGCAGTCGCGCCGCTCGCCGGATACGCCGAGGTGTACGGATCAGCCGGCGAAAGCGGCGTCGCATTGGTACCGTTGCCGTACGGATCGGAGAACGCGTGATAGTTCTCGAGTCGATAGTCCGCGCCGAGCGCGACCGCGAGATCTCCCGCCCACAGCGTCACCGGCTTGAAGTTCAGGCTCGATCCCCAGGCTACCTGATGTTGCAATATGGCGTCATAGGGACCTACGGCCGGCGTGATGTACGCATTCGCCGCAGCGGTGTTCTGGGCAGGATTCACGAAGATGTTGTAGGGCTGGCAGCCTACGGGGCCGGGCAATGCCGCATTGGCGCCAGCGCCGGCCGCGTTGGCCGAGGACTGGACGCAGGTCGGCTGGCCATTGGCACCGATGATCGCATCCGTCGCCGCAGTGATGTTCGGCTTCAGCGGCATGTTGAAGATGTTGATCCAGGACGTGGCGTTGCCGTATTCGGCGTAGGTGTCCCAGGTGAAGTTCTTCCCGAACAGGTCGAAGGATCCGTCGCCACCGAGCACGAAGCGCCGCTGCTGGCGATAGATGTCGACGACCTGGAACTGCCCGGTAGTGAGCGCTATGCCGACCGGCATGGAGCCGACCGGGTAGCCCGCATTCGAATCGTTGGACACGCCACCAGGTCCATATCCCGCCGTGCACGCCGCCTGCGTGGCCGCAGGCAGGAACGCGTAGTTGCAGGGTAAAGTGACGCTGAAACCCACCGAACCCGCCGGTTCGGTGATCGTGCTCGCGGCGCCGTAGTTGAAGCTCGCGAACACCTCGGAGGTCGGCGTCAGGTCGAAGGATAGCCGGGCATACGTCGTCTCGCGGGTGATGGGGCTGACCAGGGTCTCATTGGCGTTGAAGCAGCAGTTGTTGAGCAGGTCGCCTGGCTGACTCGCGGTCGAAATGCATCCGGCATTCTGGATGCACCCCGCTACGGTGTTGTACTTGGGCGCCACGTTGCTGCCGCTGACGCCCGGCATGCCGCCGCCGGCGTAGTTGAAGCTGGACACCTGGCCGTTCGGACCGAACAGCGTGCCCATCAGTGGCCCACTGGTCACGATGCCATAGAGCGTGTTGACGGTGCTCTGCACGACCGGGGCGTAATTGATCGCAGGCTGGCCCGCCGGTATCGCAGCGGCGCTCGAATACTCCGGAGCGCCTGAGCAGTCATTCCAGCCGCGGCCGCCCTGGGCGCCGCAGGAGACGTGACTGAGCGGATTGCCCTCGGCGTTGACGCCACCGGCCTTCGTGTACTCGCCGGCTATCTCGATGTGGGCCTTGCCATCAAGGAACAGCGTGCCGGCAGCGAACTTGGCGGTCGTGGTCGAGTTGTCGCCGTAGTTGCTGATGCCATAGCTGACGTCAGACTTGAAGCCGTTGAACTTCTTGTCGGTGACGAAGTTGACGACGCCGGCCACGGCGTCCGATCCCCACGAGGCCGAGGCGCCGCCGGTCACGACGTCGACGCGCTCGATCAGCATCTGCGGCAGCAGGCTGACGTCGACCGTCTGGTTGATGTTCGAACCCACGACGCGCTCGCCGTCGAACAGGGTCAGGGTGCGCAGCGGGCTGAAGCCACGCAGCGAGAGGGTCGACAAGCCCTGCAGTCCGGTGCTGGTCGAGCCGGTCTCATAGGTCGTTCCGGTACTGCCTTGCAGGGCGGGCAACTGAACCACCGCATCGAAGATATTCGGCTGCGCGATCTGCGCCAGCGCTTCGGAGTTCAGCACCTGGGTCGGCGTCGGCGCGTCGAACCCGGCGTTCTGCAGTCGTGTCGAGGTCACGACCACCGTCTCCAGTTCGTTTCCGGTGTCCGCACTGGCCGCGGCAGTGGGGGCAGTCTGCGCCCATGCTCCCGCGGATCCGAGGGCAAGCGCGACGGCCCCAAGCAGCAGACGTGGCGCTACCTTGGCGATAACAGAGCAACCCATGCTGAATCCCCCTTAAGAAATCGTCCGAGACCGAAACTATTTTCTTCGCTCGATGGAACGATGCGTCGCGATCCCGCGACGTAACGATCTTGTCGGGCATTGTTGACACCAAACTTTGAGCGCGTCAAGAGTCAGGCGCCACGCACCGTAGCGTCTGCGCAACGCCAACTGTCCAATCACCGCGTAGATCAGCGCGCCCGCAACAGAAAAGTGCTGCGAAGATCACCAGCGTTGAGACGCAGTCCCACTTATAGGTATTGTGCGCGCTGCCATGCGCCGCGCAGCCACTCCCTCCCTCATTCCTCCTTCCTTCTTCCTTCCTTCATTCCGCCAGGGTGGGTGCGATCGCTGGGCTTGATCAGCGGGCACGTGTCCTCCGGGCCGGACGATCCGTATACTGCCGCGCCTTCGGTTGATTCAACTCTCGAGCCACTGGAAATGCATCATGTCGCAACAGCACCCGATCGGCCCGCGCCTGCAAGGCAAACGCGCACTCGTCATCGCCGCCGCCCAGGGCATAGGACGCGCGATCGCGGAACGTTTCGTGCGAGAGGGTGCCACGGTCATCGCCAGTGACATCAATGCCGAGCGGCTCGCGGAGCTCGCGCCGGTGGTGCATTCGACGCTGGTGTTCGATGCGAGCGATCCGGTCGCGCTGGAAGCCGCCGTGGGCAGCCTGCGGGGCATCGAGGTACTGGTCAACTGCGCCGGCATCGTGCAGACCAACACCGTGCTCGACACGTCGCCCGCGGATTGGTCGTTGAGTTTCAGGCTGAACGTGGATCCGATGTATCACGCGATCCGGCTGCTGCTGCCCCCGATGCTGCGGGCCGGTCGCGGCAGCATCATCAACATCGCGTCGGTCGCCGGGTCGATCAAGGGCTTTCCGAATCGCTTCGCCTATGGCGCGTCGAAGGCGGCCGTGATAGGGCTCACCAAGGCGGTCGCTGCGGATTTTGCGCGTACCGGCGTGCGCTGCAATGCGATCTGCCCTGGAACCGTCGATTCGCCGTCCTTGCAGGGCCGCATCAATAGCGCGCCCGATCCGGTCGCGGCGCGCGCCGCGTTCATCGCGCGCCAGGCCATGGGCCGGCTCGGCAGGCCCGAAGAGATCGCGGCCGCCGCGGCCTATCTGGCGGCGGATGAGAGCGCGTTCACGACCGGAACGATCATGATCGTCGACGGCGGCGTCATCAACTAGCCCGGGCCGTGCGGCCTAGCCGCGATCGAGCAGTTCGCGCCCGGCTTCGCGCACGGAGCGGCAGCCGGTCAGTACCATCGCGACTTCCAGTTCGGAGCGCAGCGTTGCGAGCATGCGGGTCACTGCGGCATGCCCTCCCGCGGCCAGCGCATAGACCCACGCACGGCCGACGAAGCAGGTCCGGGCGCCGAGCGCGAGCGCCTTGAGCACGTCGAGTCCGGAACGCACGCCGCCGTCGAGATAGACCTCGAGATCGCCGCCGACAGCCTGCGCGATCGCCGGCAGCGCGGCGATCGAGGAGCGCACTCCGTCGAGCTGGCGACCGCCATGGTTCGACACGACGATGGCCTGCGCGCCGACCTTGACGGCATCGCGGGCATCCTCCGGATCCAGCACGCCCTTGATCACGATCGGGCGGTCCCATTCGGCGCGCACCCAGTCCAGATCCTTCCACGTGATCGAGCGATCGAAGTTGTTCGAGATCCAGGTCAGGATGTCGCCGGTATTCTGGCCATCCTTCAACGCGCCCGCGACCGAACCCAGGGTGTGCGGACGCCCCCACAGCCAGACGTCCCACAGCCAGCGGGGATGTGTAAAACCGTCCCAGCCGTGATTCACGAGCGCACGCAGTCCCGTCAGGCCACGGAATCCCGAGCGCACGTCGCGGTAGCGTGCGCCGGGGACCGGCAGATCCACCGTCAACACGAGCGCCGGACAGCCCGCCGCCTTCGCGCGGCGCAGCAGCTCGCGCATGTAGCCGCGATCCTTCAGGATGTAGAGCTGGAACCACGGGAAAAAGCCGGCCCGCGCGACCTCCTCGACCGAGCACACCCCGACGGTCGAGATGCAGTACGGCACACCCGCCGCGGCCGCGGCCCGTGCCACCTGGACCTCGCCGCGCCGGCCGAACATGCCGGCCATGCCGACCGGACTCAAGCCGACCGGCATGCTCAGGCGCTGGCCGAGGCACTCGACGCTCATGTCCAGTCCCGACATGTCGCGCATCACCCGCTGGCGCAGCGCCAGAGTTTCCAGGTCCTCGACATTGCGCCGCAGCGTCACCTCGTCATTGGCTCCGCCGTCGATGTACTCGAAGAAGATCCTGGGGAGCCGGCGCCGTGCCAGCACGCGATAATCGGCCACCGAGGCCGCGCGACGCAGCGTGATCATCGGGGTCGCGGAACCAGTACGTAGAACGGGTCGACGAAGATCCATAGCGCGGCACCGGCGAGGCAGACCGCGGCAGTCGCCAGAAACGACGCGGTCCACCCGAACGCATTCGCGATCACCGGCGTCAGGGCCGCCGTGCACGCCCCGCCGAGCTGGCCGCCCATGTTCATGAATCCCGAGACCAGACCCGCCGAGGGTCCGCCGATGTCCGCGCTGATCGCCCAGTACGCACTCTGGGACAGATACAAGGCTCCGGCGCCACCGGTGAGCACCAGCGCGGCGAGCCGCGCGTCGGCCACCTGGGTCGCGGTCCAGACGAAGATGCTGGCAAGCAGCAGCGCCACCCCCGCGACCCCGCAGCGCGCGGCGCGCTTGCCGGCGATGTGCAGGATCCGGTCGGACAACAGCCCGCCGAGCGACGAGCCGGTCGCCATCGCGATGAACGGCAGCGCGGTGTAGAGCGCGCTGGATTTCAGGTTCAGTCCGCGCACGTCCGACAGGTACTTGAAGAACCAGGTGAAGAAGATGTACGCGACGTAGCCGAAGCAGAAATAGCTCGAGGTGACGACCGCCACGTGCCGGTTCAGGAACACATCGAGCCAGCCCGCCGTGCGCCCGCCAGCCATCCTTGCGAGCCGGGAGTCCGGCCTCGATGTACGCGACTTCGGCGCGGCTCACGCGCTTCTGCTCCGCGGGGCTGTTGCGCACCAGCGCGACCCACAGCGCACACGATGCGAAGCCGATCAGCGCGCACAGCCAGAACGCCCAGCGCCAGCTGTGATTGATCATCACGAACGTGATCAGGGGCGGCGCCACCGCGCCACCGATGCCGACGCCGGCGAAGATCAGTCCGTTGGCCAGGCCCCGCTCCTGCGACGGGATCCAGCTGGCAACGAGTCGATTGCTGGCCGGGAAAATGATCGCCTCACCGCAGCCGTGCAGGAACCGGACCGCGAGCAGTACCGCCAACGCCCCGGGGATGGCAGGCGGTACGAATGGCAGCAGCGCGCTGAAGATGCCCCACCAGATCAGCGCCGCCGCGATCGCCCGCGAGGCGCCGAAGCGGTCCGCAATCCGGCCGGCGACCGGCTGCGAGAGCGCGTAGCCCAGGATCCAGGCGCTGAACACCGTGCCGAGCTGGACGTTGGTGAGCCGGAACTCACGCTGCAGGGCCGAAGCAGCGATCGAGATGTTGTTGCGATCCAGGTAGGACACCGAGACGACGAACAGCGTGGCGATGATCGCGACCCAGCGCCAATGCCCGACGGGCTTGATTGCCGATCGCTGCCCTGTGTCGTAGACTCCGGTCATCCCATGTCCTCCCCCAGCGACTGTTGCGCTCTGGATGCCGCGATCGCGCCGCCGTCGGGGCCGTTCGCTGCGCGTGCCAGAGCCGCCTGTTTTTCTGCATCGGTCCCCAAGGCTCCGGCGCCCAGCACCTTCTACAGACCCGGCCGAGGCTACGCAACGAAAGATGGGTAATAATAGCATCTGATCCATGCGGTGCCTTGGTTTTTGATACACAATCCCAAAATATGGATTAACCCTTCTGGACCAGGCGGAGAATCAGCATTGAACGCACAGGCGAAACTCTCGCGCGGCAGGATCCGCGCTCCGCTGTCGGGGGATGAACGTCAACCCAGGCGCATCGACAAGGTCGATGCACCCACGGCAGCTGCGGATGCGCCACCCAAGAAGAAGCAGGCGCTGGCCGGGACGCAGACGCTGGTGCGGGGGCTCGAGGTGGTCGACGCGGTCGCCGAAGGCGCCACCACGCTGGCCGAGCTCGCCACCGCAATCGGCCTGACCCGCAGCACCACGCATCGCCTTGCCGCGACCCTGGTCGAGAGGCGCTACCTGGACTTCTCGCGACGTGATGGCTATGCACTGGGGCCGAAGCTGCTGGAGCTCGGCTATGTGACCGGCCGCCGGATGGACCTGCCACACGTGGCGCGCGAACATCTCGAGACGCTGGCGGCCGCGACCGGCGATACGGTCCACCTCGGCATCCTCGATGGCACCCGCGTACTCTATCTGGACAAGATCCAGGGCAGCCGGCGCGTCGAGATCAGCTCGCGGATCGGCGAGCGCCAGCCGGTGCGCTCGACCGGACTCGGCAAGGCCCTGATCCTGGACAAGGACGAGCGTCAGTGGCGCGAGTACTACGACCACGAGGCGCGGCTCGGCCATCGCTATGACGTACCGCTGGAGGTGTGGCTGACCCGCATGCACGAGTATGCACAGCAGGGTTACGCGTTCGACCTCGAGGAGAACGAGGACCGCATCCGCTGCGTCGCCGCTCCCATCCGCGGAGTCGACGGCAGCATCGTCGGTGCACTGAGTGTGTCGAGTGCCGCGCAGTACATGGACGACGTGCGCATGCGCGGGCTGACTTTCGACGTGAGGCAGGCGGCGGCCGCGATCAGTGCCGCGCAGGGCTACAACCCCGCCACGGTGCGCCGCGTCGCGCGCCCCGCGCCCGGCTGATTCGACCTCCGCTGCTGATCTACCGCGGGGCGGACCTACCGCGGGGCCCTGTGTCGCGTCTCGGTCACCTGTCCCGCGCCGGCGAGTGAATGCTCGCCGGCGCGGTCAGGTTTTCAATCAACTCAAGCGCGCTGCACTTACCAGCGCTTGTCCACACCCACCTGCACCAGCCGGCCCAGCGGATTGGCCGACAGCGTGGTGAACCCGCCGCCCGCCTCGATCACCGGCGGACTCTGGTTCAGGATGTTGTACACATTGAGCTGTACACGCAGGTTGTTGGGCAGGTCGTAGCTCGCCACCGCATCGACGGTCACGAACGGTGCTACCCACTGGATCGCGCCGACGGTCGTGTTGCCACTGGGGGTCTGGTACCCGAAGTTGTAATGACCGGTGTAGTTCAACGCGGCCTGCGTCGTCAGCGGACCGTCCTGCCATCCCAGCGTGCCCCGCAGATGCCACGGGATCACGTTATAGGCGCTGGTGTCGCTCGACTGCGTGCTGGCACCGTTCTTCAGGTTGTCCTGATACGGCGTGCCGGGGCCCGCGTTGGACTCGTACTGGATCAGGTACTCGCCGCTGAAGTCGAACAGCACGTTGCCGGTCGACACGGGCAGCTTGTAGCTGAAATCGAAGTCCCAGCCATCGATCGCGGTGGCGCCGATGTTCGCGCGCCGTGCATCGGTGATCTCCCAGATCGTCGGAGTCGGAACCTGGGTCAAAGCCCCGGTCAGGCGGATGCCGGCAGTGGCCGCCGCAAACTGTGCCGGGGTCAGGGGAGCCAGCAGCCCAGTCGCCGGATTGACGATGTTGAGAATCTGGAACCGCTGCAGCAGCGACGGCAGGTTCAGGTTGAACGAGATCGGGATCTGCACCTCGTTGCTGAACCGGACCATCCAGTAGCTCACCGTCGCCTTGAATCCGGGAATCTGCGGAGGCGCCCAGTCAGCACCGAACGAGGCGTTCTTCGCCTTTTCCGGCTGCAGGCCGGCGCGGCCGCCCGCGAAGTACCCACCCGTGAAACTCCCGCATCCGCCGGCGCCACAGTTGAATCCCGGCGGCGGCGTCGCGGGGAAGATGCCGCCCGCACGGGTATCGATGCCGTAGGTATCGGCGAGCTGCGGCGCGTGGAACGAGGTACCGTAGCTCGCACGCAGCTTGAGGCCATCGATCGGCGAGAAGTCGATGCCGTACTTCGGGTTGCTCGTGTTGCCGAAATCGCTGTAATGGTCATAGCGGCCGGCCACCGACACGCTCAAGGCCCGTACGCCGGCCATCGCGTTGTTGGCGCCCACCAGCGGCACCGCGATTTCGCCGAACACCGCACTCACTGAGCGGCTCACGTCGACGAAGTTGTCGGAGTAGTCGGCTTGTCCCTGCAGTCCGATCGGGTCCGAGCCGCTGTAGTACTCGTGGCGATTGGCGGCGCCCACCGCCAGCTTCAGGTCACCGCCGGGCAACGTCCAGATCGGGCCGTCGACCTTCGCGTTGAAGTCCCACATCCGCTGCGTGCCATAGAACCACAACGGATAGTTGAGGATCGCAGCCGCCACGCTGGCACTGGTGCGATTGCTGAACGGATCCAGGGCCGTGGCGGTAGTGGTGCCATTGACCGCCGCATTCAGCGCCGTGATGTTCACGCCGCCGTTGTCTTCGTTGAGCGTCGCGCTGCTGCTCCAGCTGTAGTCCACGTCGGCGCTCAGCTGCCAGCGCGCGCCGAGATCGATGTCGGCGCCCAGATCGCCCATGCCGGACCGGGACCGGAACAGATCCTGGAGATTCTGGCCGAGGTTGCCGGTGTTCCACAGCACGGTTTCGGAGGTCGTGCCCGCAGGGGCGCCGGCCGGCAGCGTGAAGAACGGATTGGTGCTCGGGATCGTGACGGTTTCGTTCGAAACCTGCGCGATCTGCTCCTTGGCGAGATCGTCGGTGTACTTGGCATCGAAAGACAGATGCACGCGGCTGCCGACGTCCTGCCGGACCGTCGCGACCAACGCGTACCGGCGTTCCTGGTTGAACAGGTCGGCATTCAGGTTCGGATCGCAGGTCGTGGGGGGGCCGGCCAGCAGCCCGGGACCGTAGTAATTCTTCCCGCCGATCTGCACGTTCGGAGGGTTGCAGTTCGTAACCGGATTGTAGGCCAGTCCGGCAGGCGCGGTCTGATAGTAACTGCGGTCGCTGTTCTTGAGGTCCGAATTGTTTGCATAGGAAGCCGACACCAGCGCCGATCCGCCGTCCCAGGTCTTGCCGAAGGTCTGGCCGAGCTGCGCCTGGTGGTACGCCGAGGCACCGCCGTACATCGCCGTCGATTCGTTGATGTTGAGGTTCTTCTTCAGGATGATGTTGATCACACCGGCCACGGCATCCGATCCGTAGGTGGCCGAGCCGCCGTCCGCGACGATCTCGATGTGGTCGATCGCACTCGGCGGGATCGAAGAAGGATCCGGCACGTTCAGCAGAGGCGTATCGCCCACGGCGCGGTGGCCGTCGATCAGCACCAGCGTGGCGGTACCTGGCAGGCTGTGCAGGCCCGGCGTGGAGGAGCCACCGCTGTTGAATTCCGATTGGCCGCCCTGCGGCATGATGTTGAAACTGTTCAGTGCCGGCACCGTGGCCAGCAGGTCGGCGACGTTGGACGCGCCGGCGGCCTGGATCGCCGCGGTATCGACCGTGACCAGCTGCTCGCCGGTCGGCGCCGCGCCGCGGATCAACGTACCGGTGACGACCACTTCCTGGAGTTCGTTGCTCTGGTCCGTAGCGGACGCAGTATTCGCATTCTGGGCCAGGGCCGTTGCGGACGTGCCGCACAGCGCCAGCGTCAGCGCTAGCTTCTTCTTCATGATTTACCCCTCACTCATCAGAAAAATAGATTGTTTCGAGACATCGGCCCGCTATCGCGAGCCTCGATTCACTCCCTGTCCGTCCCTGCCGCTGTGCTTTCCTGGCCTCCTCCCTCCCGGGCGACAATCCGTTGCTCAAGCTGCTTGGTACTTTATATTACATACTAAGATCAATGCGCTAGCTATTTGTCAGTATGTTGCCTTTTCGCATCACTCATTCCCAGAATCTGGAATATGGTTGAAAGAAAAGTCAGCATCCGGGATACGGCGCGTCCTTGTACACCGCTCCGTGCGCACGCGATGTGCGATCGCCCACACAGGCCGCCTCGCGCGAAGCGAGGCGGCCTGTGCAGCGATCAGTCGTGGATTGGACTTGGGGCTACTAGAGCTTGACGCGGAAACCCGCGGAGACGATGCGTCCGAGGATGTTGCCGGCGTAGGAATCGTAGCCGTTGGCGCCGTTGTAGAACGCCGGCGGGGAATTCAGCAGGTTCGTGACATCCAGGTACACCTGGCTGTTGCCGAGCCTGCTGCCGCTGCCGCCACCGAAGTTGTAGGCGGCATGCAGGTCCAGCGTGATGGTCGGGGCGACCCAGTCGCCCCCGCTGACCGGTACACCGTTCTGCGACACGATCGGGGCGACCGACGAACTCGACCAGTTGCGGTAGGAACCGACGAAATTCACGAACAGGTCGGTCGAGAACGGAGCGAAATCCCAGCCGAGGTCGCCGCGGCCCTGCAGCTGGATCGACGGGAAGGTGTTGTTGAATCCGGTCGTGTTGAGCACCTTGAACGTCGGACCGCCCGCGATGTTCTGGTTGAACTTCGTGAAATACGTGACCGTTCCGCCGACCCGGTAGGTACCGAGATTGGCGGTCGGGAAGTCGTAATGCGCATCCGCGTCGATGCCCTGGATGTACAGGTTCAGCAGGTTCTGCTGGCGCACCGAGAGCGCGTAGTACACCAGACCGTTGGTGGTGTTGATCGCCGAGTTCTGCGGCCAGCTCGCGGGGATGCCGATCGCGGCCACCGCATTGGCAATCGTGCTGCCGTTGGGGAAGAACACCAGGTCGCTGTTGAGCGCCGCGCTGTTGATCGCGTTGGACGCACTGTTGCCCGAGATCTGGTTGGACAGGTTCACGTTGAACAGCGCGAAGTTCGAGCGGAAGTGCGGCAGGAAGCTCGGAGCCAGGTCGAAGCCCACCGACCAGCTCTGACCCTTGCCGGGCTGCGGATTGCGCGGACCGCCATTCGCCGTGATGCCATTGACCGTGCTGCTGACCGTGCAGGTCGTAGCGCCGCAGGTCACGCCGGAGCCCGGAATCGCACCGAGCTGGGCCGCGAGCGGGAAGCTCGCGATCGGCACGATCAGCTGCGTGTTGGAGCCGCCGTAGGCGCTGAAGCTCGTGAGGCCTCCCTGGGTCTGGTCACCGACACTGGTGAGCTGCGGCGCCACGAACGAGGTCGAGTAGTTGGCGCGGAAGGTCACACCGGGGAAACTCTCCCAGCCGAGACCGAAATGCGGGTTGGTGGTATTCGCGAGACCCACATAATCGTCGTAACGCCCTGACAGGCTGAGGTCCAGCTTGCGCACGAACGGCAGCGCATTGTCCTCGCCGACGATCGGCACCAGGACCTCGGCGTAGGCGGACTCGACATTGCGACCCAGATCGAGCAGGAAGGTCTGGGAAGCCAGGCTCGACGGACCCGCGTTGTTCGGGTAGGTCTTGTCCATGTTGACGCCGTAGTGGACCCACTCGATGCCGCCGGCGATCTTGAGCGGGCCACCAGGAATATTGAACACCGTGCCATCGACTCCGAGCCGTTGCTGCACGATCGAGTAGTACCAGCGCGAGTCCGTCACGTTGTTGGTCAGGTTCGCGAGCACCGCGGCCGAAGTCAGGTTGGTGGCCTTCGGATTCCAGACGTCGAGGGAATTCGCCGTCGTCAACGGCAGGTTGGTCACGATCGTGCTGGTCCCCGGGATGGACGAGGTCGTCGTGATGCCACTGCTGTTGGTGGTGCCGTTGAGCGCGAGGTTGGCGCAGCTCGCGCACAGCAGGCCGGTATTGCCGACGTAGCTCTGCTCACCGCCGAACAGGCTCAGGCCCGTGACACGGAAGTCATGGGCCAGGCGGTACTCGAAGTTCGCGGCGATGTAATAGTCGTTGTTGTTGTTGAAGCTGTTCGCATGCCCCGACCCGAGCAGCGCATCGGAGTCGTAGCGCACGGTCTCCTGCACCGCGCCCGCGCCGACCTGGCCGGCGATGGGCTGGAAGAACGGATTGATCTGGCTCGCCAGGCAAGGCGTGAGCGCCGTGCCGCCCGGACCGGTCAGCGCATTGCAGCCCGGGCCATAGACGGTCGCCGTCAGGCTGCCACGCGCAGTCTGTGTGTTGTTGGTCACCGTGGAAACCACGGCATCCACGCCGATGTCGAAGTTCGCGCCAAACGCCTTGGTGAATTTCAGCATCGCGTTGTTGCGCTGCTCGGCCGGCAGGATGTCGCCGGTGGCGACGTTCTGGCACGGCGCGTTCGCGGCCGTGTTGGCCACCCCGGTCGTCGAAGTCGGCGAAATGAAGATCAGCGCCTGCTTGGCCGGCGCGATGCTCGCCGGGTTGCAGTTGAAGGTTTCGGAATTGGTGCCGCCCTGTGCGATGTGGTTCCGATCCAGGAAACTGCGCGCCGCATAGGCGAGGTCACTGCGATAGGAGTAGTTGTAGCCGATCATCAGCGAGGAGTCTTCCCAGTGCGTGCCCCACAGCGCCCCGGCGGTCTGCGTATGGTACTGGTCACCGACGCCGCCCTGCCCCGTGACCAGCACGCCATCGAAATTCTTGCGGGTGATGAAATTGACCACGCCCGCGACCGCATCCGATCCGTAGGTCGAGGACGCGCCTTCCGCCAGCACTTCCACGCGCTCGAGCATGATCGGCGGAATGATGTTCGGATCGGTCAGCGTCTGCTGCTGGCTGCCGGGGGAGATGCGGTGACCGTCCACCA
Organism: uncultured Gammaproteobacteria bacterium; assembly: GCA_963838275.1. Taxonomy (GTDB): domain Bacteria; phylum Pseudomonadota; class Gammaproteobacteria; order Steroidobacterales; family Steroidobacteraceae; genus FEN-1191. The sequence continues at coordinate 17,023 of CAWIQV010000066.1, read as the reverse complement.
GCACCAGGGTCGCGTTGCTCGAGCTCGAACCGATGCCGTGGATCGTCGGCGCATAGAACGCATTGCCGGGATTGCCACCCTGCGGCGTCGAGGCCTGGCCCGTGATCGCCGGGATGTCGCGCAGCACCTGCTGGATCGTCTGCGCGCCCGTCTGGTCGATCTGGTCGCGACCGAGGGTGATCAGATTGGAGCCGACCGGCGCGACACCGCGGATGCTCGTGCCCGTGACGACGACTTCCTCGAGTTCATTGGGCGCCGCGGCATTGGCGGCCTCGCCGCCGGCGGTCTGGGCGTCGACGGCGATGCAGAAGCCGAGGCCCATCCATGCGGCGACAGCGAGACTGCCAAGCTTGAGTGCTTGCGCGTGGTTCATTGTGATTCCCCTTCCGGTTTGACGACCCGTTGTACCGTCGGACCTACGGCCTGCAACCGGCCGGTCCGTTATTCGCATATGTTGGGAGCTTATACTACATTCTCGCCAGCGAGCAACAATGGCTTCGAGACTGCAGCGGCAGCCGTTACATAATTGCTACAGGGCGCACCGGGGCGCTTCGGCGCACTACTGAAAGAAGATCAGGCGCGATCTGGCATCCAGACTGGACGCGTCGATTCCCGGCACGGATTTGAGGTCCGCCAGGTCCGTGAAGCGGTGGGCATTGCGCCGCGCGACGATCGCGTTCGCGACCTGCTCCGACACGTCCAGCACGATCTCGAGCTCGTCGGCGCTCGCATGGTTCACGTCGATCGTCGTCATCGTGCGGTGCAGGTAGTCCATCACGTCGTCGAACTGCTCGTCGGTACCATCCGCACCCTGGTCGACCATCTTCTGAACCGTGTCGTGCCAGTTGTCGTAGCCCATTGGCGTGTCCATCACCAGCTCGAGCCCGTGGCACTTGCCGCAGACGATCTCGAGCGATCGGAATTCCCGCTCGAGCACCGGCCGCTCGGGCGCCGGCGCCGGGTCCGCTGCCACGGAGCGGCGCATCGAACCGGCGGCCAGCAGCACCGCCGCGGCGAACAGCGCACCGCTCACGCGCAGCGCGCCGCTCACGCGCAGCGCGGCTCTCAAGGCCGGAACAGGCGCGCTGGCGGGTCGACCTGCGGGGTCGCCGCCGCCAGTCCCGGATTCGGTTCCGTCTCGAGTCCCGTGACCGTCACCGGCGCAACTCCCGGCATCGGCGTCACGTGCGGACCCAGGCCCAGCTGCTCGGCCGTCACGTAGTCGCCGTAGCCGTTGGCGAACTGATTGGACACGCGCTGGGCGTGACCATCGACGAAGGTGATGTCCAGCATCTTCTCGCTCTGCAGCGGGCGGCCGTACTCGTCCTTCAATGCGCCGACGATCTTGTGCGTCTTCACATCGATCACGTCGCCGGAGGAGGAATACATCAGCTTGCCGTCGATCCCCAGGGTCAGCCAGTAGGTGCCCCCCGGCGTGTCGATGGTGTCGATTTCCTTCGGGTCCGCGGTGTTGGAGAAGATATGGATCTTGTTGAAGATGCCGTCGGCGAGCCAGACCTCGGTCTCCTCCGGATTCAGCGCGATGCCGTGGCTCGGGCAACCGTGCGGAATGCGCGGCCGAGGAGTCACGTTCCACTTGGATTTCCAGTCCACGCTCGTGACCTCGACGGTCTTGTCGATGTGGCCGGTCTTGGCGTCGACGACGAGGTATCCCATGAAGTTGTTCTGGTTGGTGTAGATCTTGCTCGAATCCTTGTTGAGCACGAAGACGCGGATGTTGTCCGGCAACGTGATGGTGCGCAGCGCCTGCATCGTCTGCACGTCAGAGATCGTCATCGTCTTGCCGTTCGGCGACATGAACGCGGTCTTGCCATCGGCGCTGAGATTCAGGTTGTGCACGCCACGGCTCTGCGGCGCATCGAGCTTGCCGAGGTACTTGCCCGTCTTCGCATCGACCTTCAGCCAGTAGGAGTACCAGGCCGGATCGGCACCCACGATGATCGTGCTGCCGTCCGGGGTGACCTGCGGGCGCTCGCAGCAATGACCGTCTTCCACCGACGACCAGACCAGCTTGTCGGTGGCGAGGTCGAACGCACCGAGGCGACCGCGGGCCGCCAGGTAGATCATGTTGGTCACGGGGCTGGCGGCGACGCCGGAGATCTGTTCGGGACTGATGGCGCCGGCGTAATCCCAGGTCGGGATGCGCTTGATGAAGCGGTAGTTGTCGTTGGCGTCCAGCACCACGATGCCGACGCCGCTCTGCATCGCCGGCCGCTCGATCGAGCCCGGCAGCGTGACATAGATCAGATGCTTGGCGTGCGGGCGGAAATTATCGCCAGGCACCCGCGGCGGTCCCGCTCCGGGGCCACGCGGTCCAGCGCCCGGGGCGCCAGCGGCCGGCGCCTGCGCCATCGCGAGCAGCGGACCAGCCAGCAACAAGGCCGCTACGCACTGGGATACCGACTTGAAATTCATGGCTGATCCTCCGAATGAGACGTCGCTTGGAATCGATCTGAATCCGGCCCATCGCACCAGCCGGGGGTGTCTTGCGCGCTCACGGTCGCGAGCTGCTTGTGGCTCGCGATGCCCCCGCCCCGGCCATGCGTTCCTCGCCTTTTATACTATATGAAAAGGCGTCACACTATATGATCAGGCGCAATGATCTTAATTTAATCTGCGCCCGAGGGGTCAGGGTGTCATTCACTGTTCGAGGGGGCCGGATCATGCGTGGATCCATCCGTATTCTCATCGCGTGCGCCGTCGCGGTGCCGGCCGTACTGCTCGCCGGCGCCACTGCACTGGCGGCGAGCCCTGCAGGCGGGACGTGGGTCGGGGCCTGGGGATTCGCGCCCACCTCATTCACACCGGCACCGGCTGCGGCCGCCGCGGCGCCCCCTGCTTCGGCGCCCGCTGCGCCGCCGAGCCGCGGCCCCGCGCCTCCTCCGGACCTGAACAACGTGACGGTGCGACAGGTCGTGCGCATCGCCGCGGCGGCCGAGCGCCTCCGGATCCGCTTCAGCGACGAGTTCAGCGACCAGCCGATGCGGATCGGAGCCGCCCACGTCGCGCTGCTCGGCGAAGATGGGGCGATCGTTCCGGGCTCGGACCATGCGCTGAGCTTTTCCGGGCAGGCTGCCGTCACGATCCCCGCCAATGCGCCGATACTCAGCGACCCGGTCGAGTGGAAGCTGCCGGCGCTGGCCCGGCTCGCGGTCAGCGTGTACCTGCCCGAGGACACCGTACCACCCGCACACCGGCTGATGGAGTATGTCTCTGCCGCCGGGAATTTCGTCGATGCAGCGCAGATGCCCGGGGCCGCACTGGTACGCAGCGGTGCGCTGGCCTCCGAAGTGGAGATCGTCTCGCCGACCGCGACGCGCGTCGTCGTCACGCTCGGGGATTCCATCACCGAAGGCGTCGGCAGCACGCCCAACGCGTTCAAGAGCTGGTCGGACCGCCTGGCGGATCGCCTCAGTGCCAATCCGGCGACGCGCGGCTGGTCGGTCGTCAACGCCGGCATCGGCAGCAATCGCCTGCTGCATAACGTTCCGGGAACCGGCGCGCTGGCGCGCTTCGACCGTGACGTGCTCGGCGTACCGGGTGTCGCGATGGTGCTGCTGCTCGAAGGCATCAACGACATCGGCTACAGCCAGACCACGCCCGCGGAAGCGGTGAGCGCGCAGCAGATCATCGACGCCTATCGGCAGCTGATCGCCCGCGCCCATGCGCATGGGCTCGCGATCGTCGCCGGAACGATCACGCCGTTCGAGGATTCCCACTACTACGACCTGCACGGCGAGCAACTGCGCCAGGAGGTCAATCAGTTCATCCGCACCAGTGGTGCCTTCGACGGGGTCGTCGACTTCGATGCGGCACTGCGCGATCCGGATCATCCGGCGCGGGTGCGCGCGACCCTACATCGCGGCGACCACCTGCACCCGAACGACGACGGCTACGCGGCAATGGGCGATGCGATCGACCTGAAACTCTTCAGGTCGACCGCCGCCATCAACCGGAAAGCGCAGTAACCGCGCTCCGCGCCGCTCGCGCTCAGGCGCGCAGGACCGGCTTCAGGTAGGTGTTCATCGCATCGACGATGAATTCCTTCTGCGCGTCGGTCAGCGGCTTGCGATTGCGGCCGCCGGGACCGCCACCGCCACCGCCGCCACCGCCACCGCCACCGCCGCCCGGCGGACGGGCCTCCGGCTCCATCGGTTGCTGACGGGTCTTGTTGGTTTCCTTGAATACTCCACGGGCGACCATCATGTATTCGGTGGCGCCCGGAATCGTCGCGAAGGCCTGCACACGGCCGAACATGTCGAAGGCCTCGCGCTTCTTGCCGGCCCAGTACAGTTCCTGGACCTGCTGCAGCACGTCGGCGAACTGCGGTGTCGGGCACAGGCCCACGACGCCGAGCGGCAGTTCCTCGAGCAATCCGACACCGGTACCGCCACCGGCCGACCAGACCGCCAGCTTGTTGTCCGTGCCCTGGATCAGCGGCGTGACGCGCTCGAGCGGGTTGCCGACCTCGTCCTTGGTCGCCTTCATGGTCGGGATCTGCTTGAACATCTGCAGCATCAGATCGACGCTCATGGTGCCACGGGTCTGCACGATCAGCGGCAGGTCGGTGGCCGCCCCGATCTGCTTGTAGTAGTCGAGCACCGCGGCGTCGCTGACGTTCCAGCCATTGTTCGGCGGAATCGCGACGATCGCGTCGGCGCCATGCGCGGCCGCATGCTTCGCGTAGCGCACCGAGGTGGGGATGTCCCAGGAATTGTTCTGCACCGCGATCGCGATCGCCGACTTGCCGCCCTTGCCTGCTGCCAGCATCGTCTCGGCGCCCTCGATCCGCTCCGCGTCCGACAGCGTCGACCAGGCGCTGGCGAATACGGGCCAGATCATGCCGTTCACGCGGCCGCGATTGATGAACTTGACCTCGGCCGCAAGCGCATCGGTATCGATCTTGTCATCCGGCGTGAAGGGGGTTTCCACGATCGGATACAGGCCGCGCAGCGGCTTGCCGCTCGGTGTCGAGAGCTGCGCACCCTTGATGTCGGCTGCATCCGCCACGCCAGCGTCGAGCGCGCTGGCGCCCAGTGCCAGTACACCCAGTGCCTGCAGGAAAGCCCGTCGATCCCCGGAGCCCTGACCCCTTTGCTCGTCCATCGTGATCTCCTTAATAGTTGTCCAGTCCGCTACGGTCATTCGAGCGCGTATCAGTCGAGCGCATAGGCAATGATCGAAGGCCGCGTGCCGGGGAGCATGCCCCGTCCGGCCGCGGTCACTACGACGTACTGCCGCCCCTTGGCCTTGAACGTGATCGGCACGGTGGTCGCCGGCGCATTGAGCTTGTCCTGCCAGAGATCCTTGCCGGTACGGATGTCCAGCGCGCGGAACATCATGTCCTCGGTGCCGCCCATGAAGATGAGTCCACCGGCCGTCACGATCGGTCCGCCGACGACGCTCGTGGCGCCCCATGCGGCCGGAGCATCGGGATAGGGCTTGCCGCCGAACTGCGTTGCCTGTCCGTACGGCCGCTGCCACACGTGCTTGCCGGTATTCATGTCGATGGCGGTCAGCGTGACCCATGGTGGCGGCGTGCACGGTGCGCCGGCCGGCGAGAGCCAGAAGTTCGCCTGGGATTCGCTGTCGTACGGCACGCCCGTGTAGGGCACTCCGGGCGGCTTCGCTTCCGGCTTGTCCTTCGGGATCAGCCGCGCGGTCATCGCATCATTCAGCGCCCGCACCACCAGCAGGTTGGAGTTGGGATCGAACGCGACACCGCCGACGTCGCCGCCGCCACCATTGGACGGCAGCAGCACGTTGCCCTCCACGCTGACGGGCTGGAACAGGCCGTGGCGGCGTCGGTCGTAGTCCGCCTGGCAGCTCGCGCGGTCTTCCGGCGTCAGGCCGAAGATCTGATCGCGCGTGAAGTCCTGCAGTGCGAACGGCTCGATATCGGTAATCGGCTGTGTCGGCGAGGCCTTCTCGCCGGGGATGCTCGAGGGCGGTACCGGCAGGTCGTGGATCGGAAAGATCGGCTCGCCGCTCTGGCGGTCGAAGACGAACACGAAGCCCATCTTGGTCTGCTGGATCGCCGCGTAGCGCTTGACGCCATCCTTCGTGATCGTCGAGAGCAGTGCATGACCGGGCAGGTCGTAATCCCAGATGTCGTGGCGCACCAGCGTGTGGTACCACGCGATCCGGCCGGTCTTCGCGTCGATCGCAATCAGCGCGTCCGCGAGCGACTCGTCGATCTGCCGCGCCACGCCGTAGTAGTCCGGCGACATCGACGTGGTCGGGATGTAGACCAGCCCGAGCTTCGGATCCGCGCTGATCGTCGACCACACGTTGGCCGCGCCGGCGACCTCGCGCTTGTCCTCGGGGATCGGGTCGAACTCCCACAGCAGGTTGCCGGTCCGGACGTCCCAGGCCCGCACATAGCCGTCGGCGGCGTCGGGTCCGAGCCGGTCACTGACACCCTGCGTCGTGATCAGCACATCGCCGACCACGGCACCGGGCGAGACCGCCTTGGTCAGCCCCTGGCCGTGATTCTCGAAATCCCAGTTGCTGACGTAGCCCGGGTGGCCCTTCTGCGCGCCGAAATCCCGGCAGAACCGGCCGGTATCGGCATCGATGGCATAGGTCTGGGAATTCGCATCGCCCCAGAACACCCGCTTCTCGCACGCGGCGCCGGACTTCGGGTGGGCCGCGGCCCAGTAGGTCACGGCGCGGCAGGCCGCCTGCTTGCCACCATTGCCGCTGATCGGCGCACCGCCATCCTGGGCAGCGTAGGGATCGGCGCGCCAGAGCTCCTTGCCGCTCACCGGATCGACGGCGACGGCCTTGCCGAGCTGCGAGCAGTAATAGATCCTGCCGTTGACGTAGATCGGCGTGACCATGCTCGCACCGCGATCCGGCAACTCGTGCACCCACGCACGCTTGAGTCCCGCGACGTTGCCGGTGTTGAGGTCCTTCAGCGGCGAATACTGGCCACCGCCCATGTCGTGGCCGTAGGCGGCCCAGTCGCCCGGATCCCCGAGCGCACTCAATTCTCCGGTCGCCGCAGCGCCCGCAGGTCCGCAGGCCAGGGTCAGCGCGTACAGGACCGGCAGTGCGAGCATCCGATGCATGTTCATCCCCTGAGGTTTCCTAGCGGTGCAGGGCAATATCGCCGGCACCCTGTTCGGTCAGCGCGCCGTCACCGAGTGCGATCCGGTTGCGTGACAGAACGAATGCAATGACGTCGAGGTACTGCTGGTCGGTGAGGCTGCGCGGCTGACCCTGGGGCATCGTCGTGCGTGCGAGCTCGAACAGCTCCCGGGCACTGCGGCCATTCCAGCGCGCGAGGAACGCATCGCCCGCGAGCGCCGGCGCCGATTGCATCGCGCCTCCACTCAGGTCATCGTTGTGACACGTCGTGCAGTCCGCGTAGTAGATGTCCTCGCCGCGGGCCAGCTGCTCGGCCTGGCCCGGGTTCGTCGCGGCCGGCTGCGCCCCCGCCAGCGCAGCCGAGAAGCCTGCGCACAGCAGGCTCATCGCGACGGTGGTCATGAGCCCCCGGGGCGGCTGACGCTCACAAAGCCCGACGGGGGGGTCTGGGCAATGCTGTAGCAACGATGTCGAGTGGGGTAATTGCTCGAGCGTCAGCCGCACCAGGAACGCGTTGACCGGCACGATGGCTACCGGAGGATCTTCTTGGTGATCTTGTCGAGTGCGTCGTGGTCGATAGGATAACCCAGGCCCGGCTCGGTCGGGGCCGGGATGTAGCCGTCGGAATCGATCCGGAACTTGTACTTGAAGTAAGGCCGGTCGGTGTAATCGGCCGGGAACGGCATCTCGAACCAGTACACGTTGGGCAGCGCGAGTTCGAGGTGGAAGTGCAACGCCAGGTCCAGCACATTGCCCCAGTTGTGCGGTGCGCATTCCATGCCATGCGCATCGGCCAGCAGCCCGACCCGCATCGAACCGGAGATGCCGCCGACGTTGTCCGCGATCAGGCGCACCGCGCCGATCGCATCCTTCTTGATGTATTCGGCGAAGTCCGCGATCGAGAACAGGAACTCGCCGACGTGCAGCGACAGGTCGAGCTTCCGGCGCAGGTCGATGAGCCCTTCCAGGTCGGTGGTTCGAATGGGATCTTCGAACCACAGGTAGTTCAGTTCGTCCAGCAGACGCCCGACCTGCAGCGCTTCGTAGCGATTGTACATCTGCACCGGATCGTGCATCAGCACGTAGTCGGCCGGCGCCGCCTTGCGCAGCTGGCTGATGATCTCCATGTGACCGCGGAACGTCGGGATCTCCGGGCCCGACGCATGCTGACCGCGTCCCGGATGGATCTTGTAGCCCTTGTAGCCCTGTTCGATCGCCTTCATCAGGTCCGGCACGTAGTCCTCGATCGTGGCGAGGTGCTGCGAGCTCGCATACGCCATCATGCGCGTCTTGGTACTGGTGCCGCCCGACAGCAGCTTGTAGATCGGCCGGTTGACGGCCTTGCCGAGGATATCCCACAGCAGCACATCGGCCGCGGCCGTGTACCAGTTCGGCCACGCGCCACCGCCGCGCGGGGTCAGGCCGGAGCCGTTCACCGCGGCACCGCCGAACGCCGGTCCCATCCCCGGACCCTCCGGACCACCGAATCCCGGCGGCGGCGGGCCACCCGGACGGCGCATCGGCGAGGCATCGAAGCCGTAGCTGCCCTTCAGGCCGCTGGTCGACGTGATCGTCGGCAGCAGGTCGATCACGCTCTTGCCGACGAGGTTGGCCTTGGCCCAGTCGAGCCAGCCGACCGTGATGTTGCGGTCCCCGATCGTGTAGTTGCCTTCGATGCCGTTGTTCGTGACCACCGACAGCAGCTCACCGGTCTCGGTCGTGTTCAGCCGATGAATTCCGGTCAGGTCGGTACTGGTAGATCTTCACTTCCTTGATCTGCAGATCGAGCAGGTCGTTGCGCTTGACGCCGACCGCCTGCGCCGCGGCAGGCCCGGATCCCACAGCGCCGCTGCGCCCACCGCGGTACCCACGGCGGACCCCGACAGAAAGTTCCGACGCGACATGTCCTGCTTGCTCATGCGCTCATCTCCTGCTCCGCTGCTGCGTTACTTGTCGGCCAAGGCAAAGGAGAGAATGTTGGATTCCGACGCGATCGCCACGTACTGGCGGCCGTCGATCGTGTACGTCATCGGCGAACCCTTCCAGCCCTGGTTCGCATCGAAGTGCCACAGCTGCTGCCCGTGCGTGCATCCACCGCGGCAAATGCCGCCGCTGGTCTCGCCGAAGAACACCAGCCCGCCGGCGGTGCTGAGCACGCCCGAGTAGTTGCGCTCGGGATTGCCGTCCATCGGCACTTCCCATGCGATCTTGCCCGAACTCGACCTTGAACGCCCGCAGCACCTTCTTCGACGGATCGGCCGGATCGCGCAGGAAGCCATAGCCGCCGTCGTGCGCCTTGCGATACGATCGAGCAGTCCTCCACCGTCATCACGTAGTAGAGCTGCGTCGCGGGATTGAACGCGGTCGAATACCAGTTGGTCGCGCCGCGCACCGCGGGACAGGTCTTGACCCCGCCATCGTTGGTCTCGTTGGCCGGCAGCAGGACTCGGCCGACCGTCGGCGCCGATGCCGCTGGCCCAGGTCAGCTTCTTGACCATCGCGGTGCCCTGCAGGAACTTCCCCGTCGCGCGGTCCAGCACGTACAGGAAGCCGTTGCGGTTCGCATGCAGCAGCAGCTTGCGCTGCTGGCCGCCGAACGGTGCATCGACCAGCACGATCGGCTGGTTCGCGTCCCAGTCGTGCAGATCGTGCGGCGTGAACTGGAAATGCCACAGCAGCTTGCCGGTCTTCGGATCGATCGCGAGATCGCTGTCGGTATACAGGTTGTCGCCGCCGCGTGCGTCGCCGTCGGTATCCGGATAGGGATTGCCGACGGGCACGTACAGCACCCCGCTCGCCGTGTCGTAGCTCGGAGTGGTCCAGGTACCGCCGCCCATCGGCGTCTCGGCGCCGACCCAGGTTTCGGATCCGGGCTCACCGGCCTTGGGAACGGTCCAGAAACGCCAGGCCAGATCGCCGGTCGTGGCCTTGTAGGCCACGAACGAGCCGCGGATCGCCTCATCGCCGCCCGAGACGCCTACGATCACCAGATCGCCGATCACCAGCGGTGCGGAGGTCGCGCCGTAATGCCCGGGCTGGTCGTTGATCGCGACATCCCACAACAGCGCCCCGTTCAGGCGCTGCAGGCACACCAGGTGCGCGTTGTCGGTGATGAAATAGACGCGATCGCCGAGCACCGCGACGCCGCGATTGGCGCCCTTGGCCGCATCGCCCGAGATGTTCTCGGCGGCGCTGCGCGGCCGCGTCCAGCTCCAGATCTCCGTGCCGGTGCGACCATCGAGCGCCGCGACCTGGTTCGGGGCGGTCACGTACATGACGCCATCCACCACGAGCGGCGTGGTCTCGAGACCGGTGTAGGACATCGGATGGATCCAGGCCGGACGCAACCGCGACACGTTCTTCGCATTGATCGCATCGAGCGTGCTGTAGCGGTTGCCGTTCACGTTGCCGGCATAGGTCGGCCATTCACCCGGCTTCGGATGCAGCACTTCGTCGATCGCCGCGGGTGCGATCGTGTCCGGCAGGGCATGGTTGGCGCCGGGCGTGACGCCCGCGAGGCTGCTCAGGAACGCGATCAGGTCCCGCTGCTGCTCCGCGCTACCCCGAAACGCCGGCATCAACGAGGTCTTGTCCGCGATCACGGACTTGTATTGCTCATCGGACAGCAGCAGCAGGCGGCCTTCCCGGGTCTGCAGGTCGATGCTGTGGGCGGTCTGCGCGCGCGCAAAGCCGCGCAGCGCGCTGCCGTCGCGCAGGTTCACCGTCACCATCCCGTAGCCGTTCGAGATCCGCGCGTCGGGCTGCAGCAGCGACTGCGTCAGCTCGGCCAGCGTGGACAGGTGTCCGATGTTGGACAGGTCCGGTCCATTGATCCCACCGCGTCCCTGCGCGATGTGACAATCCGCGCAGTGTCCCTCGCCGAAGAAGATGCTGGCGCCGGAGCCAAGGTCGCCGGCAGGCTTCATGTCGAAGGCATCGGCATTCAGGCTGCGCACGTAATAGGCCAGTGCCTGGATCTGCGCGGCTGGCAGGAACGAGAACGAGGGCATGTTGCCGCGCCCGTTCGTGATCACCGCCGCGATCTCCGCTTCACGCTGGCCGCGCAGGTGCCGGCTGCCCACCAGGGTCGGTGCGCGATCCGTTCCGGCCCCGTCCCCACCGTGGCATACCGAGCAGTTGGGTCCGAAGGTCGCTGGCTGGATCGCCGCCGGCGCGTCGGCGTCCGCCGCATGCGCCATCGCACCTGCCGCCAGCAGGGCCAGCGCGGCGCTCCCCCGCCAGGCTGCGCTAAGCGTGGACATGCGGCTTCAGGTAGGTGTCGAAGGCCTCGCGAATCACGCGCTTCTGCGCATCGTCGAGCTTTGGCTGCGGGCGGCCGGCTCCCATGCCGGGTGTCGGGCGCCGCGTGGTACCCTCCTTGAATATGCCGCGAGCGATCATCGTGTATTGCGTGGCGCCCTGGATCGAATCGAAGGCCAGCACGCGGCCGAACATGTCGAAGGCCTCGCGCTTCCGGCCCGACTCCCACAGTTCCCAGGCTCTCTGGAACAGGTCGGCAAGTCCGGGCAGCGGACAGAATCCGGTGAAGCCACGCTGCATCTCGTCGAGCATCGTGCGCACGCCCTGCCCCGCAAATACGGCGACTTTGTGGTCGGTGCCCTCGAGGATCGGCCTGACCCGTTCGAGCGGATTGCCGGCTTCGTCCTTGACGACCTTCATCGTCGGGATCTGCTGGTACATCTTCACGATCAGGTCAACGCTCATGTCACCGAGGGTCTGCACGAACAACGGTAATGGCGTCGCCGCGCCGATGGCCTTGTAGTAGTCCAGCATCGCCTGCTCGTCCACCTTCTCGGGCGGCAGCGAGATGATCGCATCGGCGCCATGATCGGTCGCATGCTTCACGTAGCGCAGCGTGGTATCCATGTCCCCGCCGATCGCCTGCACGCCGATCACCACCGCGGTCCTGCCGCCCTGCGCCGCGGCCAGGATCGCTTCGGCGCCGTCGAGGCGCTCCTTCTCGCTGAGCGTGGACCAGCCACTGGCGATCTGCGGCCACACGAACCCCGGCACGCCACCGCGACTGCAGAACCGGACCTCGGCGGCCAGTCCGTCCAGGTCCAGCACATTGTCCGGCGTGAACGGCGTCTCCCCGATCGGGAACAGGCCGCGCAGGCTCCTCGCGGCAGCGGGCTTGGCGAGCGCATCGAGGCTGCGCGTGACTCCGAGCGTCAGCGCGATCGCACCGGCGGACCGCAGGAAGCGGCGACGGTCCGGCATTTCACGGGTAGCGGGTTCATTCACGACAGCCATTCCCCCGTACTTGCAGCGGGACCCGTTCGATCGGGTCTCAAGGTCCGATTCGTGCACGTGCCGGCGAGCTCTCGCTCGCCGGCACGTGCACCCGATCCGATCAGTTCCACCGGACGAACGTCCTTGCTGACGTTCGTCCTCGACGCTCGTGTTACCAGCGCTTGTCCAGGCTCACCCTGAATGTCCGGCCCAGCGGGCTCGCCCCAGCGGAGTTGAATCCGGAGGACGGCGACGTGCCCGTGATGTAGACCAGCGGCGGCGGCGTGTTCAGGACGTTGTACACGTTGAACTGGAGCTTCAGTCCCTTGAAGGCCCCGCTTTCCTGCGGGAAATTGTAGTTGGCCGAATAGTCGATCGTGATGAACTCCTGCACCCACTGGATCGCCGGCGTGGTCTTGCCGGTCGGGCTCGCGACGTAGTCGTACTTCGAATACAGGTAGTTGTAGTGACCGGTGTAGTTGACCGCCGCCTGCTGGCTGACCGGCCCGCTCTGCAGACCCAGCGTGTAGCGGAAGTGCCAGGGGATGATGTCCTGAGCACCCGCGTCATTCTGGAAGTACTGCGAACCGCTCTTCAGGTTGTCGACGAATACCGCACCCGGGGCCGTCTGCGACTGGAACTTGTACAGGTATTCACCGCTCAGGTCCGTGCTGACGATGCCGATGGGGAAGGTGTGGACGTAGTTGAAGTCGAAATCCCAGCCGTCGATGTCGGTGGTGCCGATGTTCTGCCGCTGTGCGCTGCTGACCAGATATACCGGCAGACCGCTTGCTTCCACCTGTGCGAGGGTGAACGGTGCATAGAACCGCAGGCCCGTCAGGACGGCGTTGAGCTGCGCCGCGCTGAGCGGTGTGGCCGGCACGCCCGCGAGCGTCGGGTTGGACGCGCAGTTGCTGATGCCGTTGAAGGTATAAAGCTCGATGTACGACGGATTGCAGAAGTTGGTGCTCGCCGCCGTACCGGGGGTCGTCGGGATCTCGACCTCGTTGAAGTACCGGATCAGGAAGTTCGTGATGTTGGCCCTGAATCCCGGCAGGAACGACGGCGTGAAGTCCACGCCGAAGGTTCCGGTCTTGGCGGTCTCCGGGCTCAGCCCTGGCTTGCCGCCGGGCATGCCGATCGTGTAGATCGCCGGGAAGTTGGCCGCCGAACCCGCATTACCCGCGGCCACCAGCGCCGCGATGTTACCGGGGTAGGACGCCGGATTGGCACCATACTGCACCTGCGTGACGCCGACACGCGTGTCGATCGCGTAGATGTCGGCCAGCTGCGGTGCGTGGAACGAAGTTCCGTAAGTCGCGCGCAAGGCGATATCCTGGATCGGCGACCAGGTAATGCCGTACTTCGGATTGCTGGTATTGCCGAAATCGCTGTAGTGATCGTAACGACCAGCGACCGAGAGGCTGAGCTTCTGCACGCCGGGGATCGCATTGTTGGCGCCGACGATGGGCACCAGCAGCTCACCGTCGACGGCATGAACCTGCCGGCTGTGGCTCTGGTAGTTACCGGGCGTGAAGCTCGGCACGCCACTGACCGGCGCAACCGCGCCCGGGACGCCGATCGGATCCTCGCCGACGTATTGCTCGTCGCGCAGGGCCCCACCGACGGCGAGCTTCACGTCGCCGCCGGGCAATGTGAACAACGAGCCATCCGCCTTGACGTTGAAATCGTAGATACGCTGAATGGCCTTGAACAGCAGCGGCCAGTTCATGATCGCGCCAGCGACATTCGGATTGGTCATCGGACCAAAAGGATCCAGCGCGGTACTGGTCGTCGTGCCGATCTCGGCGGCATACAGCGCGCCGGGGTTGACCGACGAGCTGTCGGGGTTCAGCGCCGTGCTGCTGCTGATGCCGAAGTCGAAATCGGTGCTGATCTCCCAGGTCTTGGTCAGGTCGTAGCTGGCGCCGATATCGATCATCGCGGACTGCGCGCGAAACTGGTTCACGATGTTGCCCGCTGCTCCGAACACACCGGAATTCGCATACACGGTTTCCGGGGCGCCCTGCAGGCAGGTTGCGGTGCCCGCCCCGCCGACGCACGGCACGTTCGGCGGCTGGATGTAGTACGGATTGGCGGCCGTGATCACGCCCGCACCGAACACCGCAGCGTCAGCGGCAAGGTTCGGACCCGGAATCACCAGGCCCTGCGGAATGCCGGTAAACCCGGCGTTGTTGATCTGCAGTGTCTGCGGCGCATACAGCCCGCTCGACTTGTCATCCGTGTACTTCGCATCCACCGTCAGATGCAGCTTGTCGCCAACCTCCTGCCGGATATTTCCAACGAGCGCGTAGCGGCGATTCGGATAGATCAGCTGCGTCGCGGCCCTCGGATCGCAGGTCGCGGCCTGCGTCACGTTCAGGCCCTGCTCGGGCGTGCCGGTGACCGCGTTGTAGTACTGGGAGCCAATACGCAGGTTCAATGCCGGTCCGCAGGTGGTCTGGTACGAATCCACACCGCCGTACTGCCGAAGGTCCTCGGTATAGAACGTGCGATCGGTGTTGTAGAGCGGCGAGTTGTCCTCGTAATGGAAGTCCAGCAGCGCCGAGCCACCACTCCAGGTCTTGCCGAGCAGCTGGCCGATGCTGCGGGCGCTGTAGTCATTGGCACCGGTGTAGCTGAGATACGACTCCGCGCCGTTGAAATTCTTCTTCAGGATGATGTTGATGACACCGGCGACCGCGTCCGAACCGTAGGTCGCCGAGCCGCCGTCCTGCACCACCTCGACGTGGTCGATCGCTTCCGGCGGAATCGAGGACGGATCCGCAGTGGTCAGCAACGGCGAGTCGCCGACCAGGCGATGCCCGTCGATCATGACCAGCACCGCGGTACCGGGCAGGCCACGCATGCCGGGGATGGTCTGGCCGCCGCTGCGAAACTCCTGGTTGCCGCCGATCGGCGTCGTGTTGAAGCTCGTCATCGCCGGCACCGTCGCCAGCAGGTCGGCCGTGTTGGTCGTGCCGGTAGCCGCGATCTGGGCCGTGGAGACCACCTGGACCGGCGATCCGTTCGGCTCCGCGCCGCGGATCAGGGTTCCGGTGACGACCACTTCCTGCAGCTCGTTGCTGGTATCAGGGCCGGAATTGACGCTCGCATTCTGCGCCAGCGCAGCGGCGCTCGTCGCGGATAGAACCGCCGTCACAACTAACTTCTTCACTGCTGTCTCCCCCAGTCGTTGATCGTCGAGACCTGGACCCACCATGCGAGCCGCGCCGGCAACCGGCTAAGGTCGCCGCGTGAGCGACGGAGCATCAGAGGCTGCAGGGGTGAACGGTGCGCGATGGACTCAGGACCCGGATCCGGTTGCTTCCCGGAGCGCAGTAGCTGCCTCATCGTGCTGCCGCAGTGCTTTCTGCCTGCGACGGTTTCCCCCAGCTCGTTCCGATTACTCTCCGCCACTCCCTGGCATATTTTGGGACTTTATACTACATTCTAAAAATACTGCAATAGCCATCTTGCGCCACGCACGCATCGGGTTTTCCGGCCCTTTCAGGCCGATTGTGACCACGGAACAACAGACTGCCGCTGCGTTCCGAGCTTGGAGATGCCGAGCGTCATCGTGTCCCCGGCCCGCAGGAATACCGGCGCCGGCTTCTTGCCCATGCCGACTCCCGGCGGCGTGCCGGTCGTGATCAGATCGCCCGGCAGCAGCGTCATGAACTGGCTGACGTAGCTGACGATGGTGCGCACCGAGAAGATCATCGTACGCGTATTGCCGGTCTGCATGCGGACGCCATTGACGTCCAGCCACATGTCGAGCGCCTGTGGATCGCCGACTTCGTCGGCCGTCACGAGCCACGGACCCACGGGGCCGAAGGTATCGCAGCCCTTGCCCTTGTCCCAGGTGCCGCCGCGCTCGAGCTGGTACGCGCGCTCCGAGACGTCGTTGATGACGCAGTAGCCCGCGACGTGCTCGAGCGCGCTGCTCCTCCGGTACGTAGCGCGCGGCACGGCCGATCACGACGCCGAGCTCGACTTCCCAGTCGGTCTTGATCGAGCCCTTGGGCAGCATCACGTCATCGTTCGGACCGACGATGCAGCTGGTCGCCTTCATGAACACGACCGGTTCGGTCGGCACCGGCAGCCCGGATTCGGCCGCATGGTCGCTGTAGTTCAGCCCGATCGCGATGAACTTGCCGATTCCCGTATAGGGGGTACCGAGGCGCGGGCTCCCCGGCACGAGCGGCAGGCTCTCGACGGGATGTCGCGCCAGCGCCGCCAGTGCGGCGGACTCCAGCGATCCGGCGCTCAGCTCGCTGACCACGCCGGCGAGCGAGCGGATCCGGCCCTGGCTGTCGAGCACACCGGGCTGTTCGGATCCGGCCGGACCATAACGCAGTAACTTCATGGGAAGTCCTCAAGGACGGTTGGCGATCGAGAGCCGCCTAGTAGGTGGAGCGGCCACCGGAAATGTCGAACACGGCGCCGGTCGAGAACGAACACTCGCGGCTGACCAGCCAGGCGATCAGCGCCGCATTCTCCTCGACCGTGCCGAAGCGTCCCATCGGGATCTTCGACAGCATGAAATCGATGTGGGCCTGGGTCATCTGGTCGAAGATCGCGGTGCGCACCGCGGCGGGAGTCACCGCATTGACGGCCACGCCGGTGGTCGCGAGCTCCTTGCCCAGCGACTTGG